>NZ_JAVAYL010000021.1:0-176485 GCF_054185225.1 Bradyrhizobium sp. 18BD | reverse complement strand
TGCGTGCGGATAGCGGCCGGTCCGTCGGAAAGATGATCGAACAACATCGTTGTCTCCAGGTTGAGTGCTTCAGCAACCTCAGTCTGGCCTCAGACCCGGTCGCTATCCACTCCCCATGGAATCTTCGTCGCTTCGCTCCTCGCAATGACGCGCGGGGAGACAGCGGTCGCGCTTACTGCCCCAGATACTTCTTCATCTCTGCGATCAGCCCGTCGCGCAGCTCGGGCCGCTGCAGGCCGTAGGCGATGTTGGCGCGGAGGAAGCCGGGCTTGGAGCCGCAATCATGGCGCTCGCCCTCGAACTCGACGCCGTAGAACTTCTGCGTCTTGGCGAGGCCTATCATGGCGTCGGTGAGCTGGATCTCGCCGCCGGCGCCGCGCTCCTGCGTCTCCAGGATCTTGAAGATCTCGGGCTGCAGGATGTAGCGGCCGGTGATCGAGAGGTTGGAGGGCGCGGTGCCCTTGGCCGGCTTCTCGACCATGCCGTCGACCTCGAACATCTTGCCGGTGCGTTTTCCCACGCCGCAGATGCCGTATTGATGGGTGAGATGGTCGGGCACCGCCTCGACCGCGATGACGTTGGATTTCTCGCCGAGCTTGTTGGCGGTCTCGATCATCTGCTTCAGGCAGCCCGGCGTGTTGAGCACGAGCTCGTCGGGCAGCACCACCGCGAACGGCTCGTTGCCGACGATGTCGCGCGCGCACCAGACCGCGTGGCCGAGGCCGAGCGGCGCCTGCTGGCGGGTAAAGCTGACGGCGCCGGCTTCCGGCTGGTTCTGCGCCAGGATCTCCTGCTCGGCTTTCTTGCCGCGCGCAGCGAGCGTCGTGTCGAGCTCGAACATCTTGTCGAAATGATCTTCGATGACGTTCTTGTTGCGACCGGTGACGAAGATGAAATGCTCGATGCCGGCTTCGCGCGCCTCGTCATAGACGTACTGGATCAGCGGCTTGTCGACGATGGTCAGCATTTCCTTCGGCATCGCCTTGGTGGCGGGCAGGACGCGGGTGCCAAGGCCGGCGACGGGGAATACGGCTTTGCGAATTTTCATGGGATTGATCGAATACCTGAGGAGATACGTGACGGGAGCAATGTCATCTTGCTAGCCTGTTTGCAGCCGCTAACAAAGGCGGATGTGGGGCCTCGCGATCACAGAGTTAAGAAAAAAGCAGCCAACAAAATTTCATCTTTGTTAAGCTATTGGCAACTGTAACCGGGCCTCCTGAGGGCGGATTTCTGGCCGGACGGGTGAGGTATGATGCAATCGGTGGCAGCGCTGACGAAACGTGCTGGATTTGTGACCGGCGTAACGCTGGTTGCCTTGCTGCTGCCGGCTTCCGCGCACGCCCAGGCGCAGAACGGCCTGTCGAACCTGTTCGGCGGTATTTTCTCCGGCCCGAATCCGACGCCGTCGCAAGCCCTGCCCGGCCCCGGCGGCGCGCAAACTGGAGCGTTACCTTGGACCGGCGAGGACGGCGCGTCCGGCCATCCGCTGATGACGGCGGCGGCGATCCGCGAGGCGGCCGGCAATTTCGACAATTGCGTCGCAGGGATGTGGCCGGATGCCGCACGCCGCAACATCACGCAGGAGAATTTCCAGCGCTTCACCGCCGGGCTCTCGCCCGACCTGCGCATCATGGATTTGATGGACTCGCAGCCCGAGTTCACCAAATCGATCTGGGACTATCTCGACATCCTCGTGAACGACAACCGCCTCGCCAAGGGCCGTGAGGTGCTCGCCAAATACAAGGCGCAGTTCGACGCCACCGAGAAGGCCTATGGCGTCGACCGCTACATCATCGCCGCGATCTGGGGCATCGAGTCCAATTACTCGACGCAGATGGGCGACCGCAGCGTGCTGCAATCGACCGCGACGCTCGCCTGCATCGGCCGCCGCCAGGCCTATTTCAAGGACGAGTTCCTGTCGGCGCTGGAGATCCTCAACCGCGGTGACCTCAAGCCCGAGCAGATGCGCGGCTCCTGGGCCGGCGCGTTCGGCCCGACCCAGTTCATGCCGACTGCGTTCAAGCGCTTTGCCGTGGATGGCGATGGCGACGGCCGCCGCGACGTCGTCGACAATCCCACCGACCTGATCGCCTCCACCGCCAACAACCTCAAGAAGGACGGCTGGCAGGCCGGCCAGACCTGGGGCTTCGAGGTCGTGGTGCCCCAGGGCTTCAACTACATGCTGGCCGACCGCGCCAAGGCGATGACCATTGCGCAATGGGAGAAGCTCGGCTTCAAGCGCCCGACCGGCCAGCCCTTCCCGCACCCGGCGGAGAAAGCCTATCTGCTGGCGCCCGCAGGCGCGCAGGGCCCGGGCTTCCTGATGCTGCAGAACTACCGGGTCATCATGAAGTACAACCCGGCCGAGGCCTATGCGCTCGCGATCGGCCATTTCGCCGACCGCTTGCGCGGCGGACAACCCTTCGTGCAGCCCTGGCCGCGGCAGGAGCGCGAGCTGTCGCGCACCGAGCGGCTGGAACTGCAGCAGCTTCTCGCCCAGCGCGGCTTCTACAAGGGTACCCCGGACGGCCAGTTCGGCGGCCAGACCCGGGAGGCCCTGCGCAATTTCCAGGCCTCGATCGGGGTCCCCGCGGACGGATTTGCCTCCTCCGACGTGCTGGACAGGCTGCGCGGGCGGTAAAATCGCGCCGAAAGTAACCCTGAACAGGGATTTTACCTGGCTGCCTTGACGGGAGCGGCTGTTCCCCGGTGTATGAGGTCAAGAATCTGTCAAAGAATCTGCAACGGAATCTGCCCGTTTGGCGCCTGATTCCGTTATTATATCGAACCAACTCCGATCCCCATTGCGCGTGCCCGAGATCGCATGTCGAAGCCAAAGTCCTTCTTCAAGGCGCTGACCGAGACCGGCCCGTTGATCGCGCTGGGGACGGCGCTTGCGATTTTGGTGTCGGTCGCAGGGCCGGCCTCGGCGCAGTTCTTCAACTTCCCCGGCTTCGGCGGCCCGCCGCAGCGCCAGGCCCCGCCGCCGCGTAACGGCGGAGGCGGTGGCGGCTGGTTCGGCGGCGACTTCTTCACGCCGTTCCAGCAGCAACAGCCGCAGGCACCGCGCCAGGATTTTTCGCGCGCGCCCTCACCGGCCAAGCGTGACACCGTTGCCGACAAGAACGTGCTGGTGATCGGCGACGCCATGGCCGACTGGCTCGCCTATGGCCTCGAAGACGCCTACAGCGAGCAGCCCGACATGGGCGTGATCCGCAAGCACCGCACGACATCCGGCCTGATCAAGTACCAGCCGAAGGGCGAGCCCTCGGACTGGGCTGCCGCGGCCAAGGGCATCCTCGAGACCGAGAAGCCCGACGTCATCGTCGTCATGCTCGGCCTCAACGACCGCATCTCGATCCGCGAGCCGGTGACGGAAAAATCCGACAAGGCCTCGGACAAGGACAAGAAGAACGACAAGGGCGCGCGCGCCAAGCAACCCGCCAAGCCCGGCGAGGCCAAGCCCGATGTCGCCGCCAAGCCGGACGACAAGCCTGCCGATGCCGACCTGCCGCAGGACGACGCCGACAACGCCGACACGCCGGCCGCAGCGCCGGAGAAGACCGTGCGCAACCCGAACGGCCTCTACGAATTCCGCGACGAGCGCTGGGTCGAGCTCTACGGCAAGAAGATCGAGGAGCTCGCAGGCGTCCTCAAGAGTAAGGGCGTGCCGGTGCTCTGGGTCGGCCTGCCCGCGATCCGCGGCCCGAAGGGCACCGCAGACATGCTGTTCCTGGATTCGCTCTACCGCGAAGGCGCGGCCAAGGCCGGCATCACCTATGTCGACGTCTGGGACGGGTTCGTGGACGAAGCCGGCCGCTTCCTCCAGAAGGGCCCGGACTTCGAAGGCCAGATCCGTCAGCTCCGCAGCTACGACGGCGTCTACTTCACCAAGCCGGGCGCGCGAAAGCTCGCGCACTATGTCGAGCGCGAGATCACGCGCCTGCTCGCGGGACGCTCCGGCCCGATCGCGCTGCCGAGCGAACCGGCGACGCCCGACACCAGCGCCGAGCCCGGCAAGCCCGCGCCGCGGCCGCTCGCCGGTCCGATCGTGCCGCTGGTCGCGGCCTCGATCACGACCGATCAATTGCTGGGCGGACCGGGCTCGCGTCCCGCGGCCGTCGATGCGCTCGCCGCGAAGACGATGGTGAAGGGTGAGCCGCTGGCGGCGCCGGCCGGCCGCGCCGACGATTATGCCTGGCCGCGCCGCGAAGTCGGCCGTGAGCAGGCCAAGGGCGATACGCCGATGGCCGCGACGACGCCCGAAGGTAGCAACCCGAATGCATCGGGCACGCCGGGGGCCGCTGCGGCGATCGCGCCGCCCAAGCCGCTCGCGCCGAAGAAGCCGCCGGTGGTGCAGCAGCCGGCGCAGGCGGCGCCGTCATCGTCATTCCGCGATTTCTTCGGCTTCGGCTCGCCGCAGCCGGCACCATCGCCGCGTCAATTCGTCCCGGCGCCGCGCAATCCGAATCCCAATTTCAATCCCGGCATTCCGCGTCCGCCGGGTAACGTCGGGCGTTCGGCCGAGATGTTCCGGTAGTCTCGTGTCCCGGACGCGCTGCAGCGTGTAACGCTGCTGCGCAGAGCCGGGACCCAGTTCTCACAACATTCAGAAACGAATGGGCCCCGGCCCAGCAGCGCAACACTGCGTGCTGCGCTGCGTCCGGGGCACGAGAGTTGGGGCGTTGGTTACTAGCTATAATAACGCCAGCGCGACGGCGGCGGACGGCGCGCGGGGCGCGACATCAGCAGCGCCAGCGCAAAACCGATGCCGCCGGCGATGAGCAGCGCGCCGAGCGGATTGTCCTGCACCTTCTTCGACAGAGCCTGCGTGCCGTCGCGAAGCGTCTCGCCGCTGTTGTCATAGGCGTCCTTGGCATAGCTCGCCGCGGTGTCGGTGGCATCGCGCACGGCGTCCTTGGCCTGGCCGTAGAGATTCTGCACGGTGCCCGCGGCTTCGCGCGCCTTGCCCGACGCCTGTGTCTGCGCATCGCCTGCCATGTCTCCGATGGCGCCTTCCGCACGTCCGGCGAATTCCTTGGCCGATCCGACAATCCGATCCTTGTCCATGATGCTCCTCCTCGGGGGTCTGCCCAAGTAACCGATCAGGAGGAGCGCAGTTCCAAGTAATGACGAAAGTGTCGAAGGCGTAGCGCGTAGTCCCGGATGAGCGAAGCGACATCCGGGACTTTGCTTGCACCGTTCCCTGGTATCGCTCCGCTCACCCGGGCTACAGAATAAGCCCGCCATCGACGACCAGCGTCTGCCCGATGATGTAGGACGACAGCGGCGAGGCCAGGAACAGCGCCGCGCCCGCCATGTCGGCCGGCGTACCCAGGCGCCGCAGCGGAATGCGCGACAAGGCACCTTCGAGCCGCTTGGGATTGTCGGTCGTCACCTTCGTCATCTTGGTATCGACGAGCCCGGGCGCGATGCCGTTGACGCGGATGCCGTCCTCGGCCCACGCCTCGCCCAGCGTGCGCGTCAATCCGACCGCGCCGGTCTTCGATGCGTTGTAGGCGGGATTGCCCATGGTGGAATGATAGGCCGCGGTCGAGGACACCATGATCACCGCGCCCTTCGAATCCCGCAACATGGAATGAAAGCGCGTCGCGCAGGCCATCAGGCTCATGAGGTTGACCTCGACGACCTTGCGGAAGCCCGCCATCTCGAACTCGCCGCGGCGGTAGATCACCGCACCCTGCGCGAGCACGAGAATGTCGAGCCGGTCGAACGACGGGTCGAACGCTTCGATCGCGCTGGGATTGCTGACATCGAGCTGCGCGTAAGCAAGACCCGCGAGATCGGAGCCTTCTCCCGCCGAATATTCCGCTGCACGAGCGCGCGTGCCGCACACCGCAACTGCTGCGCCTCTCGCGCGAAAAGCTTGCGCGATGCCGTTGCCGATGCCGCTGGAACCACCGACGACCAGCACCTGCTTGCCTGAAAAATCCAGCTCGTTCGCCATCGCGGCCTCCCCTTTTGTTTTGCTTGTTTGACCTGTCTGCGGATCGGTGCCAGCCTTGTCAATCATAACAACAAACAAGACGGCACGAGGAAACAGCCATGTCCGAGTTCAAGCAGCTCAGCCGGTCGGTGAAGGGCCTGACCGTTCTCGTCACGGGTGCGGCGAGCGGCATGGGGTGTGCGACCGCGCGCGTGTTCGCGGATGAGGGCGCGAACGTCGCCGTCACCGATTATGACGAACAAGGTGCGCATGCTGTTGCGAAGGAGATCGCGGCAAGCGGCGGCGCGGCGAAAGCATGGAAGCTCGATGTCGCCGACGGCGGCGAGATCAAGCGCGTGGTCGGCGATGTCGCCGCGCATTTCGGCGGGCTCGACATCATCGTCAACAATGCCGGCATCTCCGTGCGCGTCGCGATCGACGACGAGGCTTACGAAGACGCCTGGGCGAAAGCCATCGCGGTGATGCTCACGGCGCATCCGCGCATCATCCGCGCTGCATTGCCGCACCTGCGCAAGTCGAAGAGCCCGCGCATCGTCAACATCGCCTCCACCGAGGCGCTCGGCGCCACCGCTTTGCACAGTCCGTATTCGGCGGCGAAGGGCGGCGTCGCCAGCCTCACGCGCTCGCTTGCGGTCGAGCTCGGCCGCGAGGGCATCACCGTCAACTGCATCTGCCCGGGACCGATCCGCACAGGGATCACCGACCGCATCTCGGAGGAGCACAAGACCATCTACGCCAAGCGCCGCACGGCGCTCGGCCGCTACGGCGACCCGGAAGAGGTCGCGCATATGACGCTGAGCCTGTGCCTGCCGGCGGCGTCGTTCCTCACCGGCGCCGTGATCCCGGTGGACGGCGGCCTGATGGCGCGGAATGCGTAAGAGGCGTCAGTGGTGCGTAGCCCGTATGAGCGAAGCGACATCCGGGACTTTGCCTGCACCGTTCCCGGGTATCGCTGCGCTCACCCGGGCTACATCGTGCCTGCTACGGGCAGCCATGCGCGGCGAGCGTTGACAACCACGGGTGCGAGAGTAGCTTTTTGGGCCAGCAGAGCGGGACCAACCGCTCGCGGTTCGCGGGAGAGACGCCATGACGATCGCCATCCGGCAGCTTCAGACGCATTTTGTCGGCGAGGTGTCCGGCCTCGATCTGCGAAAGCCGCTCACACCGGACGAGGCGCGCGAGGTCGAGGCCGCCATGGACAAGTACGCCGTGCTCGTCTTCCACGACCAGGACATCACCGACGAGCAGCAGATGGCCTTTGCGCTCAACTTCGGTCAGCGCGAGGATGCGCGCGGCGGCACGGTGACCAAGGAAAAAGATTACCGGCTCCAGTCCGGCCTGAACGACGTCTCCAATCTCGGCAAGGACGGCAAGCCGCTGGCCAAGGACAGCCGCACGCATCTGTTCAATCTCGGCAATTGCCTGTGGCATTCCGACAGCTCGTTCCGCCCGATCCCGGCAAAGTTCTCGCTGCTGTCGGCACGCGTGGTGAACCCGAAGGGCGGCAACACCGAATTCGCCGACATGCGCGCGGCCTATGACGCGCTCGACGACGAGACCAAGACGGAGATCGATGACCTCGTCTGCGAGCATTCGCTGATGTATTCGCGTGGATCGCTCGGCTTCACCGAATATACCGACGACGAGAAGCAGATGTTCAAGCCGGTGCTGCAGCGGCTGGTGCGGACGCACCCGGTGCATCGTCGCAAGTCGCTGTATCTGTCATCGCATGCCGGCAAGGTCGTCAGCATGAGCGTGCCGGAGGGGCGGCTGCTGCTGCGCGATCTCAACGAGCACGCCACGCAGTCAGAGTTCGTCTACGTCCACAAATGGAAGCTGCATGACCTCGTGATGTGGGACAACCGCCAGACCATGCACCGCGTCCGCCGCTACGATCAGTCGCAGCCGCGCGATATGCGCAGGGCGACCGTGGCGGGGACCGAGCCGACGGTGCAGCAGCAGGCCGCGGAGTAGCTGGCTGTTGTGCCGCGCAGGACGGGACGACCGATGACGAGAGCGCGACCGCCTCAACCAACTCCGTCATTGCGAGCGCAGCGAAGCAATCCAGAATCTCTCTGCGGAAAGATTCTGGATTGCTTCGTCGCTTCGCTCCTCGCAATGACGGCGGTGAGAGCGATGCCCCCACACACACCGGAAAGCTACGCGTGCCCCGCCTCGTTCGAGAGCATGCCGGGGTCGATGCCGATCTTGCGCAGGGCTCGACCGTATTTCTCGTCGACGTCGTCGCCGAAGATCAGGTCCACATCGGCGTCGCAATGCAGCCAGCCGTTGCTCTGGATCTCGGTCTCGAGCTGGCCCGGCGCCCAGCCGGCATAGCCGAGCGCGAGAATGGCGTGCTTGGGGCCGGAGCCGTTGGCGATCGCGCGCAGGATATCGACAGTTGCGGTGAGGCAGACGCCGTCGTCGATCCGGAGCGTCGCGTTCTCGATGTAGAAGTCGCTGGAGTGCAGCACGAAGCCGCGGCCGGTATCGACCGGACCGCCGCGCAGCACCTTCATGCTTTCGGCATTCTCGGGCAGCTTGATGTGCTCGCCCTTCTTGATGATGCCGAGCTGCTGCAGCAGCTCGGGGAAGTCGATGCTGCCGGCGGGATGATTGACGATGATGCCCATCGCACCTTCCGCCGAATGGGCGCAGAGATAGATCACCGAGCGCTCGAAGCGCTCATCGCCCATCACGGGCATTGCGATCAGCAGCCGGCCGTCGAGATAGCCCCCCGAATTGGGGAGCGGCGGGCCCGCGCTGCGGGTGCTTTCGCCCGTTCTCTTGCCTGTGGGAGTCATCGGTAAAGCACTCCGGTTTCAATTCCTATCCTGATGTCGGGCCGGGCCGCTGTCAAATCAAGGCTTGCAGGGACTTGATTCGAATGCATCCATCACAAGCAATTCAATGGTTTGCCCCGGGGTGACCCTGTAAAGACGTGCCATGCTCACACAAGTTCCCCTGCGTGCGGCGATTGGCGTCGCGACAACCCTGCTTGCGTCGTCGCTGGCGATGGTAGCCCGTGCCGATGATTCTTCACCATGGCAGCGTGACGGACATTCCGCGGTGCGGCTGCTGGCGGGCTCGCGCAGCGGCGCTGTGCTGCTCGGCGGTATCGCCTTCCAGCTCCAGCCCGGGTGGAAGACCTATTGGCGCATGCCGGGTGATTCCGGCGTCCCGCCGCGGTTCGACTTCTCGAAGTCGGACAATGTCGAGGCGGTGACGGTGATGTGGCCGGCGCCGCTGAAGTTCGACGACGGCGCGGGCGGCCATTCGATCGGCTATCACGACCAGATCGTGCTGCCCCTGCGCATCGTCGCCAAGGCCGCCGACAAGCCGGTGACCCTGCGCGCCGAGATCAACTATGCGGTGTGCGAAAAGCTCTGCATTCCCGTCGACGCCAATGTCGAGCTCGGCTTCAACAACGTCGCCTCGACCGAGGACGCGAATCTGCGCGCCGCGCTGGACACCGTGCCGAAGCCCGCCACGATCGGCGATCCCAATCCGCTCACCATCCGCGACGTCAGGCGCGACGGGCCCAAGAACGTGCTGGTCGACGTGGTCGTGCCCGACAGCCGCAACGTCCATCTCTACGTGGAAGGGCCGACGCCCGATTGGGCGCTGCCGATCCCGGAGCCGGTCAAAGAGAGTCCGCCGGGCGTGAAGCGGTTTTCGTTCGAGCTCGACGGCCTGCCGCCGGGCGCCAAGCCCGACGGCGCGGCGCTGAAATTCACGCTGGTCGGGCCGGAGAAGTCGTACGAGTTCAATACGAATTTGGAGTGATCTCTCCCCGTCTCCCCGGCCCCCGTGCATCATTGCAGACGAGAACGTATCCTCGAGAAGACGCAGACGTCAGCCTCTGAGCTCAAGCGGAAATCTCACGATCAGCCGGAGCATGACCGTTCGTGGACCCAAGCAGTCCCAATCTTGGCGCTGCCATTTTTGCCGTAGTCGCATAGTCAGGCTCGCAAGCGCCGGGTAGCCTACTGCTACACGTGGCATTCTGCGCCACGTCCAACTGCACGGAGCAAGCCATGATGAGTCTAAAAGTTCTTGGCGCGGTCGTGATTGCGGCAGCCGCCCTGTCCAGTTCTGATGCACTAGCACAGGCAGCCCTCTCCAATCCGGACGTCTGCGAAGCCGAATTCTCCACCTGCACGGGTCTTGGATCCCCGACTGCCAACTACGGCGCCCCTGGATATCGGCAATCAGCTCGGCGAGCGGCGCATCGCCAGGCGGCGGCCGCTCCCGTCGGCAGCTGGGGCGCCCCCGGTGGCAGCTGGGGCAATGCCAACGCCATGTACGGCGGCTACGGCGGCGAATACGGCTGGAACGGCAACTGGAGCCAGTATGCCGCCCGCAACGGCATCGTCTGCAGGCCCGGCACCTATTACAAGGGTGCTGACGGTATGCGCCATCTCTGCCAATAGCTCTTCCACTCTGAGGCTAAATCAGGCGGCCCCAAGGGCCGCCTGATTCATGCCTGGAGCCGGGACAACATCGGCGACCCAACCGAATCTTAACGAATGGTTGATAGGCCCCAAGGCGACCGCAGCAAGCCTGCCGCATGCGGATGCCTTGGGGACTCTTCGTGGCCGTGATGGATGCAGAACCCGCAACGACCGGACCGGCCGGGCTGATCGCGCGGCTGCGCGGCAAGCTGACCGACGGGTCGAGCGAGGCGTCGCTGACGCGGCGGCTGGCGGGCACCATCTTCATCATCCGCGTGATCAGTGCGGGGCTTGCCTATTTCTCGCAGGTTCTGCTCGCGCGCTGGATGGGCACGTCCGACTACGGCATCTATGTCTATGTCTGGACCTGGGTGCTGCTGCTCGGCAGCATGATGGATTTCGGCATCTCGGCCTCCGCGCAAAAGATCATTCCGGAATACCGCACCAGCGGCGATCACGCGCTGCTGCGCGGTTTTCTCTCCGGCAGCCGCTGGCTGGTCTTTGCCGTCTCCACGCTAATGTCGCTCGGCCTCGCCGGAATCGTCAAACTGCTGTCACCCTGGATCAATCCAGCCGAGGAGCTGCCGCTCTATATCGGCTGCATGACGCTGCCCGCCTTCGTCGTCGCCAACACCCAGGACGGCATCGCGCGCTCGCATGACTGGATGCAACTCGGCCTGATGCCGCAATTCATCATCCGCCAAGCGCTGATCATCGGCATCACGGCCTCTGCCTTCCTGCTCGGCTATCATCTCGGCGCGGTCGCGGCGATGGTCGCGAGCGCGGGCGCGGTGTGGATCGCGATGACCGGGCAGATGGTGGTGCTGAACCGCAAGCTCGCCGATCACATCGAGCCGGGCCCCAAGGCCTATGACATCGGCGGCTGGCTCGCCGTGTCGCTGCCGATCCTGCTGGTCGAGAGCTTCTATCTGCTCTTGTCCTACACCGACGTGCTGGTGCTGCAGCAATTCCGCCCGTCCGACGAGGTCGGCGTCTATTTCGCCGTGGTGAAGACGCTGGCGCTGGTCTCCTTCATCCACTACGCGATGGCGGCGACGACCGCACATCGCTTCGCCGAATACAACGCCAGCGGCGACAAGGCGCGCCTGTCGGCCTATGTCGCGCATGCCATCAACTGGACGTTCTGGCCGTCGCTGGCGGCGACCATCGTGCTGCTCGCGCTCGGCAAGCCGCTCTTGTGGCTGTTCGGGCCGCAGTTCACGGTCGGCTACGACATCATGTTCGTCGCCGCGATCGGCCTCGTCGTGCGCGCTGCGATCGGCCCGGTGGAGCGCCTGCTCAACATGCTCGGCCAGCAGAAGATCTGTGCGCTGGCCTACGCGCTCGCCTTCGTGATGAATGTCGTGCTCTGCATCGCGCTGGTGCCGCGCTTCGGCGGCCACGGCGCCGCAGCCGCGACCTCGATCTCGCTCACCTTCGAGACCGTGCTGCTGTTCTGGATCGTGCGGCAGCGGCTCGGCCTGCACGTGCTGGCGTTTGGAAAATAGGCGCTACGCGCCTACCGGCGCCGGGGAACGGCGCGTTTGCTGGACCCTGGGCCGGGAGGCGAAATTCCTACTTGTTTGGGGCCTACAGCACGATTTTTCCTATTGTGCCCCAAGAGGTTGCGTCCCAGGGGAAATTTATTCTACGTCGTATTGCCCAAGTGACGAGATAAACCTGAGATTCCACAGACATGATTGACCCGCTCTACGTCGCCTCCGGTTTCGGCGTCGGCCTGCTTGTCGGCATTACCGGCGTCGGCGGTGGTTCGCTGATGACGCCGCTGCTGATCCTGCTGTTCGGCATCCATCCCTCCACAGCTGTCGGGACCGACCTGCTCTATGCCGCCGCCACCAAGACCGGCGGCAGCGTGGTGCATGGCTGGTCGCGCAGCGTGCACTGGCCTGCCGTGCTGCGGCTCGCCTGCGGCAGCATTCCGGCAAGCGCGCTGACGCTGCTGGTACTGTGGAAGCTCGACCTCAAGAGCGATTCCGAGCGCAGCCTCGTCAACCTCGTGCTGTGCTTTGCGCTGCTGCTGACCGCGACGTCGCTGATCTTCCGCAAATCGATCATGGAGCGCTATCGCAAGCGCCTCGAGCAGGTCAGCGAACGCACCACGGCCGTCGCGACCGTCGTCACCGGCATCGTGCTCGGCGGGCTGGTCTCGATCTCGTCGGTCGGCGCCGGCGCGGTCGGCGTGACCGTGCTGCTGCTGCTCTATCCGCGCCTGCCGATGGCCACCATCGTCGGCTCCGACATCGCCCACGCGGTGCCGCTGACGCTGGTCGCGGGCGCCGGGCACTGGCTGCTCGGCTCGGTCGACTGGGCCCTGATGGGGGTTTTGCTGATGGGCTCGCTGCCGGGCATCATCCTCGGCAGCTACAGCGCGACGCGCGTCCCGGAAACCGTGCTGCGCCTGACGCTGGCCTGCGTGCTGTTCGTGGTCGCCGGCAAGATCATGTTCGCGGAGTTGGACTTGTCGTCCGCGATCGTGACAGCGGTGGCCCGAACGCATTGAGCGTGAGCGCCGCCGCCGCGCCACTCTCGCTGTCGTAGGGTGGGAAAAACGACTTGTCCGCCGTAGCTCGAAGAGCGAAGGCGGAAGCGTGCCCACGCCTTTTGTCATTTGGAGAAAGATGGTGGGCACGGCGCTGTGCGCCTTTGCCCACCCTACGGCATCGAGCCATTCAACGAAAAACGGCGGGAAATGGTCCCGCCGTTTGCGCCGCTCGTTCCGGAACGCCTACTCCGCGGTCCAGCCGCCGTCGATCGACAGGTTCGTGCCCGTGATCTGCGCGGCATCATCGCCGCACAGGAACAGCGCCAGGGCTGCGACCTGCTCGGAGGTCACGAACTCCTTGGTCGGCTGCGCGTCGAGCAGCACGTCGTTGATGACCTGCTCGCGCGTGAGGTTGCGCGCCTTCATGGTGTCGGGGATCTGCTTCTCCACCAGCGGCGTCCAGACATAGCCCGGGCTGATGCAATTGCAGGTGATCTTGTGGGTCGCGACTTCCAGCGCCACGGTCTTGGTGAGGCCGGCGATGCCGTGCTTGGCCGACACATAGGCCGACTTGAAGGGCGAGGCGACCAGCGAGTGCGCCGACGCCGTGTTGATGATGCGGCCCCAGCCCTTCTTCTTCATGCCGGGCACCGCGGCGCGGATGGCATGGAAGGCCGAGGACAGGTTGATCGCGATGATCTGGTCCCACTTCTCGACCGGGAACTCCTCGATCGGCGAGACGAACTGGATGCCGGCATTGTTGACGAGGATGTCGACCGAGCCGAACGACTTCTCGCCCAGTGCGATCATTCCGGCGATCTCGGCCGGCTTGGTCATGTCGGCGGGCGAATAGACCGCCTTCACACCGAAATCGGACTCGATCTTGGCGCGCTCCTTCTCGATGTCCTCCGGCGAGCCGAAGCCGTTGATGACGACATTGGCGCCGGCGGCGGCGAAGGCGCGCGCATAAGCAAGGCCGATGCCGCTGGTCGAACCGGTTACGACGGCGTTCTTGCCTGACAGAGTACCCATCTTATTCGCTCCTTTTTGGAGGGGGCGCGGTGACGTCCCCCGTGAGATCGTAGGTCACCATGGTCTCGCCGGATTGCGGCTTCTCGAGCCAGTCCTTGTGGCGCATCGACAAATGCACGTCGCGCACGCCGGCTTCCCAATGCTCGACCATGGCGACATGCGAGAAGTCGTAATCCTTGGACGAGGATTCGTAGTTCTTGCTGCGGTAGATCAAATGCACCACCGTGACGGTGCTCTCACGTGATGCCTTGGCAAGGAATTCGACGGAAGGGTCGTTCTTGAGATAATCGGGCAATTTGGAAATCAGGTCGCGCACCGCCCTGCGGGCATTGTGCAGCTGCTTGTTCTTGTCGGTGTTCATTCGCGTGCGGCTGGAGAAGCGGATGTCCTTCTCGCGCTCGGTGGCCTCGAGCAGCGAATTCGGCAAGTCGCCGCGCGCGGAAAACAGGTCGACCTGGAAGATCAGCATGTCGCGACCGACCTCGGCATCGAGCACGTAGTCGAGCGGCGTGTTGGAGGCGATGCCGCCGTCCCAGTAATGCTCGCCGTCGATGACCACGGACGGAAAGCCCGGCGGCAGCGCGCCGGAGGCCATGATGTGCTCGGGGCCGATCTTCTTGCCGAGCTTCTTGAACTCGTAATTGTCGAAATATTTGAAGTTGCCCGACGTGACGCCGACGGCACCGACGGAGAAGCGCGTCTTGAGATCGTTGATGCGGTCGAAATCGACCAGCCGTTCCAGCGTCTTCTTCAGCGGCGCGGTGTCGTAATAGCTTTCCGCCTCGGGATGGCCCGGCGGCCACATCGGCGCAGGCGGCACGCGCGGAACGAAGAAGCCCGGCACGCCGAAGGTTGCGATCAGCGCGGCGCTGGTCGAATTGAACAGCTCGCGGCTGTGATCGCTCTTGCCGATCGGCTTCCACGGCACCGGCGCGGAGACCATCTCCCAGAATTCCTTGAGCCGCTTGACGCGGGTGTGGCCTTCATTGCCGGCGATGATGGCGGCGTTGACCGCGCCGATGGAGATGCCGGCGACCCAATCCGGCTCGAAGCCGAAATGGCACAGCGCCTGAAAGGCGCCGGCCTGATAGGAGCCGAGCGCACCACCGCCCTGCAGGACCAGGACACGTTGCGCATTAGCGGGGACGCTGGTGGATTCCGGGCTGTAATCGGTCATCGGGGAACAATAGCAAAAGGCGAGCCACCGTGGCGACAGTTTCGCCGCGGCGTCAATGCATCCCGGGATCAAGTCTGGCTTATCGGGGCTCCGAGGCGGCCAGGATCATGGTCCAGAACACCTTGTATTTGGTGCCCGGAGCATAGCTCGCCGCGATGCCCAATTTTGTGACACCGCCCTTGAGCATGTTGGCGCGGTGCGGAGGCGAGTCGCGCCAGCCGGAAAACGCTTCCGCCAGCGTATGATAGCCGGCCGAGATGTTCTCGACCGCGACGGTTGCGGGATAGCCGCCGGCGGCAAGGCGCTTGGCCAAGGGCGCACGGACGTCATGGTCCATCTTGTTGGCCGCAGCCATGGCGTTGGACTGGGATTCGGCAAGCCGCATCAGATCGGTGTCGATCACGACGGTGCCAAGGGCGTTGTTCTGGCGGTATTGCGAAATCATGATCGCGGCCGCCTGGGCATCGAGCTTGGAGCCCGGGACCGCCATGTCGGCATACATCGACGGCTGCTGCTGGATCGGCGCCTCGTTGCCGGCGCAGCCGGCGAGAAGCAAAAGAATGAGTATCGCCGCCGCAGCGCGCATGAATCGAAGCCCCCAGAGGAAGGGCCGTTGTTGCATACCAACCGTGGCTGAAAGGTGAATTTTGCGGAAAATTCGCCCCTTCGATCGGCTCAGGCGCCTGCAAATATCCGGTAGCGGCGCGGCTCGAGGCCGATCGTGTCGCCGGCGCGCAGTTCCTTGTCGCGGGGGGCGTCGATCTCGATGGTCCCGCCACCCGACAGCGCTACCTCGGCCCGCTGCACGGGGCCGAAATTGCGGACGTGCTGCACGGCGCCCTCGAAGGCGCCGCTGCCGGGCGGGCCGACCAGCATGTCATGTCGCCGCACGAACAGTTTTGACGCGCCAGGCGCAAGCCCGTCCGCCGCGAGCCGCAGCGGCCGGTCGCCGAGCCTGATGACGCCGCCCTCGACCTGGACCGGCAGCTCGATGGACTCGCCGATGAAGCCGTGGACGAACGCTGTCGCGGGCGTCTCGTAGACGTCGTCGGGCGAGCCGATCTGCTCGATCCTGCCCTTGTCCATCACCACGACGCGGTTGGCGACTTCGAGCGCCTCCTCCTGGTCGTGGGTGACGAAGATCGAGGTGACGTGGATCTCGTGATGCAGCGAGCGCAGCCATTTGCGCAGTTCTTTCCGCACCTTGGCATCGAGCGCGCCGAAGGGCTCGTCGAGCAGCAGGATGCGCGGCTCGATCGCGAGCGCACGGGCAAGTGCGATGCGCTGGCGCTGGCCGCCGGAGAGCTGGCTCGGATAGCGGTCGGCGAGCCAGTCGAGCTGCACGAGATCGAGCAGCTCCTTGACGCGCGCGCGGATGGTCACCTCGTCCTTGCGGATCGCGCGCGGCTGCACGCGCAGGCCGAAGGCAACGTTCTCGAACACGCTCATGTGGCGGAACAGCGCGTAGTGCTGGAACACGAAGCCGACGTGACGCTCGCGCGCGCCCTGCGCCAGCGCGTCCTCGCCGTTGAAGGAGACTTCGCCCGCGTCAGGCCAGTCGAGGCCGGCGATGATCCGCAGCAGCGTGGTCTTGCCGGAGCCCGAAGGGCCGAGCAGCGCCAGCAGCTCGCCGTCATTGACCTTGAGGTCGACGCCGTCGAGCGCGGCGAAGCTGCCGAACTTCTTGACGAGATTCTTGACTTCAATGGTCATTGACGTCCTGTCCTTCGTCGAGGTGGCGTTCGAGGATGGTCTTGGCGATCAGCGTGATCAGCGCCAGCATCGCCAGCAGCGAGGCGATCGCAAAGGCGGCGACGAACTGGTACTCGTTGTAGAGAATCTCGACCAGCAGCGGCATGGTGTTGGTCTCGCCGCGGATGTGACCGGAGACGACCGACACCGCGCCGAACTCGCCCATCGCGCGCGCGTTGCAGAGCAGGACGCCGTAGAGCACGCCCCATTTGATGTTGGGCAGCGTGACGCGGAAGAAGGTCTGCAGGCCGGAGGCGCCGAGCGAGATCGCCGCTTCCTCTTCCTGCGTGCCCTGCTCCTGCATCAAGGGGATCAGCGCACGCGCCACGAAGGGGAAGGTCACGAAGGTGGTGGCGAGCGCGATGCCGGGCACCGCGAACAGGATCTGGATGTCGTGGTCGCGCAGCCAGTTGCCGAAATAACCCTGCGCGCCGAACAGCAGCACGAAGACGAGGCCCGAGATCACGGGGCTCACCGAGAACGGCAGGTCGATCAGCGTGATCAGGAAGGTCTTGCCCGGGAATTCGAACTTGGCGATGGCCCAGGAGGCGACGAGGCCGAAGATGAGATTGAGGCCGACCGAGATCGCCGCGACGATTAACGTCAGCTTGATCGCAGCCATCGCCTCCGGCTCGGCGAGCGCGGCGAGATAGGCCATGACGCCGCGTGAGAACGCCTGCGCGAACACCAGGGCGAGCGGCAGCACGACGAAGATGCTGAGGAAGATCACCGCCAGCGCGATGATGACGGCCCGCACCACAGGCGGCTCGGTGCGGAGACTGTCGCGCGCCGCCGCCGCATGCGCACGCGCATCGGGCGAAGTCAGCGAGACGGGCTCTGCGATCTGCATCGTCATGATCGGCCTCAGCGCGCCGGGATCCGGCTCTGCGCCCAGCGCTGGAGCCGGTTCACCGCAAAGATGATGACGAAGGACACGACGAGCATGACCGCCGCGATGGCGGTCGCGTCGGCGTAGCGGAATTCGGACAGACGGATCACGATCAGGAGCGGCGCGATCTCGGAGATGTTGGGCAGATTTCCGGCGATGAAGATCACCGAGCCGTATTCGCCGACCGCGCGCGCGAAGGCGAGCGCGAGGCCTGTGAGCAACGCCGGCGCGAGCGAGGGCAGGATCACGCGGATGATGGTCTGCCAGCGGCTGGCGCCCAGGCTGCCCGCGGCCTCCTCGATCTCGGGGTCGAGATCCTGCAGCACCGGCTGCACGGTGCGGACCACGAACGGAATACCGATGAAGATCATGGCGACGAAAATGCCGACCGGCGTGAACGCCACCTTGATGCCGAGCGCGGCGAGCGGCGCACCCAGCCAGCCCTTCTCGGCGAACAGCGCCGTCAGCGCAACGCCGGCCACCGCCGTCGGCAGCGCGAACGGCACATCAACGATGGCATCGAAGATGCGCCGGCCGGGAAAGCGGTAGCGCACCAGCGCCCAGACGATGATGCTCCCCATCACGAGATTGACGCAGGCCGCCGCGAAAGCGAGGCCGAACGAGACCCGCAAGGCATTCAGGGTGCGGCGGCTGGAGAGGATGTTCCAGAACTGCTCGGGGCTCAGCTCCAGCGATCTCAGGAACAGGCCGGCGAGCGGAATCAGGATGATGACCGACAGCCAAGTCAGCGTCAGTCCCATCGTGAGACCGAAGCCCGGCAATGTCCGTCGTCGTGCTGCAATTACGCTCACCAGGCCCCCTACTGCCCCTCCGACAGCGCCCGATCAGTTCTTGTAGATCTGATCAAAGACGCCGCCGTCGGCAAAATGTTCCTTCTGCGCCTTGGTCCAGCCGCCGAATACGTCGTCGATCGTGAACAGCTCGACCTTTGCGAAGGCGTTTTCATACTTTTTAGCGACTTCGGCATCGCGCGGGCGATAGAAATTGCGCGCGGCGATCTCCTGCCCTTCCTTGGTGTACCAGTACTGGAGGTAGGCGTCAGCGGCGTTGCGGGTGCCTTTTTTTTCGGCAACCTTGTCGACGATCGCGACCGGCGGCTCGGCGAGGATCGACAGCGGCGGCGCCACGATCTGGAATTTCTCCGGACCGAACTCCTTGAGCGCCAGGTACGCCTCGTTCTCCCAGGCCAGCAGCACGTCGCCGACGCCGCGCTCGACGAAGGTCACGGTCGCCCCGCGCGCGCCGGTATCCAGTACCGGCACCTGCTGAAACAGCTTGCCGATGAATTCCTTGGCCTTGTCGGCCGAGCCGTATTTCTTCTGCGCAAAGCCCCAGGCTGCAAGATAATTCCAGCGCGCGCCGCCCGAGGTCTTCGGGTTGGGCGTGATCACGGCAACGCCCGGCTTGAGCAGATCGTCCCAGTCCTTGATGCCCTTGGGATTGCCTTTGCGCACCAGGAACACGATGGTCGAGGTATAGGGTGATGAATTCTGCGGCAGACGCTTCTGCCAGTCGGGCGCAGTCAGGCCCTTGCTCGCGACGGCGTCGATGTCATAGGCGAGCGCAAGCGTCACCACGTCGGCCTGCAGCCCGTCGATCACCGCGCGCGCCTGCGAACCGCTGCCGCCATGCGACTGCTTGATCTCGACGCTCTTGCCGGTTTCCTTCTGATAGGCGGTCGCGAACGCCTTGTTGAACTCGACGTAGAGTTCGCGCGTCGGATCGTACGACACGTTCAGAAGGTTGATGTCAGCGGCGAGAGCCGAGCTTGCCCACAGCAGTCCTGCCGCGAGCGGAACGATACGGCGCATCATGTCCATCTCCATTCACCTCGACGGCTTCATCGTCGTCGATGGCACGCGGGCATAACTCAGGGCGAAACGCTCTCAAGTCAACGGAACCCGATTTTCTTGTTCGCTAGCTCGCAGCTCGCCTGTGCTACGAAATCTTCATCGTGTGGATGCCGCATTCTGTCTTGGCC
Organism: Bradyrhizobium sp. 18BD; assembly: GCF_054185225.1. NCBI lineage: Bacteria > Pseudomonadati > Pseudomonadota > Alphaproteobacteria > Hyphomicrobiales > Nitrobacteraceae > Bradyrhizobium > Bradyrhizobium sp. 18BD. The sequence continues at coordinate 156,705 of NZ_JAVAYL010000021.1, read as the reverse complement.
CGGCCACGCCAGCGACCCGCGCGCTCATCCTCACCTTCGGCCGTTCTGCTGGTGCAAGGCATACACCCAACCGAGCGAAAACCGGACGCTGCAAGTGGATGACGCGGCAATTTGGCGCGGACGAAAATCGCTTCGAGTTCCTCGCGCGAGACATTGGCGAAGGGGTTGAATTTCAACCGTACGCCGTCGTCCTCAACCACCGAAATGTCGGTGCGCGCATTGCCCTGGAAGCGCTTGCGGCCGTTGAGCCAGGCATCGAACGGCTTCAGCGCGCGCGCCAGCGGCTCCACTTTACGAATGCGGCAGCAGGCGTCGGGGTCGGAGAACCAGAGGTCGCGATCGGGATCTTTCTGAGAGAGCGTCTCCTCGGACGGCTTGACCGAGCGGACGTCCTTGAGGCCCAGCATTGCGACCAGCGTGTCGCGATAGGCCAGCGTCTCCTCGAACAGCCAGCCGGTGTCGAGGAAGATCACCGGGATCGCCGGATCGACGTCGGCGACCACCTTGAGCAGCGTCGCCGATTCCGTGCCGAAGGACGACAGCAGCGCGAGCTTGTCGCGCCCGACCGCCTTCAACGCGGCCGCGACGACCTCCGCGGGGGAGGCATCGCGCAAGGCGCGATCGAGCTCCGCCGCCGTCGGCGACACCGACGCGGATTGGGATGCAAATTGAGTAGCCATCGCGTTCACGTGCCGACACCCTCGGAATGACGCAGTTGCATGCGCCGGTGCAGCGCCGTGATCCGGCCATCGCCGGTCGGCTGGTAGAACACCGAATAGCGCTTCGCGGTCTGCATGAAGGCTTCCGCATCCGCCTGCTTCTTCACCTCAAAGGAATCGAAGCCGGCGCGCAGCATGAACACGAACTGGTCGCGCAGGATCTGGCCCGTCGCGCGCAGCTCGCCGCGGTAATTATAGCGCTCGCGCAGCAGCCGCGCCTGGCTGTAGGCGCGCCCGTCACGGAAGGTCGGGAACACCAGCGCGACGGCGGCGATCTTGCCGAGATGGGGCACGAGCTCGGCAATGTCGCGATTGTTCGGCCAGATCACACCGATCTTGCCCGAACGCTTGAGCAGCGCATCGGCTTCGCCCAGGAAGCGTTCAGCCGGCACCAGGATGTCGCCGCCCTCGGGCAGCGGCGTGTCGACGGCGAGCTTGACGAAGCTGTCGTCGGCGATTTTTCCGCCGTTAACGAGTGGCATAAACGCGCTCCTTGAAGGGTTCGACGCCGAGGCGCTTGACCGTGTCCATGAACAGCTCTTCCGGCCGCTCACGCAACGCAAGGTAGGCTTCCACGACGTCCTCGATGACGTCGGCAACCTCGTCGAATTTCACGCCGGGACCGATCAGGGTGCCGAGCGCGGCGTTCTCGTCGGCGCGGCCGCCGATGGTGATCTGGTAGACCTCCTCGCCGTTCTTCTCGACGCCGAGAATGCCGATGTGGCCGACATGGTGATGGCCGCAGGCATTGATGCAGCCGGAGATGTTGATGTGGAGACGGCCGATCAGGTTGGCCAGCTCGTGGTTGGCGAAGCGCCGCGTCAGCTCCTGCGCGATCGGGATCGAGCGCGCATTCGCCAAGGAGCAATAATCCAGGCCCGGGCAGGCGATGATGTCGGTGATCAAATTGACGTTCGGAGTCGCAAGCCCAAGCTTGTCGAGCGCCTTCCACAGCGCCGGCAAATCGCGCTTGGCAACGTGCGGCAGCGCCAGGTTCTGCTCGTGGCCGACGCGGATCTCACCGAAGGAATATTTGTCGGCGAGATCGGCCAGCGCGTCCATCTGATCTGCGGTGGCATCGCCGGGAGGCGCGCCGATCGGCTTCAGCGAGATCGTGACGATGGAATAGCCCTGCACCTTGTGCGGAGCCACCGAGTTCTTGCGCCACGCTTCGAAGTCCGCGTCCGCTGCTGCCTGACGCAGCTCGTCCGGCATATGCGGCAGCTTCTCGTAGTTCGGATAGGTGAAGCGCGAACGGATGTCCTCGATCACCTCGTCGTCGATCTGGAGCGAGGAATTGCGGATGTGCTGCCACTCCTCCTCGACCTCGCGCGAGAATTTCTCGATGCCGAGCTCGTGCACCAGGATCTTGATGCGCGCCTTGTAGATGTTGTCGCGGCGGCCGTACTGATTGTAGACGCGCAGGATCGCCTCGATATAGCTGAGGATATCGCGGCCGTGCACGAAGTGCTTGATGGTCTTGCCGATGAACGGCGTACGGCCGAGACCACCGCCGACCAGAACCTCGAAGCCGGTCTCGCCCTTCTCGTTCTTGATCAGGCGGAGGCCAATGTCGTGAATCTTGATCGCGGCGCGGTCATGGTCCGACGCGGTGATCGCGATCTTGAACTTGCGCGGCAGGAACGAGAATTCCGGATGCAGCGTGGTGTGCTGACGGATCAGCTCCGACCAGATGCGGGGATCCTCGATCTCGCCGGGCGCGACGCCGGCCCACTGGTCCGAGGTGACGTTGCGCATGTTGTTGCCGGAGGTCTGCATCGCGTGGATGCCGACTTCGGCGAGGTCGGCGAGCGCATCGGGCAGCTCGGCGAGCTTGATCCAGTTGAACTGGATGTTCTGCCGCGTGGTGAAATGGCCGTAGCCGCGGTCGTATTTGCGCGCGACGTGGGCCAGCGCCCGCAACTGGTTGGTCGCCAGCGTGCCGTAGGGAATGGCGACGCGGAACATGTAGGCGTGCAGTTGCAGATAGACGCCGTTCTGGAGACGCAGGATCTTGAACTCGTCCTCGGTGAGCTCGCCAGAGAGGCGGCGCTTCACCTGGTCGCGGAACTCCGAGACGCGCTCGTTGACGAGCGTGCGGTCGATTTCGTCGTAAGCATACATAAGAGAGCGCCTTAAACCTGGGCCGGCTGTCCGATGGTGACACCGGTGCGGCGGATTTGTTCGCGCAGATTGCCGGGTTCGATCTTGCCGTCCGCGCCGACCTGCACCGGGGCGATATAGGGACCGATCGCGCCGACGTCATCGGCCACGGATTCCGCAAGCAACGCTTTCGCCTCGTCCGAGGTGCGCACGATCGCGGCTTCCGACAGGTCCGCGGACCAGCTCTTGGCGGCGGTGCGATACACCACGATGCCGTCCCAGGTGCGGTTGGCGGTCACGACCGAGGGGCCGGCGATTTTGATCTTCTTCTGTTCGAGCGGGGAGGTCATTCGGCTGCATCCAATAGGTCAGAGATGATTTGCTTTGGGGACTGACGGCGAAGCGAACCGGCATGCCGGACCACGTCGCCGATGATGAGGATGGCGGGACCGCCATTGGTCCGCCGCACGAGCTCGGGCAGGTCGCGCAGCGTACCGATCGCGCCTTGCGCATCGGGACGCGTGACGCGGGCGAACACGCCGACCGGCGTCTCCGGCGAACGGCCGGCGGCAAAGAGACCGGCGCGGATCGCAGGCGCCGCAGTCATACCCATGTAGACCACGACCGTCATTTTGGTGTCGGTCAGCGTCGACCAGTCCACCGTCTCCGCATCGCGCGCCTTGTGCGCGGTGAGGAAGGTGATGCGGGTCGCTTCATGACGATAGGTGAGCGGCACCTCGAAATCGGCGGCGCCGCCGAGGCCAGCGGTGATGCCGGGAATGATCGAATAGGCGATGCCGGCGGCGCGCAGCGCCTCGACTTCCTCGCCGCCGCGACCGAACACGAAGGGATCACCGCCCTTCAGCCGCACCACGCGCTGGCCGGACTGTGCGGCCTCGATCATGCGCTTGTTGATGGCGTCCTGGCCGATGCCGGGCTTGCCGACGCGGCGGCCGACCGGAACGCGCGTGGTGTCGCGACGGATGCGGTCGAGGATTTCGGGGGAGACCAGCTCGTCATGGAAGACGATGTCGGCGTCCTGCAACGCGCGCAGCGCCTTGATGGTGAGAAGATCGGGGTCGCCGGGGCCGGCGCCGACCAGTGCGACCGAGCCTTCCGGCTTGTCCGCTCGCGCAAACGCTGACGGATCGGAAATCTGCTTGAGCGCCGCGTCGGCCTCCCCCCTGCGGCCGGCGAGCACGGATGCACCGATCGGACCGTCGATGACGCGTTCCCAGAAGCGGCGACGCAGTGGAAACTCGGCGATGCGCTCGTTGATGGATTTGCGGAAGCCGCCGATGAACTCGGCGAGCTCGCCGATGCGCGCCGGCAGCAGTGCCTCGATCTTCTCGCGCACGCGCCGCGCCACCACCGGCGAGGTGCCGCCGGTTCCGACCGCGACCACGACATCGCCGCGATCGACGATCGCCGGGAAGATGAAGCTGGAATGCTCGAGATCATCCATGACGTTGACGGGCAGGCCGAGCGATTTTGCGCGCGCCGACATGGCAACGCCGACATCGCCCGCGCCCGCGCAGACGATCGCGATGACGCCCGAGAGATCGGCAGTGAGCGGATCGCCGGTGTTAATTTCGATGCGCGAGGCATCTTCGGAGCTGAGGCCCAGTTCCTGATTGCCGTCGATCGCATGCACGCGGATGCGCGCACCGGCAGCGGCGAGCACGCGCAATTTTGCGCGCAAAAGCTCACCCGCGCCGATGAGAACCACCGGACCGGCCTTGAGATCGAGGAACACCGGCAAGAACCGCATGCGATACTCGCTTCCCCCACATCTGGGGTTGACTGGAATTATTTTCTATATATGTGTCGTTTCGAGCGCGCAAAGAGAAAATTTTTTCTTCTCTTCTGCACCGCAACTATAGAAAATTCGCCTCCAAACGCAAAGTGGCAGAGATGCATCTTCTCAGGACCGATTCCGGTGCAGATGGGCGCGACTCCCGCGCCCCCGTTTCCGAGCAAATTCCCGTCGGGCTGACCGCCCCCAGCATGGACCATCTCGACCAGCTCGAGGCGCAGAGCATCTACATTTTCCGCGAGGCGTTTGCCCGTCTGAAGAAGATCGCCCTGCTGTGGTCGCTCGGCAAGGACTCCAACGTCATGATCTGGCTGGCGCGGAAAGCGTTCTTCGGCCGCATGCCGTTCCCGGCCCTCCATGTCGACACCGGCAAGAAGTTTCCGGAGATGTATCGCTTCCGCGATCATTACGGGAAGGAGTGGGAACTCGATCTGCGCGTCGAGCCCTGCCCGCCCATCGATGCCGTCGACCCAACGCTGCCGCCGGCCGCCCGTTCCGCCGCGCGCAAGACCGAGGGCCTCAAGATGGCGCTCGCCAAGTATGGTTTTGACGGCCTGATCGCCGGCATCCGCCGCGACGAGGAAGCCACCCGCGCCAAGGAGCGCGTGTTCTCGCCGCGCGGTCTCGAAGGCAATTGGGACGTGCGCGACCAGCCGCCGGAATTCTGGGACCATTTCAACGCCTCGCCGCCGCAGGGCGCGCATCTGCGCATCCATCCGATCCTGCATTGGACCGAGGCCGACATCTGGGCCTACACCAAGCGCGAGAATATCCCGATCATCCCGCTGTATCTCGCCAAGGACGGCAAGCGCTATCGCTCGCTGGGCGATCAGGACATCACCAATCCCGTGAATTCGACCGCGACGACGATCGACGAGATCCTGATCGAGCTCGAACAGACCAAGGTGCCGGAGCGCGCCGGCCGTGCGCTCGACCACGAGACTGAGGACGCTTTCGAGCGCCTCCGCGTCGCCGGTTATCTGTGATCTGAGGACGAGCGCGATATGAACATGATCGTTACCCCCGCTTCGCCCGCCACGCCGAACGGCACCACGCGTCCCCAGGTCCGCATCGTCATCGTCGGCCATGTCGACCACGGCAAGTCGACGCTGGTCGGCCGCCTCTTGCATGAGACCGGCAGCCTGCCTGACGGCAAGCTCGACATGCTCAAGGCCGTCAGCGCACGGCGCGGCATGCCGTTTGAATGGTCGTTCCTGCTCGACGCGCTGCAGACCGAGCGCGACCAGGGCATCACCATCGACACCACGCAGATCCGCTTCCGCACCAATTCGCGCGACATCGTGCTGATCGACGCGCCCGGCCACGCCGAATTTTTGCGCAACATGATCACCGGGGCGTCGCAGGCCGACGGCGCGGTGCTGATCATCGACGCGCTCGAAGGTGTGCGTGACCAGACCCGGCGGCACGGTTATCTGCTGCATCTGCTCGGCGTGAAGCAGGTCGCAGTGGTCGTCAACAAAATGGACCGCGTCGATTTCTCCGCCGATCGCTTCAAGGAGATCAGCGACGAGATTTCGGCGCATCTCAATGGTCTCGGCGTCACGCCGACGGCCGTGATCCCGATCTCGGCCCGCGACGGCGACGGTGTCGCCGAACGCACCGACCGGATCGGCTGGTACAAGGGGCCGACCGTGGTCGAGGCGCTCGATCGGCTCGAGCCCGCGCGGCCGCTGGAAGCGCTGGCGCTGCGCCTGCCGGTGCAGGCGATCTACAAGTTCGACGACCGTCGTATCGTCGCCGGCCGGATCGAATCCGGCAGCCTCATTGCCGGCGACGAGATCGTGATCATGCCGGCCGGCAAGATCGCCAAGATCAAGACCGTCGAGAGCTGGCCGGTGACGCCGATCGCGGGACGGCAAGGAGCGGGCCGCTCGGTCGGCATCACGCTCGACCGCGAATTGTTCATCGAGCGCGGCGACATCATCGCCCATGCCAACGCCGCCCCGCGCGAGACCCGCCGTCTGCGCGCGCGCATCTTCTGGCTGCACGACAAGCCGCTCGCCAAGGGCGACCAGTTGCTGGTCCGCTGCGGGCCGAAGGAAAGCCGCGCCACCGTCGTCGCCATCGAGAAGGCGGTCGATCCCGGCGAACTCTCGAGCAGCGAGAACAAGGCGATCGGCCGCAACCATGTCGGCGAGATCGACATCTCTCTGTCGAACCCGATCGCGACCGATCCCTACACGGAAAATCCGCGCACCGGTCGTCTCGTGATCGAGGTGTCCGGGCGTATCGCCGGCGGCGGTCTGGTGCTGTCGGTCGATGCCGGCCAGCGCGCCGTGCCCGTCGACATCGTCCCGGTGGAATCGGCGCTGCGGCCCGACGAGCGTTCCGCGCGCTATCGCCACAACGGCGCGGTGGTCTGGCTCACCGGCCTGCCGGCGTCCGGAAAGTCGACGCTGGCGAAGGCGCTAGAGCGGCGTCTGTTCACCAATGGCGGCTCGCCGATCCTGCTCGACGGCGACACGCTGCGCGCCGGGCTCAACGGCGATCTCGGCTTCTCCGCCACGGATCGCAGCGAGAACATCCGCAGGCTTGCTGAAGTCGCAACGCATCTCGCCCGCAACGGCCATATCGCGATCGTCGCCGCCGTCTCGCCCGCCCGCGAGGATCGCGCCACCGCACGCCGCATCGCCGACACCGCGTTCCGCGAGATCCATGTCGCAACGCCGGCCGGCGTGTGCGAGGAGCGCGACCCCAAGGGCCACTACAAGAAGGCCCGCGCAGGTGCGCTCGCCTCGTTCACCGGCATCGGCAATGACTACGAAGCCCCGCAAGCGGCCGAGCTCGTGATCGACACCTCGACGCGGACGGTTGCCGAGGCCGCAGATGAGATCGAGCAGATGCTGAAGACATCAGGCGTGCTGTTCGACGAAGTCGTGGACCTCGCCGCGAATATTTGAGGCGAGCTCTATCGGCTTGCACCGCCGCGTTCCCTCCCCCCTTGCGGGGGAGGGTTAGGGAGAGGGGTCCACACGGGGACTCTCTCCGTCATCGAGAGTGCTCGGCTCCATCGAATTCCGACACGCCTTTTCCTGGGCCACCCTCTCCGCCGCCCTCCCCCGCATCCGCCTTCGCCAAGGCTTCGGCGGACAAGAGGGGGAGGGAGCGCAGTTGTGCGCATGGCGCGAAGTTGGGCTCGAGTCTGTAAAACCAGCGGCCTTCCCCACCTCGTCTTGACATTTTGACAAACCTTTAGGGGTCTTCTCACCGCCCCGATTTTGGGGCTAATAGGTCCCCGAAAGTCGCCCCACGTGGGCGCATTTTGCTGCTGTCGGGTCAAAAGCAGCCAAAAACAGCCATTTCCAACAAGAAAGACCATCATGAAACGCGTCGACGCCCACGGATTGAAGATCGCACCCGTCCTGTTTGACTTCATCGCCAAGGAAGCGGCCCCGAAAACGGGGATCGCGCCGGATGCGTTCTGGGCCGGGGTTGCAGGCATCATCAAGGACCTCGGGCCGAAGAACCGCGCGCTGCTCGCGGTGCGCGACACGCTGCAGAGCAAGATCGACGACTGGCACCGCGCCAACAAAGGCAAGGCGTTCGACCTCGACGCCTACACCGCCTTCCTGAAGGAGATCGGCTATCTCGTCCCGGAGCCGGCGACGCAGAAGGTCGAGACCGCCAATGTCGACGAGGAGATCGGCACGATCTGCGGCCCGCAGCTCGTGGTGCCGCTCACCAATGCACGCTACGCGCTGAACGCGGCGAATGCGCGCTGGGGCTCGCTATATGACGCCTTCTACGGCACCGACGCGATCCCGCATGATCCGTCCGAAGGCGGCAAGGGCTACAACAAGGCGCGCGGCGACAAGGTGATCGCCAAGGCCAAGGCCTTCCTCGATGCCGCCGCGCCGCTCGCGACCGGCAGCCACACCGACGTCACCGCCTACAGCGTCGTCGCGGGCCAGCTCGCGGTGAAGCTGAAGAGCGGCAATGCCACCGCGCTGAAGAACGCTGCGCAGTTCGCGGGCTTCCAGGGTGATGCGGCTTCGCCGTCCGCGGTGCTGCTCGTCAACAACGGCCTGCATGTCGAAGTCACGATCGATCGTGGCAGCGCGATCGGCAAGGACGATCCCGCCGGCGTCGCCGACATGATCATGGAAGCTGCGGTCTCCACCATTCTCGACATGGAAGACTCGGTCGCCGCGGTCGATGCCGAGGACAAGGTGCTGGTCTATCGCAACACGCTCGGCCTGATGAACGGCACGCTGTCGGCGGACTTCGAGAAGGGCGGCAAGACGCTGACGCGCTCGCTCAATTCCGACCGCGCCTACAAGACGCCTGATGGCAAGGGCGAGCTCAAGCTGCACGGCCGCAGCCTGCTCCTGATGCGCAATTGCGGTCACCACATGTTCACCGACGCGGTGCTCGACGAGGCCGGCGAGGAGGTCCCAGAAGGCCTGCTCGATGCCGCCGTCTCTGGCCTGCTCGCCATTCACGACCTCAAGGGCAATTCCAAGGTCAAGAACAGCCGCACCGGATCGGCCTATATCGTCAAGCCGAAGATGCACGGCCCGGACGAGGTGTCGCTGACCTGCGAGATCTTCGATCGCGTCGAGAAGATGCTGGGCCTGCCCGAGAACACGCTCAAGGTCGGCATCATGGACGAGGAGCGGCGCACCACCGTCAACCTCAAGGCCTGCATCCAGCGCGCCTCCAAGCGCATCATGTTCATCAACACCGGCTTCCTCGACCGCACCGGCGACGAGATCCACACCTCGATGGAAGCGGGTCCGATGATCCGCAAGAACGAGATGAAGGCGCAGGCCTGGATCAAGGCCTATGAGGACTGGAACGTCGACATGGGCCTGATCGACGGCCTGCCCGGCCACGCCCAGATCGGCAAGGGCATGTGGGCCGCGCCCGACAAGATGGCGGACATGCTTCAACAGAAGCTCGCTCATCCGCAGGCCGGCGCCACCACGGCCTGGGTCCCCTCGCCGACCGCCGCGACGCTGCACGCCCTGCACTATCACCAGGTCAACGTGATCGCACGCCAGCAGGAGCTGACCAAAGGCGGTCCGCGCGCAAAGCTCTCGGACATCCTCACCATTCCGGTGTCGAAGTCGAACTGGGCCCCTGATGACGTCAAGCAGGAGATCGACAACAACTGCCAGGGGATTCTCGGTTACGTCGTGCGCTGGATCGACCAGGGCGTCGGCTGCTCCAAGGTGCCCGACATCCACGATGTCGGCCTGATGGAGGACCGCGCGACCTTGCGCATCTCCAGCCAGCATCTCGCCAACTGGCTGCACCAGGGCGTGATTACCGAGACGCAGGTGATGGAATCGCTCAAGCGCATGGCCGTCGTCGTCGACAAGCAGAATGCGGGCGATGCGATCTACAAGCCGATGGCGCCCGCCTTCGACGGCGTCGCCTTCAAGGCGGCCTGCGACCTCATCTTCAAGGGCCGCGAGCAGCCGAACGGCTACACCGAATACATCCTCACCGCCCGCCGCCGCGAAGCCAAGGCGGCTGGTTGAACCCGATTGCTCGAACATCAAAAGCCCCGGCTCACGCCGGGGCTTTTTTGTTGGGCACCCGTAGCCCGGATGGAGCAAAGCGTAATCCGGGACGGTGTCGCTTTGAGGCAAGACCCCGGATTGCGCTTCGCTCCATCCGAGCTACGAGACGGAAAAAGAATCGCCGGCAAAACGTCGCGGAACGCGGAGGAACGGTCGCCCACGCCTCGCGTTGTCGGGCCATCAGCAACGGGAGATGCACATGGACTGGAATCGCGTCGAAGGAAACTGGAAGCAGTTCAAGGGCTCCGCCAAGGAGAAGTGGGCCAAGCTCACCGATGACGACCTCAAACTGATCGAGGGCCGCCGCGAGCAGCTCGAAGGCCGGCTCCAGGAGCGCTACGGCAAGGCCAAGGACCAGGTTCGTCAGGACGTCGACGACTGGCTCAAAGGGCTGCACTAGCGCAACACAAACCAAGCCCCGGCTCGCGTCGGGGCTTTTGTCTGAGCGCGTAGCCCGGATGGAGCGAAGCGCAATCCGGGTTGATGTCGCTTGAGGCAAGCCCCGGATTTCGCTGCGCTCCATCCGGGCTACGAATCCCGGCTAGAACACCGTCAGATATTTCAGCAGCGACACCACGCCGATGATGATGACGATCACGCGTGCGATCTGCTTGGCGCGGCCGTCCATCGGCAGCATGTTGATGAGGTAGAGCACGAGGATGACGACGAGAAAGGTGACGAGGACGCCGACCAGCATTTAGGAACCCCCTCTAGGCAAATTGCCAACGGTGTCCTAACGCGCGGCGCTCGCGCCGGTTCCGTACCAGCAACCCCTTACAACTTCTGGTAAATCCGTATTTGTACAGGCAGGCCGACTGCCTAAAACTTTACCCTTTTCCTTTCAGATGCAGAAACCGTGTGCGCTTCCTTGGCGCAACGGCATGCGATTGCCGATCTGCCGCGCCCATCGTTTTCCGAAGTTGCCGGGCGTCTTCACAAACTTTGCAATGGGAATTTGGGGGGACTTCGATGCTCAATCGTCTGACCGTGTCCGCGCTGTTGAAGGCGGTGATCGCCATCACGTCGGTCTGCGTGGTGATCGCGCTCTCGCTCACGGCCTACGCATCGTGGGATCGCCTCAGGACCGCCAACCGCATCTCGCAGATCGCGGACGCCTCCGCCGATCTGTTCAAGGCGATGCACAATCTGCGCACCGACCGCTCGACCACCTCGCGGCTCCTGAACGCGACCGAGCCGATGGATTCCGAGATCGAGAAATATCTGCGCGCCTTGCGCGATGCACAGATGCCGGCGATGGCGCGTGCGCTCGAGCTGCTGCCTAGCATGGACTTCCCGCAATCGGGCTCGATGGTGCCTGAGCTGTCGCGTCTCTACAAGCTGCTGATCGAGGAGCAGAAGGAGTTCTGGGAGAGCGTGGCCAAGCCCAAGGACCAGCGCCGCGCCGGCCTCACCAAGGAATACATGGAGACGACGCAGGGCCTGCTCGACGTGCTCGACAAGCTCTCGAACACGCTCGCCGCCACCGTCAATCACCAGGACGCCGAGATCGACCAGTTGCTGTCGATCAAGCAGAGCGCCTGGCTGCTGCGCAACACCGCCGGCGAGGCCTCGCTGATCGTCTCGACCGGCCTTGCCGCCGGCAAGATCACGCCGGAAGGCCGTTACAACTATACCCAATATGTCGGTGGCACGGCGGCGATGTGGAAGGCGCTGGAATTGGCGACCTCGGGCATGCAGCTGCCGCCGGCGCTGGCGTCCGCAATGGCCGCCGCCAAGACCGGCTATTTCGAGCCGCAATATCTGGCGCTGCGCGACCGTCTTGCGGACACGCTGGTCAAGGGCGAGAAGGCCGAGATGACCGCCAACCAGTGGAGTCCGGTCACGGTCGGCCGCATGGCCAGCGCGGTCGCGGTCGCCGAAGCCGCCCTCGACGCCGCCAAGGCCCATACGCATGAGCAGCGTGGCGCCGCCCAGAGCGCGCTGATCGTGCAGCTCGTGCTGCTGGCGCTCGCCATCGGCCTCGCCGTCGGCGCGATCATGCTGGTCAGCCGCCGCGTCATCAATCCGCTCAACACCATCCGCGATGCGATGCTCAAGGTCGCCGGCGGCGATCTCGCCGTCGACAGCGGCTATCTCGACCGCCAGGACGAGATCGGTGCGCTCGCCGGCGCACTGGAGACCTTCAAGCAGCAGGCGACCGAGAAGCTCAAGATCGAGGCGCAGGAGCGCGAGCGCAATGTCGGCGCGGCCGCACGCCAGCGCGCCGTCGAGGCCTATGTCGGCGAGTTCGAGGGCGCGGTACGCAAGACGCTCGGCGAGCTGAGCGAGGCTTCCGGCGAAATGCGCAAGACCTCGGGCGATCTCTCCGCCGTCTCGCGCCAGACCAACGACCGCGTCCAGGTCGCCGGCAAGGCCTCCAATGACGCCTCGATGAGCGTCGACAGCGTGGCCGCCGCCGCCGAGGAGCTCTCGGCGTCCATCAACGACATCAGCCAGCAGGCGGCGCATGCCGCGGGCATCGCCGGCCGCGCCGTCACCCAGGCGCGCGAGACCGACGGCACCGTGCAGGGCCTCGCCAAATCCGCCGGTCGCATCGGCGAGGTCGTCGGCCTCATCAACACCATCGCCGCACAGACCAATTTGCTCGCGCTCAACGCCACGATCGAGGCGGCCCGCGCCGGCGAAGCCGGCCGCGGCTTCGCCGTGGTCGCCTCCGAAGTGAAGTCGCTGGCGAGCCAGACTGCGAAAGCGACGGAGGAGATCTCCGAGCAGATCGCCGACATCCAGAAGGTCGCCGGCGATGCCATCAACGCGATCCAGACCATCGGCGGCATCATCGGCGAGGTGAACGAGGTCGCCACCGCCATCGCCGCCGCCGTGCAGGAGCAGGGCGCCGCCACGCAGGAGATCACGCGCAGCACGCAATTCGCGGCGCAGGGCACCAAGAACGTCTCGGACAACATCACCGGCGTCAAAGCCGATGCGGATGCCGCCGCAGCGGCCGCCGACAACGTCAAGAGCGCTTCCGAGATGCTGGAGAACCAGAGCCGCCAGCTCGGCCATGAGGTCAGCGACTTCCTCGGCAAGATCCGCGCGGCGTAAGCTGCAAGCTGTACGCAAGCACCGTTGCAAGCACCCACGTCATCCCACGACGTGGGCGAGAACTTTCCGGCGGCCGCCTTATCGTCAACGCCCGTAATTATACGGCAGAAATACTGTCTAAGTTTTTACCTTTTTCAGGCCAAATGAGTTCCAAGCGCCTGCCATAGGGCATGCGCGCGTGCGTGCATCCCTTTGGTCGTTCGAAGTTCGTGGGGGCTGCCGGTCGGGCCACGAACTTCGAGAACGCGTACCAGGGTGTCCGATGCTCAACCGCTTGTCCGTATCCACGCTTCTGAAGGCGGTGATCCTGTCCACCGCACTCGTCGTCGTCATCGGCTTCTCGATCAGCGCGTGGACGTCATGGAGCCGGCTGCAGCAGGCCAACCGGATCGTCGCGGTCTCGGCGGCTTCGGCCGAAGTGTTCAAGGGCATGGCCAACATCCGGGCCGACCGCTCCACCAGCAGCCGTCAGCTCACCTCCGATGTCGCGATGGACAAGGACATCGAGAAGTACATTCGCGAGATCCGCGATGCCCTGATGCCCGCCCTGGCGCGCACCATCGAGCTGCTGCCCACCACCGACTTCGCCCAGCGTGACGCGGCTCTTGCCGAGCTCGTCGCACTGAACAAGACGCTGCTGGCCGAGCAGGCCGAGTTCTGGATCGAGGCGCCGAAGCCGCGGGCCGAGCGGCGCGTGGCGCTCGCCAAGGAATATGTAGCGACCGAGGACGCGCTGATGGCGCTGCTCGAGAAGCTCGCCGGCGCGCTCGCCGCGAGCGTCAACCACCAGAACGCGACCATCGACCAGCTGCTGACCATCAAGCAGATGGCCTGGCTGCTGCGCAACACCGCCGGCGAATCCTCGCAGATCGTCGGCAACGCGCTCAACAGCGGCAAGATCGCCCCTGAGGTGCAGCTCGCCTACACCAAATTCATCGGCGGCACGGAAGCCGCATGGACCGCGATCGAGCTCGCCGCATCGGGCATGCAATTGCCGCCGGCGCTGGCGTCCGCGATGACCGAGACCAAGACGACCTATTTCGACCCGCAATACGCCGCCACGCGCGACGGTGTCATCACGACTGTCGTCAAGGGCGAAAAGCCGTCGATGACCGCCAATCAGTGGAGCCCCTACTCGGTGCCGCGCATGATGACCGCGGTGAAGCTCGCCGATGCCGCCCTGCAGGCCGCCAAGGATCATTCCGCGGCCCAGCGCGCGGCCGCGGTGGAATCGCTCATCTTCCAGATGGGCCTGCTCATCACTGCGATCGTCCTGACCGGCGCCGCGATGATGGCGGTCAGCCGCCGCGTGATCACGCCGCTGCACCGGATCCGCGACGCCATGCTCAAGGTCGCCGGCGGCGATCTCGGCGTCGACAGCGGCTATCTCGACCGCCAGGACGAGATCGGCTCGCTTGCGGGCGCGCTGGAGACGTTCAAGCAGCAGGCGATCGACAAGCTCAAGATCGAGGAGCAGGAGCGCGAGCGCAACGCCGGCGCCGCCGCGCGCCAGCGCGCGATGGAGGCCTATGTCGGCGAGTTCGAAGGCGTCGTCCGCAAGTCGCTGGGCGAATTGAGCGAGGCCTCCGGCGAGATGCGCAAGACCTCGGGTGACCTGTCCGCCGTGTCGCGCCAGACCAACGAGCGCGTCGAGATCGCGGGCAAGGCCTCGAACGACGCCTCCACCAGCGTCGACAGCGTCGCGGCGGCCGCCGAGGAACTCTCGGCCTCGATCAACGACATCAGCCAGCAGGCGGCCCATGCCGCGGGCATCGCCAGCCGCGCCGTCAACCAGGCCCGCGAGACCGACGGCACCGTGCAGGGGCTGGCGCAATCCGCAGGGCGCATCGGCGAGGTCGTCGGCCTGATCAACACGATCGCGGCGCAGACCAATCTGCTGGCGCTGAACGCCACGATCGAGGCGGCGCGCGCCGGCGAAGCCGGCCGTGGCTTTGCCGTGGTCGCATCGGAGGTGAAGTCGCTGGCCAGCCAGACCGCGAAGGCGACGGAAGAAATCTCCGAGCAGATCGCCGACATCCAGAAGGTCGCGGGCGATGCCATCAACGCGATCCAGGCGATCGGCGGCATCATCGGCGAGGTCAATGAGGTCGCCACCGCCATCGCCGCCGCCGTGCAGGAACAGGGCGCGGCGACCCAGGAGATCACCCGCAGCACGCAATATGCGGCGCAGGGCACCAAGAACGTCTCCGACAACATCACCGGCGTGAAGGCCGACGCCGACACCGCCGCCGGAGCCGCCGAGAACGTCAAGCAGGCCTCGGAAACGCTGGAGACGCAGAGCCGCCAGCTCGGTGAGCAGGTGAGCGATTTCCTGGGGAAGATCCGGGTGGCTTAAGGCTGCGGGTTGGATCGGAAGCTGTAGCTATACAAACAGTGTCGCCCCGGCCTAGTGCGCAATTGCCCCCGGGGGCGGGGACCCATAACCCCAGGGAGGGGTTATGAGATGCTAACCACTAGTCTTCGTCAAACGTCTTCCTGTGGCTATGGGTCCCGGATCTGCGCTTCGCTTGTCCGGGACGACAGTGGAGATTGGGGCGGTTGCGTCACGCTCCGCGCAAAGCGCCACCCTACTCCTTCGCAACCACCGGCACGTGACCGAACTTCGCGCGCACCGAGTCCGGCAGCGGCGAGAAGTTCATCGTGACGCCGCGACGGTCGTTGGCGTTGCGGTTGGCGACCACCAGGCCGTCACTGCCGGCGACGATGTCGCCCTTGCGCAAGGTGGGGTCGTCCTCGACCTTGACCTGGGCGAGGCCAACCGGATCCTTGCCGTTGCAGGTACAGCCCGCGACGATCTCGTTGCGGTAGCGGAACGCGTTCGGCAGGTCTGAATAGGATTTGCCCTTGTCGGTCGTGGCGTCGTCGATGTTGCTGCCATAGACCAGCGAGGTCTCGGACGTCGGGCAGAAACTCTTGCAGGATTGCGCCTTGCTCTCGGCATCGTTGCCCTGCGCCGGGAAATAGCGGCCGTCGCAACCGCGCACGCAATAGGCGGCGCCGCCGCCATAGCTGGCGCGAGAACGCTGTGTGTCATAGCGCGGCATGTCGTCGGTCGGGAACGGCATCCGGATCTCCGGCGGCCGCCTGCCGAAGCCGCCGAACAGCGCCGAGAAGAAATCCTCCGCATGCGCCGATGGCGTCAGCGCGAGGCCGGCGGAGGCGACGGCGAAGACCGCCGCCGCACCACCGGCCAGTTTACCGAACAAACGTCTCTTCATGTCACCTCACGCAACTTCGTCTAGTTCACGGCCGACGCCGGGATGTTCAACGCCTGCCGTCCGGTCGGCAGCGTCGTCACCGCAGGGCGCTTGCGCACGGGATCGCCGCCCTTCGCCATCAGCGGCGCGTTCTTCGGCAGCACCACGACCCTGGTGCCGACACTGACGCGGCTGAAGAGATCGCTGACGTCTTCATTGGTCAGGCGAATACAGCCGGACGAGACGAACTTGCCGATGGTGGTGGGATCGTTGGTGCCGTGGATGCGGTATTGGCTGGTGCCCAGATACATCGCGCGGGCGCCGAGCGGATTGCCGGGACCGCCCGCGACGAAGCGCGGCAGATAAGGCTGGCGCGCGATCATCTCTGCCGGCGGATGCCAGTCCGGCCACTCCGCCTTGCGGCTGACGCTCTGCACGCCCGACCAGGTAAAGCCCTCGCGGCCGACGCCGACGCCGTAGCGGATCGCGCGGCCATTGCCGAGCACGTAATAGAGGTAGGTGTTGCCGGTATCGATCACGATGGTGCCGGCGGGCTCGCTGCGATCGAAGCTGACGATCTGCTTGCGCAGCCGGTCGGGCAGCTGGGCGTCCTCATCGGTGGCCTGCGGTGCCTCATTCGCATAGCCTTGGTTCGAATAGCCTTGGTTCGCATAACCCGGCGAATAGGCCCGGTCTTGCGAATAAGGCTGCGGATAGGCCTGCGGCTGCATCGGCGCATAGAGGGTCTGGGCCTGCGCCGCGAACGGTACAGTCAGTAATGCTGTCGCGAAGGCACAAGCGGTGACGGCGCGCGGCGAGAAGCTGCGACGGACTGCAGAGTACATTGTCATGTGCTGCCCCGTTGGATGTGTGCATCAGGGTGATGCGGCTCCCAACAAACGCAGAGCAGCCGACTCAAGTTCCGGCGAACGATGCGGCGGCGACGTCACAGTCAAGCGAGGACGACTTCACAAAGCCGCGATGGAACCGGATCGCCCCCCGGGACGTTGTCACATCATCAATGGGCGCGCGGAGGACTTCCGTGCGGGAGAGAGATCGTGCGCGTCCTTCCCAGTGAACGTCTGATTCCCGGCAACAGCGAAGGTGATCCGCTCCCCGGCAGCCATGCCGAGCTGCCGCCAGTGATCCGCCGCACCGAATTCGTCGCCTTTGCGCTCGCGGGCCTGCTGCTGATCGCCGTGATCGCCGTGCTCTATGTCGCCAAGGCGTTCTTCCTCCCTGTCGTGATGGCCGTCGTGGCCGGCACCATGCTGTCGCCGGCCGCCTCCTTCCTCGAGCGGCAGCACGTCCCCCGCGCCCTCGGTGCCGTGCTGATCGTGATCGCAGTGACCGTCGTGGTTGCCTTCCTCGTCGCGCTGATTGCGGCACCCGCGATGGAATGGAGCTCCCGCCTGCCCGAACTCGGCGCGCAGCTGAAGGACAAGCTGCATGTCTTCGACCGCCCGCTGGCCTTGTGGAAGGAGCTGCAAACCATGATGGGCGGCTCCGAAGACCTGCCGGGCTTTCAGATCCCGAAATTCGAATGGGTGCAGCCGACGCTGGAATTCCTGTCGCCGACCTTCGCCGAATTCCTGCTGTTCTTCGCCACGCTCATCCTGTTCATCGCGAGCTGGCGCGACCTCCGGCGCGCGCTGATCATGACGTTCGGCGACCGCGATGCGCGGCTGCGCACGCTGCGGATCCTCAACGAGATCGAGGTCCATCTCGGCAACTATCTGCTGACGGTGACCGTCATCAATATCGGCGTCGGCGTCGCAACCGGCATCGTCTGCGCACTCACCGGCATGCCCAACCCGGCCGGGCTCGGCGCGCTCGCGGCCGCGCTCAACTTCATCCCGATCATCGGGCCGGTGGCGATGTTCGCCGTCCTGATTGCGGTGGGGCTCGTCGCCTTCCCGACCCTCGGCGGCGGCCTGATGGCCGGGCTCGCCTTTGGCGGCATCACCTTCCTGGAAGGGCACTTCGTCACGCCGATGATCATCGGCCGGAGACTGGCGCTGAATGCGCTCGCCGTCTTCATCGCGCTGGCCTTCTGGACCTGGCTGTGGGGCCCGATGGGCGCGTTCCTGTCGTCGCCGCTGCTGATCGTGGGGCTGATCCTGAAGGAGCATCTGATGCCGGAGAATTCGCCGCAGCTGCCGCAGGAGTGACCGGCTCCGTACAGACGGAACTTACCCGACGAGGAAACGTTTTCCGGCTATCTCAGCCGCCAACAATTCGGAGCCCCAGATGTCATCGAGTCAAGCCGAAGCCGGGATGAGAGACTGGACCGACCAAGCCACCCGAGAACGCCTCGAGAAGGATGTAGCAGCCGTGAAAAGCGATATCGCCGCCCTCACCGAACAGATCACCGACGCGCTCAACACTTTCGCCAACTCCAGCAGCAAGCAAGCCAGACGCGGCTATCGCCAGGCGCGCGACAACATGGATTCCGCGATCGACGACATGTCGGAGCGCGGTAGCGCGATGATGGGCGCCGCGCAGGACGCCTACGGCTCGATCGAGGAAACGCTTGAGGACGCGATCACGCAGCGGCCGCTCGCGACCCTCGGGCTCGCGCTCGGCATCGGCTTCCTGATCGGCGCCGCCTGGCGCCGGTAAGGCAGCGACGCTGACAGTGAGACGGCGGCGCGGTGGTGCCGCCGCCATTGGCTTGTGACGATACGGCTTGTGGGGAATTGAGGAGCAAGACCATGTTTCAGCGCATCATCGACGGCATCAGTGCGTCGACCGGCACCACGGTCCGGCTGACTTCGCTCGCCGCCGGCGCTGCATTCGCGCTCTTCATCACGACATGCTTCTTATGCGCCGCCGCGTTCATCTCGGTCTTGCAAACCTATGGTCCGGTGCAGGCCTGCCTCGCGGGTGCCGGCGTTTTCTTTCTGCTGACCCTCACCGCGGCGGTGAGCTATTGGGCCTACAAGCGGCAACTGCGCAAGGAGGCCCAGATCGCGGCCGAACGCGCCGCGAAGTCGGCGGCCGCGAGCATGCTCGCCGACCCCATGCTGATTGCGACGGGCCTTCAGATCGTTCGCGCCATCGGCATCAAGCGGCTGTTGCCGATCCTCGCCATCGGCGGCGTCGCCCTCGGAATCATGGCGAGCCGCGCGGGTGTTCCCGACGAGGCATCGGCTGAGCCGGCCGAGTAACGGCGATGATCAGTTCCGGCCGCGGGTGATGCAGATCGCGGCCACCGCCAGCGGGATGGTCAGCGCGATCCACGACAACGGGAGCCATACTCCCGTCTGACCGATCAGGGCGGCCAGCAGTCCGAATACGCTCAGAACGGCGAGCAGCGCCGGCCAGCGCCAGATCACGCCAATCGAACGGTGCGCACTCATTCTGCCGCTCCCGGCGACGGCAGTGGCACGGTCGCGGCGGACCGCTGTTGCCTCTTCGCGGCCCGCGGCCGCGCAAGCCAGAGATATAGTCCGCTGCCGAGCACGACAATCGTCACGAGGTCGAGCACCACCCAGATGACCTTCAGTGGCATGCCGCCGTAATCGCCGAAATGCAGCGGACGCGACAGCTCCAGCGCGCGCAGATACCAGGGCATGGTGACCGCGGACACCAGCGCGCCGCTTCTGGCATCGACCAGCACCGGGCTGAACAGGCGCGAGGTCAGCGGCTCCTTGCCCTTGGTCCAGACCACGTAGTGAAACGGCGATCCGAACGGCGAGCCCGGGTAGACCACGCTGGTCGTGATCATATCGGGGAATGCGGCTTTCACCGTGTCATAGGCGGCCTGCGGCGAGGACAGCTCAGAGGTCTGCGGCACCGGCTTGCCCTGCAGCGGCGCCAGCATCGCGCGCACGTCGGTCTGCTGCCATAGCGCGAACAGGGGCGTCGAGAGCTCGTTGATCACGCCGGTGGCGCCGACCACAAGCGCCCAGCCGAGCGTGACCACGCCGAGCAGATTGTGCAGATCGAGCCATTTCAGCCGCCGCGACCGGGCCGCGCGCACGGTGCCGAAATCCAGCTTGCGCATGAAGGGCCCGTAAATCGCGATACCGGAGACGATGGCCGCGACGAACAGCAGCGCCATCGCACCGAGAAACAGCTCGCCGGGAAGACCCGCGAACAGGTCGCGGTGCAGGGAAAGCATCAATTGCAGGAAGGTGAGGCCGTCCTCGCCGAACGGCTTGGTCTGCTTCAGCACGTCGCCGGTGTGGGCATCGAACCGGATCGAATGCAGCGACTTGCGGTTGGCCCTGAACGCCTCCCAGGAGCTCGCCATGAACACCATGATCTTGGGCTCGTCGTCGTCGACGAACACCGAGAGGATGATCTCGCCGGGATACAGCTTCCGGCTGGCCTCGACCACCCGGTCGAGACTGACATTGGGCGTGCCCTCCGCCACCTGCGCATAGGGCAAGGCGTCGTCGAGCAGGCCGTCAATCTCGTCGCGCAGCACCAGCGGCAGGCCGGTGACGCAGATCAGCAGCAGGAACAGCGTGCAGATCAGGCTCGACCATTTGTGCACGAAATGCCAGCGCCGCAGTGCTCGCTTGCGCTCATACACACGTTCGTTGAAAGCCGATTGCACGCTCATTCTCGTCACCATTTATAGCGCAGCGTCGCTATCACATTGCGGCGCAGGCCGTAATAACAGCCGATGTCCTGGCAGAGCGTGACGTAGGTCTTGTCGAAGATGTTGGTGGCGTTGATCTGTGCCGAATAGCCCTTGAACATCGGCCCCAGCGCCGAGAAATCATAATGGAGCGAGGCATCGAACAGCGTCACCGCCGGGACGTAGAACGTGTTGGCCGTCGTCCCCAGCGTCTCACCGATATAGCGGACGCCGCCGGAGAGGCCAAAGCCGTCGAGCGGACCGCCGTGGAAGGTGTAGTCGGCCCAGGCCGCTGCGGAATTCATCGGCATGGCGACTGGATGCTTTCCGAGCTGTGCCGGGGTGTTGCTCCGTGTCACGACGTTGTCGAGATAGGTGTAGGAGGCGAGCACAGTCAGCTCACGGCTGATCTCGGTCTTGGCCTCGAGTTCGATGCCGCGCGAACGGATTTCGCCGGTCTGAACGCGCTGCCCGACGCCATGGGATGGATCGGTGTCCGGCGTCAGCACGTTCTGCTGGATCAGATTGTATGCCGCGATCGTATAGAGCGATTTGTCATTGGGCTGATACTTGATGCCCACCTCTTCCTGCTGACCGGTCGTCGGCGCGAACGGGCTGCCGGCGAATGTCGTACCGGCGGTCGGCTGGAACGACTCGGTATACTGGATGTAGGGCGCGATCCCGTTGTCGAACTTGTAGAGCAGTGCGCCGCGCTTGGTGACCGCGGTATCGGACTTCGGCGCGATCGAGGTGAGGCCGGTCGCATAGGTCAGCGATTCCGTACGGGACTGGGCGAGATCATGGCGGATGCCGAGCATCGCGACCCAGTGGTCATACTTCATCTGGTCCTGGGCATAGACGCCGAGCTGATCGAGGCTCTGGTGGACATTCGACGTGAATGGCACCGGCCCGATCGATACCCCATAGACCGGATTGAGCGCATTGATCGGGGGAACGACCGTGAGGGCGCCATTGAGTCGGTTGTCGGTGGCGTGGAGATAGTCGAGACCGGCGAGCACGGTATGCTCGAACGGGCCGGCATTGAACTTCGTCTCGACCTGGTTGTCGACGTTGATCGAGCGGATCACCTCCTGCGTCGTGAAGGCGCCGCGCGCGAGGTTGGTCGGATCGGTCTGGCTGCCGTTCGGTGAGGCCACCGCAAAATCGGTGTTGACGTCCATGTAGCGGACGTTCTGGCGGACCTTGAGATTGTTGTTGAAGCTGTGCTCGAGCTGGTAGCCGACCATGCCGAGCGTGCGGTCGGTCTTGTCGAAACTCGGCTCGCCGGAATAGAAGCTCGTCGGGATGAAGCTGCCCTTGTAGGGCGTGATGGTGCCGATGCCATTCGGCGGCAATTGATTGTAGAAGCCGGCCTTGGGGTCGCGCTGATAGGTGCCCAGCACCGTCAACGTGGTGTTGTTGTCGGGGCGCCAGGTCAGCGACGGCGCGATCGAGATGCGCTGATATTCGACGTGATCGACCTGGCTGTTGACGTCGAAGCCTGACGCGGTGAAGCGGTAGAGAAACTCCTTGTTCTTGTCGACCGGACCCGAGAGGTCTACGCCCGCCTGCGCGCGGCCATAGCTGCCAGTGGACACGAACATCTCGTGGTAGGGCTCGAGCGTCGGACGCTTGGAGACGAGATCGACGATGCCGCCGGGCGATGACTGGCCGTAGAGCACCGACGCCGGCCCGTGCAGGATTTCGACGCGCTCGAGATTGAAGGGCTCGACGATCGGATAGGCGAACACGCCGAAATTCAGGAGCCGTTGCGAATCCAGGTACTGGTCGGCCAGGAAGCCCCGAATATAGACGTTATCGAAGCGCGCGTCGGCGCCGGTCGTCTCGCTGCGCACGCCGGGCGAGTAGCGCACCGCCTGCGCGATGCTCTGTGCACCCTGCGCCTGGATCTGATCCTGCGTCACGACCGAGATCGCCGCCGGCGTCTCGATCAGCGCTGTATCGGTCTTGGTACCGGTGCCGCTGCGGGTGGCCACCATGCCATCGACATGGCCGAAGGCCGATTCCTTGCGACCCGCACCGGCGCTGGCCCCGGCTGCGGCCGCCGCGGCAGCGCTGGCGGCTGAATTCGCGCGCGCGGCAGCACGCGCGCGGGCCGCAGCACGGCTGCGTGCGGAGGATGCAGCGGTACGTTTCGGAGCCGCGCTGCCCTGGACGATGACCGGGGTGAGCTCGGTAGACGATCCCGCCGTCGATGATTGCGCCGCCGCCCCGCCACACACTGCGATCAATACGACTGAGCTGACGGCGCCCACGAGCCGCCAGCGCCCCACTTCCAAAATGCCCACTACAACTTCCCCAACTTCCAACGGCTGCACGTCGGCAGCCGGAGCTAGGAGTTACCGCAGCGGTTCAATGCTGCGGGCTGGAAGCTCTCCAGACTGGAGATTTTCTATTTCTAGATTTCAGAAGCCGTGCAGCCGTCAGCAAAATGATGCAGTGCCGGCTCCCGGCAGGTGCCTGCCCGCGCAAAGGCCCGGGGGACGCCCCTCGCCGGGGGCCACCGCGACCGCGGGACAGACCGGCTTGCTTTGCAAAAGTTGCGTCGCGGGCAGAATCAACCGACGACGCGAGAAGGCATCGGCCTGGTCTGCGCAATTTTTGGCCAATCCGGCCGAATCGCCCTCTACTCACGTAAAAGCTACTCGGATAGGCAAGCCGTTGCCGGTAAAAGCATCAACCTGATTCCAAAACCTATTTTACTCAATGAAACCGTCCGTTAAGGCGAACCTCGCCGCATTTCATCACGACGCCCGGCTGTATTTGACGCTCGGCATCGCCAATTGGTCGGTGTTCGTCGATCACATCCCGAACAACGTCGTCAATTTGCTGACGCTACGGAATTTCGGCTTCAGCGGCGCCGCCGACCTCTTCGTGTTCGTGGTGGGCTATGGCGTTGCCATCATCCACGGCAGGATGGCGCTGGAGCGCGGCTACCTCGTCGCGGCGACGCGGATCTTCCGCCGGGTCTGGCGGCTCTACGCCGCCTATGTCGTGCTGTTCGTGATCTACATCGACACCATCGCCTATGTCGCCTCGCAGTCGATGGCGCCGGAGATCATCCACGAATACAACATCTCCGGCATTCTCGAGCATCCGCTGCGCATCCTGGTGCGTGGTCTCGTTCTGCAGGAGGAGCCGCTCAACCTCGACCTGCTGCAATTGATGATCCCGCTGATGGCGTTCTTTCCGTTCGCGCTGTGGGGCCTGTTGCGGCGGCCGAACGTGACGCTGGCGGCATCGGTCGCGCTGTACGTCGCGGCGCGCTGGTTCGACTGGAATTTCCGCGTCTATCCGGACCAGGACTGGACCTTCAATCCGCTGTGCTGGCAGATGCTGATGGTGCTGGGCGGCTGGTTCGCGGTCACGGGCGCACCCGGTCGCGCGCTGCACGGCATGTCGTGGCTGCGCATCCTCGCCGGCGCCTATCTCGTGTTCGCGATGGCGGTCACCCTGATGCGGCATTCGCCGGCCCTGTCGACCTATCTGCCCGACCTGCTCCTGAGCAACATCGCGCCGACCGACAAGGAGAACCTTGCGCCCTATCGCGTCGTCCACTTCCTCGCCCTCGCCTTCATCGCAACCCATCTCATTCCGGCCGATCATCCCGGCCTGAACTGGCGGCCGCTCCAGGCGGTGATCACGTGCGGCGAGGAATGGCTCGCGGTGTTCTGCATCGCGGTGTTCCTGTCCTTCGCCGGCCATCTCATCCTGATCACCAGCCCCAACCTGGTGGTGATGCAGATCGCGGTGAGCCTCGTCGGCTTCGCGGCAATGACAGGCGTTGCCTATTACATTTCCTGGTCGCGACGGCAGGACCTGCCGGCCGCGTTGCGGCAGCAGGCTTAGGCGTCGCTCGAAAGCGCCTCATCAAATAATCGTGCGATTCTGCTAGGCCGAAAGCGGCCACTACGCTATGCCGGGTGTCATGAGGAGACTGGGCGCAGCGATGGCGAAAGGCGGAAGTGAAGAGGCGGGCAACGCTCCCAGACGCGGCCGGCCAAGATCGATCGAGACCACCAACGCCATTCTCGAGAGCGCCTATGCGCTGATGGCCGCCACCGGCCTTGCCACCACCACCATCGACGCCGTCGCGCGCCATTCCAGCGTCTCCAAGATGACGATCTACAAATGGTGGCCGTCGCGCGAGGCCTTGCTGATCGACGCCTTCCTGCACCATGCGGCGCAGATGCTGCCGCTGCCGCCGGCGAGTTCCGGCAGCCCCGCCGCCCGCGCGCGCCGCCATGCCGCGGCCTATGCCGAGGCGCTGCAGGGCGAGTTCGGCAAGGTGCAGCTCGCGGTCATCTCCGAATGCATCTCCAAGACCGGCTCGGCGGAGCTGTTCTATGCACGCTATCTGCAATTCCGCCGCGACGCGCTGGTCGAGATGATCGCCGCGGGCCAGAAGGACGGCAGCGTCCTCGCCGAGGGGGCGGCTGAAGATCTCTACGATGCGATCTATGGCGGCCTGTTCTATCGCTACGTCTTCGGCATCGCGCCGATCACACCTGGCTATGCGCGCAGCCTGGTCGACCTGGTGCTGCGGCCGAAGAGCTAAAGCGCGATGAGATTGGGTTGAATCGTCATCGCGCTTTAGCTCATTGTTTGAGCATGATCTTTTCGGAAAACCGCTTCACACTTTTCCGGATCATGCTCTAGCTGCGCACGGGCCGCACCGGCGCCGAGATCTTGTCGGTGCGATCGCGCTCGGTCATGTCGACCACCGTCTCCATCGGCGCAGTCAGCTCGTAGACGTAG
The DNA here is from genome assembly GCF_054185225.1 of Bradyrhizobium sp. 18BD. NCBI lineage: Bacteria > Pseudomonadati > Pseudomonadota > Alphaproteobacteria > Hyphomicrobiales > Nitrobacteraceae > Bradyrhizobium > Bradyrhizobium sp. 18BD. Next base: position 130,867 of record NZ_JAVAYL010000021.1, on the reverse strand, counting down.
GAGACGTCGGTAAAATAGCGCTTGGCGGCGCCGCCGAGCGCCTCGGGCGCGACGCGGTCGAGCAGGATCAGGCCGAAATCGGAATCGGGGCGGCGCGTCGCCTCGCTGGTGTTGAACTCCTCCCAGCGGAAGTGGAAGATCTCCGCGCCCTCCTCGCCTGTCACCGTCCAGTTGGCGGTGATGTGCGGATGCTTGCCGACCAGCGACAGGCCCTCGTCGGAATGCGAGGCGAGCTCGAAGAACAGCAGCGACAGGCTTTGCGCCGCGCGCGCGCTGACCGCGATGTCAGGACCGGTGACCGCGATGCGGTCCGCATGCGGAATGGCGCGGGCCTCGAACAGGCCCTTCAGCTTGACGCCCTGCCACTGGCTCTCGCTGAGCAGCGAGACCACGTTGGACATGGCGTGGATGCGGCCGATCAGGAGCTCGCGCGCGACGTCGATGTCCGAGCCGTGACGCAGCGTGCGCGTCACGATCGACTGGATCACCGCCAGGATGTTCTTGACCCGATGGTTGAGCTCGTCGATCACCGCGGTCAGCCGGCGCTCGAAGCCGATCCGCACCTGGATCTCGCGGCTGAGCCTTAGATTGTTGTAGGCGACGTAGCCGAACAGGCCGCACACCATCGCGGTGATGGCAAAGCCGATCGCGGCGACGATGATCGCGGTCTGCTCGGCGCGGCGCGCCGAATTGGTCTTGGCGTAATAGCTGAGCTGCCAATCGCGCCCGCCGAAGCTCATGGTGCGCGTCGCCGATGGCGCCGGCCCGTCCGCCGCGGCCGTGCGGGTCGAGACCACGCCCTGGTCATTGGCGACGAGCTCACCGCCGTCCTTGCGCGGATCCTTCAACGCGACCGAGAACAACGACATGTCGTCGTTGGTCAGCATCAGCGAGGCGAGCTCATAGGAGAATGTCACGAAGCCGGCCGGCTCCGTTGCTCCCTCCGGAATCACGGGAGCCGCCACGATGACGCCGATCGGCCCGTTGCCGCGCAACAGCGGAATCGGGTCCGAGGCAATCGATCGCTTCTCGATCCGGGCGCGCGTCAGCATCGCGCTAAGCACCGGGTCCTGGTCATAGCTGCGGCCGGGCAGCGCCTTGGTTTCGTCGCTGCGCGGCTCGAGGTCCATCAGCACGTCGATCGGCCGGTTCAACGTCGCCGGGTCGATCGGCCTGTCGCTGTAGTCGCGGATCTGCGGTTTCGGGAAGCCGGCGGCCGAGATCGCGGACTGCGCCGCGGCGATCTCGTTCGGCTGGATCCGGGCGACCCAGCCGGCCACGACGAAATCGGTCTTGAAGGCGTAGATCGCCGAGCGCAGCGGCTCCAGCATGTTGGGCTTGAGCACCGACGGCGCGCGGAACAGGCCTGAGGCGACACGGGCGAGCAGCTCGCGCTCCGTCAGCCGGTCCTGCACCAGGCTTGCATGGACGTCGATCGCACGCGCCAGCGCAATCCGGTCCAGCGCCAGCTCCTGGTCGTGGACACGATAGGCCGCGAGCCCGGAGAGCAAGGCTCCGAGCAGAGCGATGAAGCCGATGATGAAACCCAGCCGGACCACGCGACTACTCAGGCGGAAGCAGGAGGTCGGCAATAAACACGGAGCATATGAACGCCGCTCGAACGGCCACGTGCCGAAATAGGGTGAACCCCAGTGGCAGAGATAATGGAGGAGGAGGCATCAGTACGCAACTTGGGTCGCCTGAAAAGCTTAATCCGCCCGGCCGATGATCTGGCCAAAATCACACGACATGACGGCTTAGCCCCGGGCACCGGAGGTAGTTAATCGCCGTGTCGGAAATTTGTTCCGCAAGGCGCGGCTCTGCCCCAAGTGTTAAGCCCAAAAACACCTGCGCCAAGTCGTCGCGTCGGACAGCCCGGCCGCCTCAGGCCGCGGGTTTCAGCCCGCCTTTGGCCTCGATGAAGCTGACGATGCGGTCGAGCCCCTCGCTCTTCTTCAGGTTGGTCATGACGAACGGGCGCTCGCCGCGCATGCGCCTGGCGTCCGTATCCATCTTTTCGAGGGATGCGCCGACATGGGGCGCAAGGTCGATCTTGTTGATGACCAGGAGGTCGGAACGGGTGATGCCGGGGCCGCCCTTGGACGGGATCTTGTCGCCGGCGGCCACATCGATCACATAGATGGTGAGGTCTGCCAGCTCCGGGGAAAAAGTGGCAGCGAGATTGTCGCCGCCGGATTCGATCAGCACGAGGTCGAGGCCGGGGAATTTCGCGCGCATGTCGGCAACCGCCGCGAGGTTCATCGAAGCGTCCTCGCGGATCGCCGTGTGCGGGCAGCCGCCGGTCTCGACACCAGCGATGCGGTCCGGCGTCAGCGAGCCGGAACGCACAAGGAATTCCGCATCCCATTTGGTATAGATGTCGTTGGTGATCGCGGCGATGTCGTAGCGCTCGCGCATGGTCTTGCAGAGGAGGTCCATCAGCGCGGTCTTGCCCGATCCAACCGGGCCGCCGACGCCGACACGCAGGGGGCCGTGAGATTTCGCCATGCTACTTGCTCTCTCTTGAACGGTTGAGGGCCGCACCGCTCACGAGCGGAACAGCCGCGTATATTGCGTCTCGTGCCGCAGGCTGGCGAGATCGGCGCGGAACGTGGCGCTGCCGAGATCGTCCAATGTCGCATTCAACGCACGGTTGGCGGTGGCGGCAACGGCAGATTCCAGCCTCACCAGCACGCGCTGGCTATCGGTCTGGCCGAGCGGAATGAGACGGCTCGCTGCGGAAATCCAGTTCGAGACCAGCGCATGCAGGAAGGCGTGCAAGGTCGGCGCCAGCGGCACGCCGTGCATCGCGGCGACGACGCCGACGGCAACGGGATAGACCAATGGCGTGCGGCATGCCGCGACCATGGCACCCAGGCCTTCCGCATCCCAGGCGGCACGGGAGATGTCGATGAAGGCGCGGCCCTGCGAGGTCGCCTCGAGCTGCCGCTCACGCGACGGCACGAAGGCCCATGCAAGTTCAGCGACATCGTTCAGGCCGGTTTCCTTGCTCGCTTCGGCCGCGCGATAGGCGTGGACCAGAAACGTCGCGTCGCAAAAGCCCGAGCCGTCGCCGAGCATGGCGTCGAGCCAGTCGGCCAGCGTCGCGATGTCGGTGATGTCGCCCGCCTCGACCGCCCATTCGATGCCGCTGGAATAGGAAAAGCCGCCGACGGGAAACGCCGGCGACAGCCAGGTCATCAGCCGGTACAGCGCCGCCGCCTCGCGCTCGGCGAGGTCGCCGGCACCGACCGGCTCATTTGTGGTCATGAGCATGCTTGTGCCCGTGGTGGTGGTCGGGATGGTCGCAATGCTCGTCGTGGTGATGATGGTGATCATGGTCATGTCCATGCGCGGCATGGTCATGATGATGGTCGTGGTGATCATGGCCATGATGGTCATGGTGGCCGTGATCGTGATGCGCGTGATCGTGATGGGCATGATCGTGATGCGCATGATCGTCGTGACCGTGCGCGTGGCCGGCATCGGCGTAAGCACCGCCTTCGGGATCGAACGGCGCCTCGATCTCGACCACACGGGCACCGAGGCCTTTCACCATGGCCTCGATGACGTGGTCGCGGCGGATGCGCAAGGCCTTGGCCATGATCTGCGTCGGCAGATGACGGTTGCCGAGATGCCAGCCGACGCGGATGAGGTGATGCGGATCGCGGCCACGGATCTCGAGCAGCGGCTCGGGCGCCGCCACCACCTCGACCAGCCGCCCGTCCTCCAGCACCAGCGCATCGCCGCCGCGCAGCGCGACGGCGTTCTCCAGGTCGAGCAGGAAATTCAGCCCCCGCGTGCCCGTCATCGCCATGCGGCGGCGGTGCCGATCGTCGAAATCGAGCACGACCGTATCCACCGGTGCTTCCGTGAAGCGGTGTTGCCCCTTGACCTGCGTCGCCCGGATCATGCGCTTTATCCTGTTACCGTGTCTCGACCTTCTCGGGCGTGATCACCTCGATCTTCGGCGGCGCCGTGAAGCACTTCACCGCGACGCGCCCGAACGTCTTCATGTGCTCCATGCCACGATGCGGCACCAGCGCCTCGGCGTTTTCCCACTGCTCGACGAACACCATCTTGCTGGGATCGGTAACGCTCTCATGCAGATCATAGGCGATATTGCCGGGTTCCTTCCGCGTCTCCTTGATGCAGGCGGTCGCGGCTGCAATGAATTCGGCGCGCGTCTCGGGCTTGATGGTCAGGGTGGCAACGACGTAGATCACGAGAAATCCTCCCGGCTTTTCTTCTCTGGGTTAGATACCGGGCGGGACATTAGACCAGGCGGGATCGAACGCAAAACCGGAAAAGCCGTCCCGAGGCATGCAATCGGGCATGCTCTTGGGACTCTTGGGACATGCGTTGAGGCTCTATTTCAGTACATGAAATAGCGCTGCGCCATCGGCAGCACCTCGGCCGGCGGGCAGGTGAGCAGCTCGCCGTCGGCGCGGACCTCATAGGTCTCCGGATCGACCTCGATATTGGGCGTGGCGTCGTTGTGGATCATGCTCTTCTTCGAGATCTTGCTGCGGGTGTTCTGGACCGCATAGAGCTTCTTCTCGATGCCGAGTTTTCGCGCGAGGCCGCCGGTGATCGCTGCCTTCGAGGTGAACACGACCGAGGAAGCCGTGCGCGCCCTGCCGAAGGCGCCGAACATCGGCTGGTAGTGCACCGGCTGCGGCGTCGGGATCGAGGCATTGGGATCGCCCATGGGGGCTGCGACGATAGTGCCGCCCTTGACGATGCAGTCCGGCTTGACGCCGAAGAAGGCCGGCGACCACAGCACGAGATCGGCGAGCTTGCCCTTCTCCACCGAGCCGATCAGTTTCGACACGCCATGCGCGATCGCGGGGTTGATGGTGTATTTCGCGATGTAGCGCTTCACGCGAAAATTGTCGTTGTCCTTGCCCCTGTCCTGCGGCAGCGACCCGCGCTGCTTCTTCATCTTGTCGGCAGTCTGCCAGGTCCGGATGATGACTTCGCCGAGACGGCCCATCGCCTGCGAATCCGAGGACATCATCGAGAGCGCGCCGAGATCGTGCAGAATGTCTTCGGCTGCGATCGTCTCCTTGCGGATGCGGCTTTCCGCGAATGCCAGGTCTTCCGCGATCGAGGGATCGAGGTGGTGGCACACCATCAGCATGTCCAAATGCTCGTCGATGGTGTTGCGCGTGAAGGGACGCGTCGGGTTGGTCGAGGACGGCAGCACGTTCTTCAGACCGGCGACCTTGATGATGTCAGGGGCATGACCGCCGCCGGCACCTTCGGTGTGGAAGGCGTGGATGGTGCGACCCTTGAACGCCTTGATCGTGTCCTCGACGAAGCCGGATTCATTCAGCGTGTCGGAATGCAGCATGACCTGAACGTCGTAATCGTCGGCCACCGACAAACAATTGTCGATCGCGGCCGGCGTCGTGCCCCAGTCCTCGTGCAGCTTCAGCGCGCAGGCGCCGCCCTTGATCATCTCGACCAGCGCGGCGGGGCGCGACGCATTGCCCTTGCCGGAAATGCCGAGATTGACCGGGAAGGCATCGAACGACTGGATCATCCGCCCCATGTGCCAGGGACCGGGCGTACAGGTCGTGGCGAAGGTGCCGTGGGATGGGCCGGTGCCGCCGCCCAGCATAGAGGTGACGCCGGCCATCAGCGCGTGCTCGATCTGCTGCGGACAGATGAAATGGATGTGGCTGTCGAAGCCGCCGGCGGTGAGGATTTTTCCTTCGCCCGCGATCACATCCGTGCCCGGGCCGATGATGATGGTGACGCCCGGCTGGATGTCGGGATTGCCCGCCTTGCCGATCGCAGAGATCATGCCGTCCTTGATGGCGACATCGGCTTTCACGATGCCCCAGTGGTCGACGATCAGCGCATTGGTGATGACGGTGTCGGCGGCGCCCTGCTTGTTGGTGACCTGCGACTGCCCCATGCCGTCGCGGATCACCTTGCCGCCGCCGAACTTCACCTCCTCGCCATAGGTGGTGAAATCCTTTTCGACCTCGATGATGAGATCGGTGTCGGCCAGCCGCACCTTGTCGCCGGTGGTCGGCCCGAACATGTCGGCATAGACGGAACGCTTTATTTTGACGGACATGCTTGAACCCCCATCATTCCAATACGTGCAGCCGCGATCTCGCACTCACTTCGTGGAGCCCGCGCAAAGATCGAGAAATTTGCCGACGTTGTCGAGGCCAACCTTGAATTCCTCGTGGACCTCGGCCTTGCCGAACTTGAAATCGATGACGCCATCGCGCTTGAATCGGTCGAACATCTTGTGGCTGACCTGAACGCCGAATTTGTAACGCCACCCGTCGATGAAAGAATAGAACAGGTCGATCGTCGTGGACTCAGGATTGGCATCCGGCGCCACGTTGATCCACGGTGCTTGATCATTCCGGATCATCTCCGCCATGACTGCGCGAATACCTTCCTTGGCTTCACCTTCGATGCTAATGTAACCGGTCTTCTGGGTGCAGGATAGCAGCGGTAGTCCGAAAGCGTCGCCGGGTTCGTCCGTGTCCGCGATCGCGAGAAGCGCATCCGTTCCCTGGTCGAACAGGCGCCATCGAGCCTCGTCCGCATTTGCCTGCGGCGGGACAAACGAGAGGCCTACGCACGCCGAAAGGGCATACCGTTTCGCCAGCGCGACAAGCTGATTCACAGCAAAGCCCTCGCTGCTTTCACGGTATCATCGAATTTCGTATCGAGCCAAGCGTTACCGCCGCGGCAACCCGCAACGACCTGCGTGGCCCAATCGCTGTAATCGGCGAGGTCGCTGCGCTCTTCAGCGGTCGGATCGGTTTGAATGCGCGCGCCGATATTGCTGATCTTATCGGCGATCTTGATCAGCTTGGCTCCGGGCGATTTGTGCGGAGCGTCCTCGATCTGTTTCTGCCGCCGCTTAGCCTTCGGCAGGCTCATGTCGTCGGTGCATTCGACGACGAGGGAGGCGACTCGCTCGGAGAATCTCTGCGCGAGCTCCTCACGCGTGGTGTCGGTATCCTCGATCGAATCGTGCAACCAGCTGGCCGCTATCAGCTCGGCATCGTCACCATCGGTTGCGGTTGCAAGCAGGTTCGCGACCTCGGCGAGGTGATTGATATAGGGCTCATTGCCGCGCCCCTTGCGCGCCATACCGTTGTGGCGGCGCGCGGCGAGGTCGGCAGCTTCCGAGACGAGGCGGATTGGCGCAAGCATGGCAAATTCCTCCGTTTCCGCCTCAACGGTGCCGCGCCATGCTCGTTCCTGCTGAGCTCACAGCTTCCCCATCACGTCGCCGCGGAAGCCGTAGATGGTCTTCTTTCCCGCCATGGCGACGAGCTGGATGTCGCGGGTCTGGCCGGGTTCGAAGCGGACGGCGGTGCCGGCGGCGATGTCGAGGCGCATGCCGCGGGACTTTTTGCGGTCGAACTTCAGCGCGGGGTTGGTCTCGAAGAAGTGGTAGTGCGAGCCGACCTGGATCGGGCGGTCGCCGGTGTTGGCCACCGTCAGCGTCACCGTCTTGCGTCCGGCATTGAGCTCGATCTCGCCGTCCTGGATGAAGAGTTCGCCGGGGATCATGTCGCTCTCCTATCGGATCGGTTCGTGCACGGTGACGAGCTTGGTGCCGTCCGGAAACGTCGCCTCGACCTGGATGTCGTGGATCATCTCAGGGATTCCCGGCATGACCTGGTCGCGGGTGAGGACCTGCGCTCCGGACTGCATCAGCTCGGCGACGGTGCGGCCGTCGCGCGCGCCTTCGAGGATGAAATCGGAGATGATCGCGATTGCCTCGGGATGGTTGAGCTTGACGCCGCGATCCAGCCGGCGTCGCGCCACGATGGCCGCCATCGAGATCAGAAGCTTGTCCTTTTCGCGGGGAGACAGGTTCATGAAGAATCTCTTCCGTTCAACACTTCAATTCAACCACAACCGGGGCAGCGCCGCGCCGGTGCGCGCCAGCACGGCCATCATATCGGCGCGCAAACGCGCCGCATCTTGGGCACAGAACCGCGCCATTGCAAAGCCATTCCAGGCCGAGATTCCGACCTCGCCGGCGAAAGATTCCGATGCCTCGCGAATGCGCTCCACCAGTGCCTCGTCACCGGGCACGATCAGGGCCGTTCCGATCGCAGCACCACCCTTGGCGACCGCGGATCGCGCGAGTTTCGCGCCGATATTGCCGTCGAGCCTGACGGTCTCGGCAAACACCAGCTTGCCACTACGGCGCAGCCGCCAGCGGTCGACGAACTCGCCCTGCTCCACCCGCTCGCCCATGGCGGTGCGGCCGAAGACGACGATTTCGCAAAGCAGGAGCGAGGCGGCATCGTCGAGCTCGATGTCGAAGCGGCGATGGACCCGGGCGCGATCGAACAGGATCGTCTCCTGCGGCAGCCAGCCCAGATGCGCACCCGCGGCGACCTTCAAGGAAATGTTGAGCTGCGCCGGCGCTCCGGGCGCGCGATAAACCTTTTCGGCCGCGGCCGTGGTCAGGGTCAGGCGCGCGCCTTCGGCCGCCGCGATCTCGATATCGAAATTGTCGCCGCCGGCGACGCCGCCGGCCGTGTTGACGAAGACGCCGGAGAGCCCCCCGCCTTCAGGCGAGGGAAAGCGCACGCGCAGCGAGCCGGATTCATGCAAGGTCCCGCGCCGCGTCACGCCGTCGCGGGCGTGCACATCGAAGCGCACCGCGCCACGGGCACGGTTGGCCTCGAACACCGAAGATGTCGCCAAAGCGTCGCTGCGCATCCGTCTCCCCAGCCGGTCGCGGCAGGATTTTCCGGCTTACAGCGCCATCTGGCGGCTGATCTCGCCGGGATCGAGGTTGGAGCGGTCGCAGGTGAATTTCACCGCGCCGCGATCCATCACCGCGAAACTGTCGCCGAGTTCGCAGGCAAAGTCGAGATATTGTTCGACCAGCACGATGGCGATGTTGCCCAGGTTGCGCAGATAGGAGATGGCGCGGCCGATGTCCTTGATGATCGAGGGCTGGATGCCCTCGGTCGGCTCGTCGAGCAGGAGCAGCTTTGGCCGCATCACCAGCGCACGCCCGATCGCGAGCTGCTGTTGCTGGCCGCCGGAGAGGTCGCCGCCGCGCCGGCCGAGCATGGATTGCAGCACCGGAAACAGCGAGAACACGTCGTCCGGAATGTGCTTGTCCTCACGCTTGAGCGGGCCGAAGCCGGTCTTGAGGTTTTCCTCGACGGTCAGGAGCGGGAAGATCTCGCGGCCCTGCGGCACGAAGCCGATGCCCTTGCGCGCGCGCTCATAGGGCTTGAGACCGGTGATGTCGCTGCCGTCGAGCACGATCGCGCCCGAGGAGATCGGATATTGCCCTACCATGGCACGCAACAGCGAGGTCTTGCCGACGCCGTTGCGCCCCAGCACGCAGGTGACCTTGCCCGGCTCGGCCGAGATCGAGACGCCGCGCAGCGCCTGCGCCGCGCCGTAGAACAGGTTGATGTCCTTGACCTCAAGCATCGTTCAGCGTCCCAGATAAACTTCGATGACCCGCTCGTTGGACGAGACCTGGTCGATGGTTCCTTCCGCGAGCACCGTACCTTCGTGCAGGCAGGTGACCTTGACGCCGAGCTCGCGCACGAACGTCATGTCGTGCTCGACCACCATCACGGTATGGGTCTTGTTGATCTCTTTCAGCAGCTCGGCAGTGAGATGCGTCTCGACGTCGGTCATCCCTGCGACGGGTTCGTCGACGAGCAGCAGCTTCGGATCCTGCGCGAGCAGCATGCCGATCTCGAGCCACTGCTTCTGGCCGTGGCTGAGGCTGCCGGCGAGACGGTTGCGGGCGTCGGTGAGGCGGATCGTCTCCTGCACCTTGTCGATGCGCTCGGACTCGGCCCTGCTGCCGCGCCAGAACAGCGTGCCCTTGACACCGTGATCGACGTTGAGCGCGAGCAGGAGGTTGTCCTGCACGGTCTGGCTCTCGAACACTGTCGGCTTCTGGAATTTGCGGCCGATGCCGAGCTCGGCGATGCGGGTCTCATCGAGGCGCGTCAGATCCGTGACGCCATCGAACAGCACCGTGCCCTCGTCGGGCTTGGTCTTGCCGGTGATGATGTCCATCATCGTGGTCTTGCCGGCGCCGTTAGGACCGATGATGGCGCGCATCTCGCCGGGCGCGAGCGTCAGCGACAGATTGTTGATGGCATGGAAGCCGTCGAACGAGACATGCACGCCGTCGAGATAGAGCATCGCGGAGGTCGCTCGGGTGTCCATGACGTTCATGACCGCTTACTCCACCATCTTGGGTTCGGTGACGCCGTCTTCGGCGGCAGCGCTGGCCGAGGTCGCGGCGCGCTTTTCCGTCGAAGAGTCCCACCATGCATTGAAGGTGCCGACGATGCCCTTGGGCAGCAGCAGCGTCACCAGGATGAACAGCGCGCCCAGCATGAACAGCCAGTACGGCGCCAGCACGCCCGAGGTGAAGAAGGTCTTGGCGTAGTTGACGACGACGGCGCCGAGCGCCGCGCCCACCAGCGTGCCGCGGCCGCCGACCGCGACCCAGATCACCGCCTCGATCGAATTGCCCGGAGCGAACTCGGATGGATTGATGATGCCGACCTGCGGCACGTAGAGCGCGCCGGCAACGCCGGCCATGCAGGCCGACACCGTGAACACGAACAGCTTGTAGGATTCGACGCGGTAGCCGAGGAAGCGCGTACGCGATTCTGCGTCGCGGATAGCAATCAGCACCTTGCCGAGCTTGGACGAGACGATCGACCGGCAGATCAGGAAACCGACGATCAGCGCCAGGCAGCTCAGCGCGAACAGCGCCGCGCGGGTGCCTTCGGCCTGCACGTTGAAGCCGAGGATGTCCTTGAAGTCGGTCAGGCCGTTATTGCCGCCGAAGCCGAAATCGTTGCGGAAGAAGGCGAGCAGCAGCGCATAGGTCATCGCCTGCGTGATGATCGACAGATAGACGCCGGTGACGCGGGAGCGGAAGGCGAGCCAGCCGAAGCAGAAGGCGAGCAGGCCGGGCACGAACAGCACCATCAGCGCCGCGAACCAGAACATGTCGAAGCCGTACCAGTACCAGGGCAGCTTCTGCCAGTTCAGGAACACCATGAAGTCGGGCAGGATCGGGTTGCCGTAGACGCCGCGGGTGCCGATCTGCCGCATCAGGTACATGCCCATCGCGTAGCCGCCGAGCGCGAAGAAGGCGCCGTGGCCGAGCGAGAGGATGCCGCAATAGCCCCAGATCAGGTCGATCGACAGCGCGAGGATGGCGTAGCAGACATATTTGCCCCAGAGCGCGACCAGATAGGTCGGCACCTGCAGGAACGAGCCCGCGGGCAGCAACAGGTTGGAGAGCGGGATGAGGATGCCACAGGCCGCGACGACGGCGAGGAAGATCGTCGCGCCGCGGTCCAGCGATCGCGTCAGCATGTGAGGGGTCATGCTTCCACCGCACGGCCCTTGAGCGCGAACAGTCCGCGCGGGCGCTTTTGAATGAACAGGATGATGAGAACCAGGATGGCGATCTTGCCGAGCACGGCGCCGGCGACCGGCTCCAGGAACTTGTTGGCGATGCCAAGCGTGAAGGCACCCACAAGGGTCCCCCACAGATTACCCACCCCGCCGAACACCACGACCATAAAACTGTCGATGATGTAGCTCTGGCCGAGATTGGGGCTGACATTGTCGATCTGCGACAGCGCCACGCCGGCAATGCCGGCGATACCCGAGCCGAGCCCAAAGGTCAGCGCGTCGACGCGCGAGGTGGCGATGCCCATCGAGGCCGCCATGCGGCGGTTCTGCGTCACCGCACGCATCTCCAGGCCAAGCGCGGTGTAGCGCAGCATTGCGAGCAGGATCGCGAACACGGCCAGCGTGAAGACGAGGATCCAGAGCCGGTTATAGGTGATGGTGATCTGGCCGAGCTCGAACGCGCCGCTCATCCAGGAGGGGTTGCCGACCTCGCGGTTGGTCGGGCCGAACATGGTACGCACCGCCTGCTGCAGCACCAGCGACAGGCCCCAGGTGGCGAGCAGCGTCTCCAGCGGGCGGCCATAGAGGAAGCGGATGATGCTGCGCTCGATCAGCACGCCGATCGCGCCGGCAACGAGGAAGGCGAGCGGCACGGCGATCAGCAGCGAATAGTCGAACAGAGCGGGATAGCGGGTGCGGATCACCTCCTGCACCACGAAAGTGGTGTAGGCGCCGATCATCACCATCTCGCCATGCGCCATGTTGATGACGCCCATCACGCCGAAGGTGATGGCAAGGCCGATCGCGGCGAGCAGCAGCACCGAGCCGAGCGAGAGGCCGTACCAGGCATTCTGGACCGTGGACCAGACCGCGAGCGACGACTGGATCGAGCTGATCGCGCTTGCGGCTGCCTTGGTCACCGAGGCCGGCTGGTCGCCCATGCCTGTCAGCAGCGCCATGGCCTCCTGGTCGCCGCGCGCCTTGAGGGTGGCGACCGCCTCGAGCTTCTCGACCTCGCTGGCGTCGGACTTGAACAGCAGGATCGCGGCACGGGCATCGCCAAGCGCGGTCTTGACGGATTTGTTGCTTTCCTTGGCGAGCGCGGCATCGACCGCGTCGAGCGCGGTCTCTTCGTGCGATTTGAAGACGGATTGCGCGGCCTGCAGGCGCGTCGCCAGATCCGGCGACTGCAGCGTCAGGCTGCCGAGCGCAGCATCGACGCTGCGGCGCAGGCGGTTGTTGAGACGCACCGCGCTCGCGCTGTCGGGAACGCTGGCGACGGGCTCGCCGGTCGCGGCATCGATCGACTTGCCGTCAGTGCCGGTCACGTAAACCTTCTTGGTATCGGGATCGGCCATGAGGCGGCCGTCCTGGAGCGCGCTGATGATCGGGAAGGCCAGCTTGTTGCCGCTGCTTGCGACAACGCCGATCGCCTCATCGGTGTCGGAAAAATCGTCGTTGGCGAATTTGGCGACCGCATCCTCGAACGGACCGGCAAAGGCCGGCAGCGCAAACGCGATCAGAAACAGCGAGAGGACAAACGAGCAGAGACGAGCGGACAAATTGGTTGGCACTTTGAATCACCCCGGCAGAAGTGGGGAGAAGGCGGCGGAATAGCCGCCTCCTCCCGTCGTGCAGTAGAGAGCGTCAGGTCCGGATCAGGAGCCCGAGCCGAGGCACTTGTTGGTCTTGGTGTTGAAGTTGCCGCACTTCTTGCCGACCCAATCGCCGATCAGGTCCTTGGAGCCGTCGAGCTCCTTCGACCAGGCGTCGCCAGCGACGAGGCTCGGGGTCTTCCAGACCACGTCGAACTGGCCGTTGCCCTTGATCTCGCCGATGAACACCGGCTTGGTGATGTGATGGTTCGGCAGCATCTTCGACACGCCGCCGGTCAGGTTCGGCGCTTCGATGCCGGGAAGCGCGTCGATCACCTTATCCGGATCGGTCGACTTCACCTTCTCGACGGCCTTCACCCACATGTTGAAGCCGATCACGTGCGCTTCCATCGGGTCGTTGGTCACGCGCTTCGGATTCTTGGTGTAGGCCTGCCAGTCCTTGATGAACTTCTCGTTCGCCGGGTTCTTGATCGACTCGAAGTAGTTCCAGGCGGCGAGATGGCCGACCAGGGGCTTGGTGTCGATGCCGGCGAGTTCTTCCTCACCCACCGAGAACGCGACCACCGGGATGTCCTTCGCCTTGATGCCCTGGTTGCCGAGCTCCTTGTAGAAGGGGACGTTGGCGTCGCCGTTGATGGTCGAGACCACCGCGGTCTTCTTGCCGGCCGAGCCGAACTTCTTGATGTCGGCCACGATCGTCTGCCAGTCGGAATGACCGAACGGCGTGTAGTTGATCATGATGTCTTCCTGGGCGACACCCTTCGACTTCAGATAGGCTTCCAGGATCTTGTTGGTGGTGCGCGGATAGACGTAGTCGGTGCCCGCGAGCACCCAGCGCTTCACCTTCTCGTCCTTCATCAGATAGTCGACGGCGGGGATCGCCTGCTGGTTCGGCGCGGCGCCCGTGTAGAACACGTTACGCTCGGACTCTTCGCCCTCGTACTGCACGGGGTAGAACAGGATGTTGTTGAGCTCCTTAAACACCGGCAGCACCGACTTGCGCGACACCGAGGTCCAGCAGCCGAACACGACCGAGACCTTGTCCTTGGTGATCAGCTCGCGGGCCTTTTCGGCGAACAGCGGCCAGTTCGAGGCGGGATCGACGACGACGGCTTCGAGCTTCTTGCCGAGCACGCCGCCCTTCTTGTTCTGCTCGTCGATCAGGAAGAGAATGGTGTCCTTCAGCGTGGTTTCGCTGATGGCCATGGTGCCGGAGAGAGAGTGAAGCACACCGACCTTGATGGTGTCGTCCGCGGCCTTGGCACCGGAAATGGAAGCCAGACCGAGCATCAGGCCGGCGGTCGCGGCGAGCACGCCGCGGCGGCTAAATGACGCCGCTATATCGTGAATGGATTTGGTAGGCATGGATGTATCATCTCCCTGACGCAGACGTGAAAAACGCTGCGAAACGGCCCCACGGCCGCCTGCGATTAATGGAATCGCAAGAAGCGTGCCATGGCCTGGGCACATGCCAACTCATTGGTCAGATTGGACAATTTGGCTGTAATCCAAGTTTCGCCGTAGTCTGATTGCTCAAAATCTGGGCGAATAAAATGTATGCGAATGCGGCAGACAGGTTATTTTTTGAGCAAAATGCCGCCTCTGTCTAAATTTCCGGCATAACTATTTCTGCACCGCAATCGCCGTTTAGGGCCGCTTTGCCTTGAAAGCGCCCCCTCAATGTTCCATATGAACTCTTGAGACCTCTTGAGAATCAAGGGGTCGTAGCGAGCCGCGTGTTCTTAAGCCCGTACGGGCCTCTGGCTTGCCCCATAGCTCCCAAGCCATCCGACACCCCAAACACGCAGGTGTCTTCTCGACACCCTTTTGCGCGCGCCGCGCTGAATGCGCCGGGCGCCCGCTTTTGACATGGAAAGAACCCATCTTTTGACTTCGTTTCAGGACTTCGGCCTCGCCGAACCGATCGCACGTGCTCTCGCCGAAGAGAATTACGTCACCCCCACCCCCATTCAGGCCCAGACCATCCCCACGGCGCTGACCGGCCGCGACGTCGTCGGCATCGCCCAGACCGGCACCGGCAAGACCGCGTCCTTCGCGCTGCCGATCCTGCACCGCCTGCTCGAGAACCGCATCAAGCCGCAGCCCAAGACGGCCCGCGTCCTGGTGCTCTCGCCCACCCGCGAGCTTTCGGGGCAGATCCTCGACAGCTTCAATGCCTATGGCCGCCACATCCGCCTGTCCTCGACGCTGGCCATCGGCGGCGTGCCGATGGGCCGTCAGGTCCGCGCCCTGATGCAGGGCGTCGATGTGCTGGTCGCCACCCCCGGCCGCCTGCTCGACCTCGTGCAGAGCAACGGGCTCAAGCTCGGCAGCGTCGAGTTCCTCGTGCTCGATGAGGCCGACCGCATGCTCGACATGGGCTTCATCAACGACATCCGTAAAATCGTCGCCAAGCTGCCGATCAAGCGGCAGACGCTGTTCTTCTCGGCCACCATGCCCAAGGACATCGCCGAGCTCGCCGACTCGATGCTGCGCGACCCCGCCCGCGTCGCGGTGACCCCGGTCTCCTCGACCGCCGAGCGGATCAACCAGCGCATCATCCAGGTCGACTTCTCGGCCAAGCCCGCCTTCCTGACCAAGCTCCTGAAGGACGAACCGATCAACCGTGCGCTGGTCTTCACCCGCACCAAGCACGGCGCCGACAAGGTCGTGAAGACGCTCGAAAAGGCGGGCATCCCCGCCAGCGCCATCCACGGCAACAAGTCGCAGAACCATCGCGAGCGCACGCTGGCGCAGTTCCGTTCGGGTGAAATCCGCACCCTGGTCGCCACCGACATTGCCGCCCGCGGCATCGACGTCGACGGCATCACCCATGTCATCAATTTCGACCTGCCCAACGTGCCCGAGACCTATGTGCACCGCATCGGGCGCACCGCACGCGCCGGCGCCGACGGCACCGCGATCTCGCTGGTCGCCGGCGGCGAGGAACTCGCCTATCTCCGCGACATCGAGAAGCTGATCCGCGTGGCGCTGCCGCGGGAGGATCACCGCACCGACGCCGGCCGCCGCGATGCGGGTCCGCCCCCGCAGCAGCAGCGTCAGGGCCGGCCGGGCGGCCGCCCGGGCCAGCGTGCGCAGGGCGCACGGCATGGCGACGGACGCCGTAGCGACGACAGGCATGCCGACGGACGCCACCATAGCGGTGGCAGGCACGGCGACGGACGGCATGTGGACGGAAGACACGTGGACGGAAGACATGGCGAAGGCCGCCATGCCGAGGGCAGACCTGTTGATGGCAGGCCCGGTGAAGGCCACAAGGCTTCCAAGGGGTCTCGCCGCCGCCGCGGTTCCGGTGGTAAGGTGAATTCCTCACCAGCTGATCGGTCGGAACAGCGTCCCGCGCATAGCGCCGGCAAGCCTGATGGAATACAAGGCGTTGCCTTTTTGCGTCGCGAGAGTCGCCCCAACGGCCGACCGAACCGCAATCCTCATTCGAACTAGCAGTCCACGACTGGAGACAACCACATGGCTAAGGAAGAGCTGATCCAGTTCGAAGGACTGGTCACCGAAATCCTCCCCGACGCCCGCTACCGCGTGCAGCTCGACGCCGGACACGAGATCGTCGCCTACACCGCCGGCAAGATGAAGAAGAACCGCATCAAGACGCTGGCGGGCGACCGCGTGACGGTGGAGATGTCGCCCTACGACCTCGAGAAGGGCCGACTGATTTTCCGCCACAAGGACGAACGTCCCAGCGGCGTGGGCGGACCTCCGCGCCCCGGTCAACGCGGTGGCCAGTTCCGCCGTCGCTAATTCTTCTGAGCGCCAGAGCGCGAAGTAAAATTCCGACCTGTATGCTGATCCGCCGCGGACATCGCGGCGGATCAAAAAATCGTGCACGTCAGGATTGTTTCGAAGCCTTATTTCCAATAAAATGAATTAATCGATTTTCGGCCGGACGACATTAGCATCCACCGGTACAGCCGGTTCAGACACGCTGACGACCCTTCCAAAAATTCGATCTAACCTGCCTGCGCGAGCAGGCTCCGACACTGTGTATTTGAGAAGGGACTACCCCCATGAGCATGGGAACCGTGAAGTGGTTTAACGCGACCAAGGGCTTCGGCTTCATCCAGCCGGACGATGGCGGCCAGGACGTGTTTGTTCACATCAGCGCCGTCGAGCGCGCCGGCCTCGGCACGCTGCGTGAAGGCCAGAAGCTCTCCTACGAGATCGTCGCTGACCGCCGTTCCGGCAAGTCGGCCGCGGACAATCTCCGCTCCGCCGGCTGAGCCTGCGCGTCGGGCTGGATCGTCCCGGACGAACCAGCGAAAGAAACAGAAAAGGCCGTGCGCGACGCACGGCCTTTTTTCATTTCAAGCTCTGCTCGCGGATGTCAGCAGGTCGCCGGGACGCTGTTGTAGGCAATGCAAGTGACCTGGCGCGGCCGCGTGTAGGCGACGTCGCTCAGCGTGATGCCCGACTTCAGGACGAATTTGACCGAGGGCGTGTAGGTGTAATT
Source organism: Bradyrhizobium sp. 18BD (assembly GCF_054185225.1). NCBI lineage: Bacteria > Pseudomonadati > Pseudomonadota > Alphaproteobacteria > Hyphomicrobiales > Nitrobacteraceae > Bradyrhizobium > Bradyrhizobium sp. 18BD. The sequence goes on along the minus strand of NZ_JAVAYL010000021.1, from coordinate 113,344 downwards.
CACCTCGCTGAGGATGAGGTAGGTCGACGGGATCAGCAGCGTCGACGGAATCATCGAGGTGACCGTGGTGCCGGCCGTCCGGGTCGAAGGCGGATTGGTCAGCGTCGCCTGCGTCGCGCCGCTCGCGATCGTGGCGGACTTGGCCCACGAGATTTTGGCGACGCTGTTGGTGTCGATATAGATCTCGGAGAGCGTGGCGTTCACGAGAGAGGCGTCGTAGGGCGTCATCACCGAGATGCTCGCCGTGAACGTGTTCTGCAGATTGGTGTCGGTCACGCTCGACGACGATTGCGACGTCAGGTCGGACAGGGTTCGCGCGATCAATGTGACCTTGCGATCGATCGCCACCGCCGACGAGAACTCGACCGTGCCGAAGAACATCACCAGCATCAACGGCACGATCACCGCGAATTCGGTGGCCGCCAGACCTCTGCCGTCGGCAAGGAATTCATACGCGTTCAGACGCGCCTTCCGCCAGATTTTCGCAATCACCTGCATCGTTCCGCCGATCCGTTGTCTCAGTAAGGCTCGTTCTTGAACGCGGCCGTGGCCACCAGCAGCCGCTTGCTGCCGGCGAGATTGGAGATGTTGTAGCCAAGCCCGGTGACGAACAGCGGCCACTGATAGAACAGCCGCACCACGACGATGTCGCCTGCGCTGCCCGGGCTGTAGCCCATGGTGGTATCGAAATTGCCGGCGGAATCGATGTGGCTCGGCAGCGTCACCGCGGAGAACGACGAGAAGCTCGTGACGTCGACATAGAGACTGTTGCAATCGAACAGCGCCGGAATCTGGTTACAGACGTAGGTCTTGAAGGTTGCTTGCGTGCAGGGCGCACTTGCGCCGGACACGGCACAGACCGACACCGAACCGGATTGCGCCTGCCCGGTCAGCACGACGCGCGCGGAATTCTGCGTGATGGTCTCGAGCACCTGGCCCGCGAAGAACATCAGGGCCGACTCGATGATGGCGAACAGCAGCGCGAAGAACATCGGCGCGACCAGCGCGAATTCGACGGCGGCAGAGCCGCGTCGATTGCTGCGAAACCGGCGCATCGCAGTTCGGAGCGTAAATCTCTTAGGTGCAGGCGACGGCATCGCGTCAAATTCCCCGGCAGCGGCGATCATCTGCCTCGTTCAATAGCGGAAACTGATTGTTTAAGTGTTTCAGGCGATCCGCCCCCGGCGGACCGCGCCGTCAAGGATGCGTTAACCACGAGCGATCCGAGGGGCGCGGAGAAATCTGGAGGAGAGTTTTCATCGCGCGCGTGTCCGGACCGGATCATGCGATCCAGCCCGGGCAAACTCGCCGATCGGTCAGGCTAGTTGGTCTTGTTAGTTCGTCTTGGCGCCCGCACCGGCGCCACCGCTGGCATTGTTGCTCAGCGAGCCGGCCTGGCTCATCGTATTGTTGAAGTAATTGTCGCTGTCGCCCAGCGTCACGCGCCGCTGGCACTGCGGCACGCAGCTGTAGGACTCCCGCTCGATTCCGCGATAGACGGTGACGAGCCGGTCGCTCGGGCCTTCGACCTGGATCTGGCGGTCCACCAGGATCTCACCGCCCCGGTCGAGCGCGATGAAATTGGTAGCGCCATAGCCCTTTCCGGTCACGACGATCATGCCGCCGGGCTGGAGCGTGACATCCGCGATCAGGGGATTGCCGACCACGATGGTCGCCACCTTGCCGGGCAGCCGGACCAGCTTGGCCTGGTCGACATTGACGGCGATGGTATCGGCGCTGGACTCGGCAAGGCCGACAGAAGGCGATGCCAGCACCGCGGCCGCAACCAGAAGACAGACGCGCGCATGACGGCGCAGCAGTTCTTTACGCATACTCTTACCCCCGGGACGTCACAAACCGGCAGAAGCGATTGGATCGAAGCGGAGCCGGTGCCCGACCCCGCTAACCTGCCCTTAATTCGTGAACGTTCCGCAAATTCGCCGATGATTGTTTGAACGGACTGGCGTTTTCTGAACCGTTAACGGCGGAACGGATAAGCGAGCTGGCCCGCGATCTCCTTCGGCATGGTGGCTTCGTCCTTGCCGTATTCCTGCGGCAGTTGCCCCTCCGGCATGCGGAAGGTGCCGAACAGCACGTCCCAGATCGGGAAGGTGCCGGCGAAATTGGTGTCGCCGCCCTCTTCGAGCGGGGTGTGGTGCCAGCGGTGAAACACCGGCGTCGCCAGCACATATCTGAACGGCCCGAAAGTCCAGTTCAGGTTGGCGTGCACGAAGGCCGAATGGAAGGTCGTGAACGGGGCGACCCAGACCATGACGTTCGGGGAGATGCCGGCCATCAGCAGCACGACGTCGACGCCGATCGTGCCGAGCACGAGATTGACGGGATGGAAGCGGGCCGCCGAGATCCAGCTGATCTCCTCCGAGGAGTGATGGATGGCGTGGTACTTCCAGAACTCGCCGCCATGGAACAGCCGGTGCAGCCAGTACAGCATGAAGTCGGACAGCACCAGGAACAGCAACGCCTGGACCCAGAGCGGCAGTTGCGCCAGCGGGCCATGGCCATTGTCGTAGAAGGCGATGAGCCCGTCGGCGTCATGGATGTTGAAGACGAGGCTCGCGCCGACGATCAGGAGCCCGATCCGCATGGTGCGGGCGAACACCGGCACGAAGAACCAGTAGCAGATGTCGGTGACGATCTCCCGCTTGCGCCACCACGGCACACCGGGATTGCAGGCCCAGAAATGCTCGAGCACCGTGAAGATCATCGCCAGCACGAAGGTGACGGGGACCACTTTCGCGATGGTCTCGCCGAGCATCAGCGCGACTTGCATGGGCAGGCTCGACATCGTCGCCTCTCTTTACGAACAGCTGGTCCGCCTTAGGCCTACTCCGCGAAATTTAAGGGAGGGTGAAGCCGGCGACGCGCTTGCGGCTGATCCGGAACCGGCGCGAAATGCGGCGGGCGCCTTAAGGTGAAATTCACTCTGGGCAAAAGCATCGCGCAGGAATCAGGTTTGCACGATCGAATTAACTCTACCGAAACGGCTCGGCTCTCATGGTCGGCGCGTCAAAGACAGCGCCGAACGAGGCGATCCAACCAGACGGAGTTAGTTCATGAAGAACCTGATTGCGCGTTTCGCCAAGGATGAATCCGGCGCCACCGCCATCGAATACGGTCTGATCGCCGCCGGCATCGCGCTGGCCATCATCACCGTCGTCAACAATCTCGGCAGCACGCTGAACACCAAGTTCGGCTCGATCAGCACCTCGCTGAAGTAAGCGACCGACGAACGACGGCAAAGCCCCGGACCTCCGGGGCCTTTGCTTTTTTGAGGACGGCGAGTTCCAGTGGCGTTGCGCGAGTACAGACCCGATGCCGCGGTTGCGGCGAGCAAGGCGGAGACGGTGCAGACCGGCTCGCCGGCCTACTGGGTTTGCCTCGCTTTGCTGCTCGCGACGGTCGCGCTCGCCGCGCGCATTGCCAGCCTCTGGTGAGCACATCCGCGGCCGGTTGCGGCCGCTGCCGACATTGTCGGTTTGTTTAGCACTGCCCGCTAGCATCGCCGGACGCCAGATCCCGCGACGAAACCAGGCCTCAAGACGCAGCTCATGATCCTCGACCTTGCGCGCCTTCTACTGTTCCCGGCTCTGATGGCTTTTGCCGCCGCGAGCGACCTCTTCACGATGACGATCTCGAACCGCGTCTCGCTGGTGCTGGTCGCGGGCTTCTTCGTGCTCGCCTTCGGCGGTGGCATGGCACCGCACGAGATGCTGAGCCATGTCGGCGCCGGCGCGCTGCTGCTGGTCGTGGCCTTTGGCTGCTTTGCGATGGGCTGGATGGGCGGCGGCGACGCCAAGGTCGCGGCCTCGGTCGCGCTCTGGTTCGGCTTCGCGCAACTGATGGACTTCCTGCTCTACGCATCGCTGTTTGGCGGCGCGCTGACGCTGCTCCTGCTCCAGTTCCGGCAATGGCCGTTGCCTTACGGATTGGCGGGCCAGGCCTGGCTCGCACGGCTGCACGACAAGGAGAGCGGCATCCCTTACGGCATCGCGCTCACGCTCGGCGCGCTGATGGTCTATCCAGAGACGGAGTGGGTGAAGGCGATCGACCTCGCCCATCTCGCACTGCGCTGAACACACCGGGTAAACCCGGCGTTAAGGCGATTTAGATACGCCTCATTAACCATGCTTTGACGAATAGCTGGTCAACTGCCGATCACGGCGGCGGCAGCGTCGCGGCGTTTTGTGGAAAGTGAAGCGTATGAATAGGGCACGCATAGTCGTCCTGACGGTCGCCATCTGCGCCGGCGGCGTCGCCGCGTACCTGGCGAGCGGCTCGGACAATTCTGCGCCTCCAGCGGCTCCGGTCGCGCAGCTTCCCACCGTCGACGTGCTGGTCGCCAAGAACGACATCGGCCTCGGCCAGACGGTGAAACCGGAAGACGTGCAATGGCAGACCTGGCCGTCCGCGACCGCCAGCGCCACCTTCATCCGCCGCAACGAGCGTCCCGAGGGCGCGAGCCAGGTGACCGGCTCGATCGCGCGCGCTCCCTTCATCCAGGGTGAGCCGATCCGCGATCAGAAGCTGGTCAAGCCCGAGGGCTCCGGCTTCATGGCGGCGATCCTGCCGACCGGCATGCGCGCAATCTCGACCGAAATCTCGCCGGAGACCGGCGCAGGCGGCTTCATCCTGCCCAACGATCGCGTCGACGTGCTTCTGACCCGCCGCCTCAAGAACCCCGACCAGAGCAGCGGCGCCCCCGACGTCGTCACGTCCGAGATCATCCTGACCAATGTCCGCGTGCTCGCGATCGACCAGGCTCCGAAGGAGAAGGAAGGTCAGAACACAGTGGTCGGCAAGACCGTGACCCTCGAACTCAGTCCGTCGCAGACCCAGTTGCTGTCCGCAGCCCGCCAGAGCGGCACGCTGTCGCTGGCGCTGCGCAGCATCGTCGACGTCAAGATGAGCGAGATCACGCTCGACGATTCCGCGCAGAAGCGCGACGGCGTTTCGATCATTCGCTACGGCATCCCAAGCTCGACGGCGAAGGCACGATGAGGACTGTCGATATGAAATGCAGGGCAGATATGGCGACGATGCGAACCTCAATGGTCCGGGCCCTGTCGTTCTCGGCCGCTCTCGCGCTGACGCTGAACCCGGCTCTTAGCCCCGTGGTCGCCGCCGACTACCGGCCGGTGGCGCCGGTCGCGGCCGACGGCCAGATGAACGCGCGCTTCCTCTCGCTCGGCGTCGGCAAGTCGATCGTGATCGACCTGCCGCGCGACATCAAGGACGTGCTCGTCGCCGATCCCAAGATCGCCAATGCGGTGGTGCGCTCGGCACAGCGCGCCTACATCATCGGCGCGGCGATCGGCCAGACCAACATCGTATTCTTCGATTCCGCAGGACAGCAGATCGCGGCCTACGACATCGCGGTCAAGCGCGATCTCAACGGCGTGCGGGCCGCGCTGAAGCAGATCCTGCCCAATTCCGACATCCAGATCGACGGGCTTGCCGAGGGCATCATCCTGACCGGCTCGGTGGCTTCCCCGATCGAGGCGCAGCAGGCCCAGGAGCTCGCCACGCGCCTGGCCGGCGGCGCTGACAAGGTGGTGAACTCGATCGTGGTTCGCGGCCGCGACCAGGTCATGCTCAAGGTGACGGTGGCCGAAGTCCAGCGCAGCATCATCAAGCAGCTTGGCATCGACCTCACCGCGAACCTGAACTACGGCACCTCGGTGGTGAGCTTCACCAATACCAACCCGTTCACGGCTCTCGGCCACAACCTGGTGGACGGCAACAATCTGACCACGAAGTTCGGCTCGACGCCGTCGGTGCAGGCCACCCTGCGTGCGATGGAAACCGCCGGCGTGATCCGGACGCTGGCCGAGCCGAACCTGACCGCGATCTCCGGTGAGTCCGCGACCTTCATCGCCGGCGGCGAATTCCCGGTGCCGGCAGGCTATGCGTGCGACCCGACCACGCATGTCTGTACCACCCAGATCAGCTTCAAGAAGTTCGGCATCTCGCTCAACTTCACCCCCATCGTTCTGAGCGAGGGCAAGATCAGCCTGCGGGTGATGACCGAGGTCTCGGAACTGTCGAACGAGAATGCGATCACGCTGTCCCAGGCCGTGACCTCGACCTCGGTGAACTCGGTGACGGTGCCCTCGATCAGGACCCGCCGCGCCGAAACCTCGCTGGAAATTCCCTCCGGCGGCGCGATGGCGATGGCCGGGCTGATCCAGCAACAGACCAAGCAGGCGATCAGCGGATTGCCGGGCCTGATGCAGCTCCCGGTTCTCGGCACGCTGTTCCGCAGCCGCGACTTCGTCAACAACGCGACCGAGCTGGTCGTGATCGTGACGCCCTATGTCGTTCGCGCAGCGTCGCCGAAGGACCTGTCGCGGCCGGATGACGGCTTCGCCGCGCCCTCCGATCCGCAGGCCGAGCTGCTCGGCAACATCAATCGCATCTACGGTGTGCCCGGTAAGACCGAGCCGGCACGCAACTACCGCGGCACCTACGGTTTCATCACCGACTGAAGCGGAACGGGGACCTCACGATGACCACAAGACCACCCCAGCTTCGCAAACGCGCCATCGGCATCGGTGGCGCGCTCGTCGGCATCGCGCTGGCGCTCGGGGGCTGCCAGCACGACCAGGAGGTCGTGGCTTCCATTCCCGACGACTACAAGCAGCGTCATCCGATCGCGATCGAGGAGCAGAACCGCTCGATCGTGCTCTTCGTCGGCCACGCCCGTGGCGGATTGACCGCCGCCCAGCGCGCCGACGTGATGGGCCTGGCGTCGACCTGGATGCACGAGGGCACCGGCGCCATTCAAATCGACGCGCCGTCCGGCACGCCTAACGCGCGCCCGGTCGCCGAAACGATGCGCGAGATTCAGGGGTTGCTGGCGGCCGCGGGCGTTCCGCCGCGCGGCGTCACCGTCCGCCCCTACCAGCCGGAGGACAAGCGCTTCCTGCCTCCGATCCGGATGACCTATTCCAGGATCGCCGCGGTCGCAGGTCCCTGCGGATTGTGGCCGGAGGATCTCGGCCCCTCCATGAAGAACAAGAGCTGGTTTCAGAACAAGGACTACTACAATTACGGCTGCGCCTATCAGCGCAACATGGCCGCGATGATCGACAACCCGTCGGATCTCGAGCAGCCGCGACCGGAAACGCCGTCCTACACGACGCGGCGCACCGCGGCCTTCGAGAAATATCGCAAGGGAAATCCGACCGCGGTTATCTATCCTGAGGCCGAAAAGGCCAAACTCAGCGACACCGGCAAATGATCAGTTACGCTCGCCAGACACACGAAGAGCAGCCGGAGGCTCCGCCCCCGCCGGTCGAGGAGCATATTGCGCCCGCGCCGCGCGTCTCGGTCCAGGCCTTCTGCGAGACCGTGGAGACCGCTGCCGCGGTGCAGTCGGCCGGCGAGGATCGCCGGCTCGGCAAGGCTCATCTGAAGATCCAGATGGGCGGCATGGCAGCCGCGATCGAGGCCTACCGCTCGGCCCCGACGCCGAACGTGATCGTGCTCGAGAGCGACGGCCGCAACGACCTCCTGGGCGGGCTCGACCAGCTCGCCACCGTCTGCGACGCCGGCACCCGCGTGGTCGTGATCGGCCGCATCAACGACGTCATGCTCTATCGCGAGCTGGTGCGACGCGGCGTCAGCGACTACGTGCTCGCACCGGTCGGCGCGATCGACGTCGTTCGCTCGATCTGCAACCTGTTCTCGGCGCCGGAAGCCAAGGCGGTCGGCCGCATCATCGCCGTGGTCGGCGCCAAGGGCGGCGTCGGCGCCTCCACCATCTCCCACAACGTGGCCTGGGCGATTGCGCGCGACCTCGCGATGGACGCGGTCGTCGCCGATCTCGACCTCGCCTTCGGCACCGCCGGCCTCGACTACAACCAGGACCCGCCGCAGGGCATCGCGGACGCCGTGTTCTCGCCGGATCGCGTCGATACCGCCTTCATCGACCGCCTGCTGTCGAAATGCACCGACCATCTCAGCCTGCTGGCGGCGCCGGCGACGCTCGACCGGGTCTATGATTTCGGCGCCGACGCGTTCGACGCCGTGTTCGACACGCTGCGCTCCACCATGCCCTGCATCGTGCTCGACATCCCGCATCAATGGTCGGGCTGGACCAAGCGCGCCCTGATCGGGGCCGACGACATCCTGATCGTCGCCGCGCCCGACCTCGCCAATCTGCGCAATACCAAGAACCTGTTCGACCTCCTGAAGGCCTCGCGCCCGAACGACCGGCCGCCGCTGTACTGCCTGAACCAGGTCGGGGTGCCGAAACGGCCCGAAATCGCCGCCGCGGAGTTCGCCAAGGCGATCGAGAGCCAGCCGGTCGTCTCGATCCCGTTCGAGCCCCAGATCTTCGGGGCCGCGGCCAACAACGGCCAGATGATCGCGGAGATCTCGGCCAACCACAAGTCGATCGAGATGTTCCTCCAGATCGCCCAGCGCCTGACCGGCCGCAGCGAAACGAAGAAACAAAAGTCGTCCCTGCTTTCACCGCTGATTGAGAAGTTGCGGGGAAAATAGGCCGCCGCATGGAGTCGTTAAGTGTTCGGTAAGCGTAGCGGAACAGACACCGACCTTCGGGCCCCGAAGCCCGCCGCGTCGCCAGAGCCAGCCCCGGCTCCGGCGTCGACGGTGTCGCGCGCGCCGCCCCCGCCGGCGGTCGCCTCGCCGCCGCTTGCCCCGGCGAAGCCCGCGCCGGCCATGGAGACGCGACGCTCGGACAATTACTACGAGGTCAAGGCGACCATCTTCGGCGCGCTGATCGAGGCCATCGACCTCGCCCAGCTCGCCAAGCTCGATTCGGAATCGGCCCGCGAAGAAATCCGCGACATCGTCAACGAGATCATCGCGATCAAGAATATCGTGATGTCGATCGCCGAGCAGGAAGAGCTGCTCGACGACATCTGTAACGACGTGCTCGGCTATGGTCCGCTCGAGCCGCTGCTGTCGCGCGACGACATCGCCGACATCATGGTCAACGGCGCCAACACGGTCTTCATCGAAGTCAACGGCAAGATCCAGAAGACCGGCATCCGCTTCCGCGACAACCAGCAGCTCCTCAACATCTGCCAGCGCATCGTCAGCCAGGTCGGCCGGCGCGTCGACGAATCCTCGCCGATCTGCGACGCGCGCCTCGCCGACGGCTCCCGCGTCAACGCCATCGTGCCGCCGCTGTCGATCGACGGCCCCGCGCTCACCATCCGCAAATTCAAGAAGGACAAGCTGACGCTGGATCAGCTCGTCAAGTTCGGCGCGATCTCGCCGGAGGGCGCCGAGATCCTCCAGATCATCGGCCGCGTCCGCTGCAACGTGTTGATCTCCGGCGGTACCGGCTCGGGCAAGACCACGCTGCTCAACTGCCTCACCAACTACATCGAGCACGACGAACGCGTCATCACCTGCGAGGACGCCGCCGAGCTCCAGCTCCAGCAGCCCCATGTGGTGCGGCTGGAAACCCGCCCGCCCAACATCGAGGGCGAGGGCCAGGTCACCATGCGCGAACTGGTGCGCAACTGCCTGCGTATGCGTCCCGAACGCATCATCGTCGGCGAAGTCCGCGGACCCGAGGCGTTCGACCTGCTGCAGGCCATGAACACCGGCCATGACGGCTCGATGGGCACGCTGCACGCCAACAACCCGCGCGAAGCCCTGTCGCGCTGCGAATCCATGATCACGATGGGCGGCTTCTCGCTGCCGTCGCGAACCATCCGCGAGATGATCTGCGCCTCGATCGACGTCATCGTGCAGGCGGCGCGCCTGCGCGACGGTTCGCGCCGCATCACCCACATCACCGAGGTGATGGGCATGGAAGGCGACACCATCATCACCCAGGACATCTTCCTCTACGACATGGTCGGCGAGGACGCCAACGGCAAGATCATCGGCAAGCATCGCTCGACCGGCATCGGCCGTCCGAAGTTCTGGGAGCGCGCCCGCTATTACGGCGACGAGAAACGCCTTGCCGCCGCGCTCGACGCTGCGGAAGTGGCACCGAAGACGTGAGCAGGTCATCGACGCCATGAACATGCAGGTCCTCGCCCTCGCCTTCCTCGCCACCGCCGCCGTCGGCGGCATCGCCTGGGTCTTCCTCTATCCGCTGCTGTCCGGCGAGCGGAAGGCGGAGAACCGCCGCGCCTCGATCGCGCGCGCCGATGCACCCACGGCCAAGCAGTCCGAGAAGAGCCAGCGGTCCCGCCGTGAGCAGGTCGAGACGTCGCTGAAGGATCTCGAGGCCCGGCGTCAGCAGGAAAAGAGCGTTCCGCTCAGCGTTCGCCTGTCGCAAGCCGGCCTCGACTGGACGCCGCAGAAATTCTGGATCGCGTCCGCCGTGGTGGCTGGCGCGCTGTTCGCGGCCGCGATGTTCGTCGGCGGCGGCCTGCTCGGCGCCGCGGGCCTTGCCTTTGCCGGCGGCTTCGGCCTGCCGCGCTGGGCGCTCGGCTTCCTGAAGAAGCGCCGCGAAACCAAGTTCCTGGCCGCACTCCCGGACGCCGTCGACGTCATCGTCCGCGGCATCAAGGCGGGCCTGCCGCTGTTCGAATCGATCAAGGTCGTCGCCGCCGACTCGCCCGAGCCGCTGCGCAGCGAGTTCCTGGCCATCATCGAGACCCAGGCGATCGGCATGCCGCTCGGTGAAGCCTGCTCGCGCCTCTACGAGCGCATGCCGCTGCCGGAGGCCAACTTCTTCGGCATCGTCATCTCGATCCAGCAGAAGTCGGGCGGCAATCTCTCCGAAGCGCTGGGCAACCTCTCCAAGGTGCTGCGCGACCGCAAGAAGATGAAGGAAAAGATCCAGGCGATGTCGATGGAAGCCAAGGCTTCGGCCGGCATCATCGGCTCGCTGCCGCCGATCGTGATGTTCCTCGTCTATTTGACGACGCCGCACTACATCTCGCTGCTTTGGACCCATCCCACCGGCCAGCTCATGCTGGTCGGCTGCGTCATCTGGATGTCGATCGGCATCATGGTGATGAAGAAAATGATCAACTTCGACTTCTGACGGTGCCGTATGGTCGAGTTTCTCGTTGCGAAACTACATGACGTCCGCTTCATGACCATGCTGCTGGCGGCCATCGCCGCCAGCGCGACCGTCTATACGCTGGTGATGCCGCTGTTCGCCGGCGAAGGCCTGTCGAAGCGCATGAAAGCGGTGGCGAGCGAGCGTGAGCGCATCCGCCAGCGCGAACGCGACCGCCTAAGCAAGAACGAGAAGGTCTCGCTGCGCCAGACACCGAAGCAGGTCGTCTCCAGGGTCGTCGAGGACTTCAACCTCACCAAATGGCTCGCGCAGGAAGCAGCGCGCGAAAAGCTCATCATGGCCGGCTACCGCGGCCAGGCGCCCTACATCACCTTCCTGTTCGCCCGCATGGTGGCGCCGATCGTGCTGTTCGTCGGCACGGTCATCTATGTGTTCCTGATCGCGCACATGGACCGGCCGATGCCGATCAAGATCGGCATCTGCGTCGGTGCCGCCTATCTCGGCCTGCAGGCGCCGATGCTGTTCCTCAAGAACGCGATCTCCAAGCGCCAGCTCTCGATCAAGCGCGCCTTTCCCGATGCGCTCGACCTGCTGCTGATCTGCATCGAGTCCGGCATGTCGGTCGAAATGGCGTTCCGCAAGGTCGCCACCGAAATCGTCGGCCAGTCGATCGCGCTATCGGAAGAGTTCACGCTGACCACGGCCGAGCTGTCCTATCTGCAGGATCGCAAGGTCGCCTATGAGAATTTGGCGCGGCGCACCGGGCTCGAGGGCGTCAAGTCGGTGTGTCTCGCGCTTCAGCAGGCGGAACGCTACGGCACGCCGCTCGGGCACTCCTTGCGCGTCATGGCGCAGGAAAACCGCGACATGCGCATGAACGAAGCCGAGAAGAAGGCCGCCGCGCTGCCGCCCAAGCTGACGGTGCCGATGATCCTGTTCTTCCTGCCGGTGCTGTTCGTCGTCATTCTCGGACCGACCGGCATCAAGATCTCCGATCTGCAGTAACGCGAAAGGCGGACCGCAAGCGGTCCGCCCGGCAGCTTCAAGAATCTAATCTGATCAGTCGGGCTGGCTGAGCGAGGCGACCGGCGTCCGCTTCGGCGCGCCGCGCGGGGCCTCGTTGCGGTTCAGCATATCCTTCAGATATGCGACATTGGCCGCGGCCTGGTCCGGCGGCAGGTCCGCTTTCACGATGGTCTCGGCTTCCGCGAAGCGGCCCTGGAGACCGACGACGAGACCGAGATTCTGCCGCACCCGGCTGCTGGCGCGCGGCGAGGCATAAGCCTGCCGCAGCGCCTCTTCGGCCTTGGGCAGATCCCGCGAGAGCATGTAGGACAGGCCGAGATTGGAGAGCACGCCGGGATCACCCGGCGCGATCTTCAGCGCGCTCACATAATAGGAACGCGCTTCCTCGTGGCGCCCCATCTGGTCGAGCGCGGTGCCCTGCACCGAGAGCAGGCGCCAGTCCGGATTATCGGGCGAATGCGCCTTCGACAGCACGTCGAAGGCCTGCTGGAAATTACCGTTGTCGGCGAGCGCGCGGCCATACTGGGCCAGCAGAGGCTTGTTGCCGGGATTGGCGATGGTCGCCTGTTCGAGCACGGCGGCGGCCTGGGCACGCTGGCCGTTGGCGCGCAGCGCCTGGCCATAGCCGAGCGCGGCCTCGGCGTCCTTGGGCTTGGCGCGGTAGCGCTCGCCATAGACTTCGACGGCGCGCGCCGGATCGGTGGGGGCGGCCTCCGCCCGCGGCGACCCGATCGAGCCGGTGACGTCGGAAAACTTCGGCATGGATGAGCAGCCGCCGAGACCCGTGGCAACCATCGCGACGAGCGAAACAGACGCGAGAAGCCGTGCAGGACTGAACCGTTGACGCATGACGCCTTAACTCTCGAGCGGATGGATCGAGCCGAACGCGTCAGCAATAGACCGTTAACCCTAATGGCCGGTTAACGCTGTTCCCTCACGGCGGCGCTTGCGGCGGCACCTCCCCGCCGAAGCTCAGATCCAGGCCGAGCGCCTTCACCTGCTCGTTCAGGTCCCGCAGCAACAACAGCCTTTGCCGCATATGAGCGTCGAGATTGGTGCCCGCACACGGCTGCCCGGGCCATTCGCGCCGGAGGTCCTCGCGGTTGACCAGGCGCCTTGCGACGAGTTCGTCGAGCTGAAATGGGTCGATGCCGAGCGCACCGGCGGAGTGCGCGATCAACCGGCGCAGCAGCCCGGCCGTCGCGGCGAGCGCCTCAACGTCACGCTTGCGGCCGGACCTTCCGAGCTTGTCTTCGAGATCGGTCATGGCATGCAAGGTCACGAGATAGACATAGAGCGCGTTGGTCCAATCCGTCTCGGTATCGGCATAGAAGGCGCGGCGCATCAGCAGCCGGCGAACCAGCGCCGCGATTTGATCCCCCTTCAGTGTCGCCAATGAAGCAATCTCGATGGCCGCCTGGACGGCCGGGTCACGGGCGTAATCGCGCCCTGCTGGCAGGCGGATGACACCATCAGACAGGTTGGAGTCGAGCAGGTGAAAGCCACCATTGTTGCGCGGGCGCGAATAGCGCGCGATCGCAAACCCGTATTCGACAGCGCTGCCCGCGAACATCGGCCCGAAATGGATGATGTTGAAGCCGGCATCGTCGCCGGCCTGCCCCGTCGATGACGGACAGGACAGCACGTAGATCGTGCGCCAGAACGCTTCATCGCCCGTGCTTCGCGTCGCACGCGGATCGGGAATCGAATAGCGGGTCAGCCCCTCGACATGCCGGTGGCCGTGCAGGACCAGATTGACGTTGAGCGAGGTCGCAGCTTCGAGAAGGGTCGCAGGCGCGGCGAGATACATCACCGGCTCATCCGGCACGCCGAGAAACCGTTTGCCTTCGCCGGTTGCCTGCGGCAGCGGATGATGGTGCAGCGCCAGCACTCGCACCAGGTTTTCCGCAGGCTCTGCATAATCGGCGCGCCCCGAAGACCCCAGGCTGCCCGCGAGCTCGACACTCAACCGGGCAGAGCCCGCGACCATCGCATTATAAGCGGTCTCGTCGATATTGCCGCGCGCAAGCGTCGTGAGGCTGGCGCGGTTGGAATCCAGCAGCACCAGATCGAGGCCGGCCTGGCGATAATAGACGCTCTTCGAGGTCCGCGGCAGGTGCAGGTAATCATAGACGTCGTGACGGCCGGCACGCTGGCTCGCCCGCTTGACGTCGTGATTGCCGGCAACCGCCTGGATGTCGGTGAACAGCCCGGTCTGCCGGAACGACGCAATGACGGCGAGCGCCTCGGCGAGCGCATGCGGCGTCGGATCATCGACGAGATCGCCGGTGATCAGCAGGATGCGATCGGGAATGTCAGCGAAGCCCGCCATTCTCTCGCGCAGCGCAGCGCCGAGGGCTTCGATCGTCGCAAGCAGCCGCCCTGACCCGTCCAGATGCAGGTCGGAGATCTGCGCAATAACGAACGATCTATCCATGTTGCGCCGCTCATTGCGAATGCTGCGCCGCCCAAACGATGAGAGAAATGCCGTCGACGAGAAGCTTCAGGCCGGTCTCGGCCCGGGGAGGGATGACTCCAGGCAGGTATCAATCGTGTGCCGTTGCGCTTCCACACGCGATGCGTGCGAGGCCGCACGGAACAATTTAAAATATCCGTCGATCATGCCACAACCGCAGCGCTAGTAAAGCCCTGCGGCCGCGCGCGTGAACGGCAGTTCTCAGCGTGGGAAGCTACGGAATCCGGCCGCCCGAGGTTTCGCTTCGCCCGATCAATATTCGATGGCCATCCGCTTGCGGATTTCGTCGATGCGCTTGTCGAGTGCATCGAACCGCGCGTGAACGGAGCGGTCGTGCAGATAGAAGACGTAGCCGCCGGCCAGGAACGCGAAGATCCAGTGATGGTGTTCGACATAACCAAAGATCGCCTCGACGGCCTGGCCGATGAACGTGACCACGCTCCACACAAACTCCATTGCTCTCCTCCCGGCAGGATTTGCTTCGGCGGCCCACGCTTCACCACGTCAGGCCGCCGTTTTCCGGAACCTAGCATGGCCCCCCGGTCGCGAGTAGCGGCTCGCCAAACGGTGACGGCAAAGCCGATTGCGGCAACGGCCAAACTCTGCGAAGTCTGCTCCATTCGCTCATCAGCTTGAACTGACGATCCGGACCCGCCAATGCCTTCTGTCTTCGAGACGTCGCCGACCGCCATCCCGATCACCTTCGTCACCAAGTCGAGCTGGAATCAGATCGCCGAGACGCTGCCACCGGCGCAACGCCAGTTCGCCACCGCGAGCGCCTTTGCCGGCAAGCCCGGCGGCTATCTGGCGCTGCCGGCGCCCGACGGCACGATCGCGCAGGTGCTGTTCGGCCTCGAGGACGAGGGTGCGAGATCGCGCGACCTGTTCCGGCCGGGCGCCCTGCCCGGCTTGCTGCCGCCGGGCATCTATCGCTTTGCCAATGCACCGCACGATGCGCGACTGGCGGCGCTGGCTTTTGCACTGGGCTGCTACCGTTTCGCCCGTTACCGAAAGGCCGATCGCCCCGATGTCCGCCTGGTGCCGCCGGATGGCGTCGATGCCACCGAGATCGATCGCATCGCTGACGCTGCGATGCTGGCGCGCGACCTCATCAACACGCCGTCCAACGACATGGGTCCGGCGGAGCTGGCCGCGGCGGCGCAGTCACTGGCTACCGAATTCGGCGCGAGCTTCGCCTGCACCGTCGGCGAGGATCTGGAGAAGAACTTTCCGCTGATCCATGCCGTCGGCATGGCCTCCAGCCGCGCACCGCGGCTGATCGATATCGGCTGGGGCGATCCCGGCCATCCCAAGGTGACGCTGGTCGGCAAGGGCGTCTGCTTCGACACCGGCGGGCTCGATCTGAAACCGTCGAGCGGCATGCTGATCATGAAGAAAGACATGGGCGGCGCCGCCAACGTGCTGGCGCTCGCGCGCATGGTGATGGATGCCAGGCTGAAGGTCCGGCTGCGCGTGCTGATCCCGGCCGTGGAGAACGCGGTCGCCGGCAATGCCTTCCGCCCGCTCGACATCTTTACCTCGCGCAAGGGCATCACGGTGGAGATCGGCAACACCGACGCGGAAGGGCGCCTGGTGCTCGCGGACGCGCTGGCGCTGGCCGATGAGGAGAAGCCCGACCTGCTGATCGATCTCGGCACGCTGACCGGCGCGGCCCGCGTCGCGCTGGGGCCGGATTTACCGCCCTTTTACACCAATGATGAGACGCTGGCCGCCGACGTCGCGCGCTGCGCGGTGAGGGAGAACGATCCGTTGTGGCGCATGCCGCTATGGCCGGCTTACGATGCGTGGCTGGACTCCAAGACCGCCACCATCACCAACGCACCATCAGGCGGCTTTGCCGGCTCGATCACCTGCGCGCTGTTCCTGCAGCGCTTCGTCGAGCACGCCAAGAGCTGGCTGCATGTCGACATCTACGGCTGGACGCCGTCGGCAAAGCCCGCGCGTCCCGAAGGTGGCGAATGCCAAGCGGCACGCGCCATCTATAAAGTGCTGAGCGAGCGCTATGCATGACAAGCGACTGACGCCGGCGCGGGGCGACCTCGCCGCAAAATATCTCGAAGGCAAGGTGCAGGCGGATCGCTTCGTCACCGGCGAGGAGTTCGAGGTGACCGCGCCGCTCGCGCCGGTGCGCGAGCAGCCGTCGTCGGGCGCGATGCTGATGACCGAAGCCCTGCGCGGCGAGCGCGTCACGGTCTACGACCGCAACGGCGAAGGCTGGGCCTGGGGTCAGCTCAATGGCGACGGCTATGTCGGCTGGCTGCCAGATGCCGCGCTGATGAAGCCGGCGGCAACGCCGACGCACAAGGTGAGCGCGCTGCGAACGCTGGCTTTCCCCGGTCCCTCGATCAAGCTGCCGCCAGCCGACACGCTGGTGCTAGGATCGAAGCTCGCGATCGTCCGCGAGGACGGCAGCTTCGCCGTCGCGCGCGACGGAACGTTCCTGCCGAAGTCGCATCTCGCTCCGCTCGATCATCGCGAGCCGGATTTCGTGGCCGTCGCCGAACGCTTCGTCGGCACGCCCTATCTCTGGGGCGGCAAGAGCAGCCTCGGCATCGACTGCTCGGGCCTGGTGCAGGTTTCGCTGACCGCCGCCGACATCGGCTGTCCGCGCGACAGCGACATGCAACTGGCCGGTCTCGGACGCGCCCTTGAGCCGCATGAGCGGAGCAGCTTGCTGCGCGGCGATTTGATCTTCTGGAAGGGCCATGTCGCGATCGTCCGCGACGCCAGCACCATGGTCCACGCCAACGCGCATCACATGGCGACGGTGATCGAACCGATCGAGCCGGCCATTGCGCGGATCAAGGCGGCCGGCAGCGAAGTCGCCGCGATCAAGCGGCTCTAGCGCAAATTTCGTAGGATAGGTAGAGCGAAGCGAAACCCATCATTCGCACCGCGTGCCGCAATGCGATGGGTTTCGCTGCGCTCTACCCATCCTACCAAAACTACGTCGCCGCTGCCCCGTTCCCGGCCGTCTCCAGCCGGAACGCTGCCGCGAACAGCGCGCGCGTGTAATCGGTCTTGGGATTCTTGAACAGCTCGGCGGCCTGGCCTTCCTCGACGACCTTGCCGCCGCGCATCACGATGAGGTGGCTGGCGAGCGAGGCGACGACGCGCAGATCGTGCGAGATGAACATGTAGGTGAGCTCGCGCTTGCGCTGGAGTTCGCGCAGCAGGTCTACCATCTGCGCCTGGAACAGCATGTCGAGCGCGCTGGTCGGCTCGTCCAGCACGACGAAATCCGGCTCCAGCACCACCGCACGCGCGATGCTGATGCGCTGGCGCTGGCCGCCGGAGAATTCATGCGGATAGCGATACCGTGTATCCGGCTTCAACCCGACATCCTCGAGCGCCTTGACGACACGCGCCTCGCGCTCCTCACGCGACAGTTTTGGCTGATGCACGGAGAGGCCTTCGCCGATGATGTCGGCAACCGACATGCGCGGGCTGAGCGAGCCGAACGGATCCTGGAACACGATCTGCATGTCGCGCCGGAACGGCCGCATCTCCTTGAAGCGCAGACCCTGGATGTCTTTTCCTAAGAATACGATGCGTCCGTTCGAGGAGATCAGGCGCAGCAAGGCCAGCCCGAGCGTGGTCTTGCCCGAGCCGGATTCGCCGACGACGCCAAGCGTCTCGCCCTTGCGCACGGCGACGCTGACGCCGTCGACCGCCTTGATGTGACCGACGGTCTTGCGCATCAGGCCGCGCTTGATCGGGAACCAGACCTTCAGATCATCCGCCGACATCACCACTGGCGCATCCGGTTGCGGCGGCGCCGGATCGGGCTTCGGCTCGGCCGCGAGCAGATCGCGCGTATAGGGATGTTTCGGGGTCTTGAAGACCTGTTCGACCGGCCCTTGCTCGACGATCACGCCGCCCTTCATGACAGAGACGGTGTCGGCGATGCGGCGCACGATGCCGAGATCGTGGGTGATGAAGAGCAGGCTCATGCCGAGCCGGGCGCGGATCTCGGCGAGCAGCGCCAGGATCTGCGCCTGCACGGTGACGTCGAGCGCCGTGGTCGGCTCGTCCGCGATCAGCAAATCAGGCTCGTTGGCGAGCGCCATCGCGATCATCACGCGCTGGCGCTGGCCGCCGGAGAGCTGGTGCGGATAGCTCTTCAGCCGCGTCTCGGGTTCGGGAATGCCGACCTGGGTGAGCAGCTCCAGCGTCCGCTTGCGCGCCTGCGCATTGCTGGTCGGATTGTGCAGCTGGATGATCTCGCCGATCTGCGCCTCGATCGTGTGCAGCGGGTTGAGCGAGGTCATCGGCTCTTGGAAGATGATGGAGATGTCGCTGCCGCGAATCTCCCGCATCTGCTGCTCGTTCTGGTCGATCAGCTCCTGCCCCTTGAAGCGGATGCTGCCCGAGGGATGCGAGGCGTTCGGATAGGGCAAGAGCTTCAGGATCGAAAGCGCACTGACCGATTTGCCGGAGCCGGATTCGCCGACCAGCGCGACGCATTCGCCGCGCTTGATCTGGAACGAGACCTTGTCGACCGCGAGCGTGGTGCTGCCGCCCTGATGGAAGGCCACCGAGAGGTCGCGCACGCTGAGCAGGGGCTGGTTGATCGCGTCCATCACGCCCTCACTTGAACGTCTTGCGCGGGTCGAAGGCGTCACGGACGGCTTCGCCGATGAAGATCAGCAGCGAGAGCATGATCGCGACCGAGAAGAAGCCGGTGAAGCCGAGCCACGGCGCCTGCACGTTGGACTTGCCCTGCGACAAGAGCTCACCGAGCGAGGGCGAGCCGGGCGGCAGACCGAAGCCGAGGAAGTCCAGCGCGGTCAGCGTCATCACGGACGACGACACGATGAACGGCAGGAACGTCATGGTCGCGACCATCGCGTTCGGCAGCAGGTGGCGGAACATGATCACCTTGTTCGACACACCGAGCGCACGCGCCGCCTGGATATATTCGAAATTACGCCCGCGCAGGAATTCGGCGCGCACAAGGCCGACCAGCGACACCCATGAGAACAGCAGCAGGATTCCGAGCAGCACGAAGAAGCCTGGTACCAGCACCGACGACAGGATCAGCAGCAGATAGAGCGAGGGGATCGCCGTCCATATCTCGATGAAACGCTGGAAGGTGAGATCGATCCAGCCGCCGAAATAACCCTGGATACCGCCGGCGGCGATGCCCACGACCGAGGAGACGATGGTGAGGCAGAGGCCGAACAGCACCGAGATACGGAACCCGTAGATCAGCCGCGCCACCACGTCGCGCCCCTGATCGTCGGTGCCGAGCCAGTTGTATTCGAGGTCGCGGCAGCTCTTCAGCCCCTTCTTCTCAACCACCGGCTTGCACTGCGCCTCCGTCAGCATCCAGGTCGGCGGCGACGGCGCCGGTGTCGGCAAATCGAGATTGTGGGTGTCGTAGGAGTAGCGGATCAGCGGCCAGATGATGCTGCCGCCCTTGTCCTTGATCAGCTTCTGCAGATAGGGATCGCGATAGTCGGCCGCGGTTTCGAAGTCGCCGCCGAACGTCGTCTCCGAATAGGTGATGAAGGCCGGCCAGTAGAGATGGCCGTCATATTTGATCAGGAACGGCCGGTCGTTGGCGATCAGCTCGGCGAACAGCGACACCACGAACAGGACCATGAAGATCCAGAACGACCAGTAGCCGCGCCGGTTCGCCTTGAAATTTTCCCAGCGCCGCTTGTTGAGCGGCGACGGCGCGAACGACTTGCGCGTGGTCGGCACGGCCTCGCCGAGCGGCGACGTCGTCGTGGTCTCGATCGGGGTCGGGGCGGTCAGCGTCATCAGACCTCCCTCGCCTCGAAATCGATCCGCGGGTCGATCCACATATAGGTCAGATCGGAGATCAGATTGACCACGAGGCCGACCAGCGAAAAGATGTAGAGCGTGCCGAACACGACCGGATAGTCGCGGTTGAGCACGCTCTCGAAACTGAGCAGCCCGAGCCCGTCCAGCGAGAAGATCGTCTCGATCAGGAGCGAGCCGGAAAAGAAGGCGTGGATGAAGGCGCCCGGGAAGCCCGCGATCACGATCAGCATCGCATTGCGAAAGATGTGGCCGTAAAGCACCTGGCTTTCGCTGCAGCCCTTGGCGCGCGCCGTCATGACATATTGCTTGCGGATCTCGTCCAGGAACGAGTTCTTGGTCAGCAGCGTCATGGTCGCGAAGGCGCTGAGGCCCATCGAGAGCAGCGGCAGGGTCAGATGCCAGAAATAGTCGATGATCTTCCAGTACCAGGGAAACTGCGACCAGCCGTCGGAGGTCAGGCCACGCAGCGGGAACAGGTTCAGGAAGGAGCCGCCGGCGAACAGGATGATCAGGAGGATCGCGAACAGGAAGCCCGGGATCGCAAAGCCGATGATGATCACCGCCGAGGTCCAGGTGTCGAAGCGCGTGCCGTCCTTCACCGCCTTGCGGATGCCGAGCGGGATCGAGATCAGGTAGGTGATCAGCGTCAGCCAGATGCCGAGCGAGATCGAGACCGGCAGCTTCTCCTTGATCAGCTGGATCACGCTGACGTCGCGGAAATAGCTCTTGCCGAAATCGAAGCGGGCGAAATTCCACACCATCAGCGCGAAGCGTTCCGGCGCCGGCTTGTCGAAGCCGAACTGCGCCTCCAGCTTCTTGATGAAATCAGGATCGAGCCCCTGCGCACCACGATATTTCGAGTTGATGGCATCACCGCCGGCGCCGACTTGCCCCGGCGCGCGCTGCGCAAAATCGCCGCCGCCGGAAATACGCGAGCTGCCGCCGGTATCGGCGCCCGAGAGCTGCGCGATGACGCGCTCGACCGGTCCGCCCGGCGCGAACTGCACCACGACAAAGGACACGAAGAGGATCCCGAGCAGGGTCGGGATCATCAGGAGGATGCGGCGGGCGATATAGGCGCTCATGACTATTTCGCCTGCTCGAGCTTGGCCGCCTTGGTGCCGTCATGCCACCAGATATCGGGGGCGCCGACGCCGTTGGCGTAGCGCGGCAGCCTCTGCGGATGACCGAACTGGTCCCAATAGGCCAGCCGGTGCGTCTTGTTGTACCATTGCGGCACCCAATAGCGGCCGGCTCGGAACAGGCGGTCGAAGGCGCGGCAGGCGATGGTCAATTCCTCGCGGCTGTCGGCGGCCATGATCTTCTCGATCATGGCGTCGATCGCCGGGCTGGCGACGCCCGCAAGATTGTACGAGCCCTTGGTGGCCGCGACCTGCGACGAGAAGAACGCGCGCATCGCATCGCCCGGCGTCGCCGACATGCTGAAGCGCTGGATCGTCATGTCGAAATCGAAATCTTCCTGACGCGCCTTGAATTGCACCGCATCGACGAGACGCACGCTCGCCTCGATGCCGAGCGTCCCGAGATTCTTGACGTAGGGCGCATGGTGCGGCTGGAACGAAGGCTCGTCCAGCAGGAACTCGATCTTGAACGGCTCGCCGTTCGGCAGCACCCGCTTGCCATCCTTGATCGGCACGCCGGCTTCGTTCAGCAATTGCTGCGCCTTGCGCAGCAGGCTGCGGTCCTGTCCGGAACCGTCCGAGACCGGCGGCGAGAACGGCGCGGCAAACACATCGTCGGGCACCTGGCCGCGGAACGGCTCGAGCAGCTTCAGCTCTTCAGGCGATGGCGGACCATCGCTTGCCATGAGGTCCGAATTCTGGAACGGCGATACGGTGCGGGCATAGGCACCGTACATGATGGTCTTGTTGGTCCACTCGAAATCGAAGGCGTTGGTCAACGCCTCGCGCACGCGAGGATCTCTAAATTTGTCGCGCCGGGTGTTGATGAACCAGCCTTGCGCACCGGACGGCGTATCGTCGGGCACGACCTCCATCTTGACCCGGCCGTCCTTCACGGCCGAAAAGTCATAGCGCGTCGCCCAGAGGCGGGAAGTGAACTCCTCGCGGTAGAGATAATTCTTGCCGGTAAAGCCTTCGAAGGCGACATCGCGGTCGCGATAGAACTCGTAGCGCACGATGTCGAAATTGTAGCTGCCGCGGCACGGCGGCAGATCGGCCGCCCACCAATCCTTCACCCGCTCGAACTCGATGTAGCGGTTGACCTCGAACCTTCCGACCTTGTACGGGCCTGAGCCGAGCGGAGTGTCCAGCGTCGATTCATCGAAGGCCCGCGTGGCGTAATACGCCTTCGAGAAGATCGGCAGGCCGGCGACGTAGAGCGGCACGTCGCGCGCCCGCCCCTTGGCGAAGGTGACGACCAGCGTCGCATCATCGAGAGCCTCCGCACTGACCATGTCGCGCATCTGCACGATGATCAGCGGATGCCCCTTGGTCTTCAGTGACGTCAGCGAAAAGGCGGCGTCGTGGGCGGTGAGCTTGCTGCCGTCGTGGAATTTTGCCTCGGGCCGCATGGTGAAACGATAAACCAGCTTGTCCGGCGATATCTGCACGGATTTGGCAGCAAGCCCGTACATCGCATCCGGCTCGTCATTGGCGCGCACCATCAGCGGCACGAACGTCATGTCCATGCCTTGCGCGCCGTCCCCCTTCAGGATGTAGGCGTTCAGCGAGTTGAAGGTCTGGTAGGACTGATTATAGGCACGCACCGACGGGATCAGCGAGAACGCGCCGCCCTTCGGCGCATCCAGATTGACATAGTCGAAATGGTGGAAGTTCGCGGGATATTTGAGATCGCCGAACGCCGAGATGCCATGGGCCTCGGTGGGCATCTCCGACGCCGCCGCGCCGCGCCATGCGGCGGCGCTCAGCGCACCGCCGACACCGAGAGCCAGCACATGCCGGCGTGAAAGCTGCGCCATGCGCAATTGCTTCCTCAAGAGCGTTTTCCGATCCGCGCCGCCTTCTCCGCGTCGTACCACCACAGCGTCGGCAGGCCGGACCGGCCGTATTTCGGCAGCGGCTCGGCATGGCTGAAGCGGTCCCAGCGGGCATAGCGCGCGAACGGATAGGTGAACTGCGGCACCACGTAGAAATTCCACAGCAGCACGCGATCCAGCGCACGCGTCGCGGCGACGAGGCCGGCGCGGTCCTTGGCGAAAATCACCTTCTCGATCAGGGCGTCCACGGCAGGGTTCTTGATGCCGATCGTGTTGCGCGCCCCCGGTACGTCGGCGGTCTGCGAGCTCCAATATTCGCGCTGCTCATTGCCGGGCGAGAGCGACTCGCCCCACTGGTCGATGATCATGTCGAAGTCGAAGCTGCGCAGCCGATTCTGGTACTGCGCGTCGTCGACCACGCGGACCGACGTGTTGACGCCGATCCGCTCCAGCGAGGGCTTGTAGAACAGCGCGATGCGCTCGGACGACGGATCCTGCACCAGGATCTCGACCGTCAAGACCTTGCCCGAGGCGTCGACCAGCTTGTGGTCGCGGACCTCGAAGCCGGCTTCCTTCAGCAGCCTGGCCGCTTCACGCAGATTGGCGCGCACCGCTTCCGGGCTGCCGCCGACCGGATTCTGGTACGGCGTGGTGAAGACTTCCGGCGGCACCTTGTCCTTCACGGTCTCCAGAATCTGCAGCTCTTCGCCCTGCGGCAGGCCGGTCGCGGCAAGCTCGGTCCCCTCGAAATAGCTGTTGATGCGCTTGTACTGACTGAAGAAGAGCTGCTTGTTCATCTCTTCGAAGTCGAACGCATAGTTGAAGGCCCGCCGCACCCGCGCGTCCTTGAACTGGGGGCGCCTGTTGTTGACCACGAAGGCCTGCATGCGGCCGGAATCGTTGATCGGAAACTCTTCCTTGATCACCCGCTTTTCGGCGACCGCCGGGAAGTCGTAAGCCGTCGCCCACTGCTTGGCGGAGTTTTCCGCGATCCAGTCGGCCTGATCCGCCTTGAACGCCTCCAGCGCGACCTGGTTGTCGCGGAAAAACTCGAAGCGCAGCTCGTCGAAATTGTTCTGGCCGATCTGGCTCGGAAGATTGGCGCCCCAATGATCCTTCACGCGCTCGAGCTTGATCGAACGGCCTGCCACGAATTCCTTGATCCTGTACGGACCGGAACCGAGCGGAATCTCCAGCGTGGTCACGCCGACATCGCGCTTGCGGCCCTGCGCATCGGTGCCTTCCCACCAATGCTTGGGCAGCACGGTCAATTCGCCGACGATGGTCGGCAATTCCCGGTTGCCCGGCCCGTCGAAGGTGAATTTGACGTCGCGCTCGCCGACCTTCTCCGCCTTCGTGACATGGCGGTAGTAGGACGCGTACATCGGGCTCTGTTGCTTGAACGTCTCCAGCGAGAAGATGACATCCTCGGGCGTCACCGGCTTGCCGTCGTGCCAGCGCGCTTCCTTCCGCAGGCGATAGGTGACCCAGGAAAAATCATCCGGATGCTGCGCGGATTCGGCGAGCTCGCCATACTCGGTCGCCACCTCGTCGAGCGCCCGGGTCATCAGCGTTTCGTAGATCATGCCGGCGGCCGGCGCGATGTTACCTTTGATGCCGGAGATGGCGATGTTGAAATTGTCGAACGTGCCGATCGAGATCAGGCGCGCGACGCCGGCCTTGGGCGCGTCCGGATTGACGTAGTCGAAGCGCTTGAAATCGGCGGGGTACTTGATGTCGCCGAACAGCGACAGAGCATGCCGCCAGGGCAACTCTCCCGCCGACTGCGCCCGGGCCACAGAGACGACGGGAAGGCCCGCCACAGAGCCAAGGGCGGGGAGCGCTGCGGCAGCAGTGCCGGTGAGCAGGAGTTCGCGTCGGGTAATGGCCAAATCAACATCCCTGTCTTGAAGGAGGTTACTCCTTTAAGGTCCCAATATAGGCGAGGTTTCGACGGAATATGTTGCTTTTTCCTCATGTTGGAAGCCCGGCCGGCCGATCTGCTGCGGCCAAACGCCCCGATAACGTCACCGCGAGGTCCGGATACGGAAACGGCCAGGCTTTTCAGCCTGGCCGCATGTTCCAGAAGAGGTTTTTGACGCCTTACTTCGACGCCGTCGGGAGCGGCTGCGGATGCTCTGACAGCGAATTCAGATAGGCAATGACGTCGGCGCGCTCGGAGTCCTTCGGGATGCCGGCGAAGCCCATCGCGGTGCCCGGGATGAAACCCTTCGGGCTGGCGATGAACTTGTTGAGGTCGTCGAAGGTCCAGGTGCCGCCCTTGGCCTTCATCGCGGCCGAGAAGTTGAAGCCATTGCGGCCCTCGCCCCGGGCTTCGCCGACGACGCCATAGAGGTTCGGACCGACGCGATTCGGGCCACCCTTCTCGAAGGTGTGGCAGGCGCCGCACTTCTTGGCAGCGGCAGCGCCCTTCTCGACCGAGGCGGTCTGGAGCAGCTTTTCGATCGGCTCGGACGACGCGGCGGCCGCGCCACCTTCCTTGCCGCCGTGACCGGCATCTTCCTTCACGGCGATCTCGAAGCCCGGCTTTTCCGGCATCTTGGGCGCGAACAGCGCACTCGCGGTGAAGCTCGTCACCAGCAGGATGAGACAGGTGCCGAGCACGGCACCGAGAATCTTGTTCAGTTCAAAAGAGTCCATTTCCGGCCAGGCCCCACACCGCAAGAAGGAAACAGCGGCCCAAGCGGCCGCCAGGACGAGCCTCGGGAGAATCAAAACGTTCCTTGTTGTTTCCCCGAGTTTTGCCATTGAGATATCGGTTTGCCCGGGGTCTGGCAACCCGTATAAGCGAGCCGGCTTCGAACCCGTCCCCACCCCATTTCTCGACGCGGAAAACCTCCCGTTTTCAGGCCCTTCAATCATGACCGATCCCCGCATCCTGGTGCTGATCCCGGCCCGCATGGCCGCCACCCGCCTGCCCGGCAAGCCGCTCGCCGACATCGCCGGCCTGCCGATGATCGTGCATGTGATGCGCCGCGCCGAGGCTGCCGGCATCGGCCGGGTCGCGGTCGCGACCGATACGGACGAGATCGCCTCGGTGGTGACCGCCCATGGCGGCGAGGCCGTGATGACCAGATCCACACACCCCTCCGGCTCCGACCGCATCCACGAGGCCATGCAGAAGCTCGATCCGGACGGCAAGGCCGAGATCGTCATCAATCTGCAGGGCGATTTCCCGACCATCACACCGCAGACCATCCGCGAGGTGCTGCCGCCCTTTGACGATCCGGGCGTCGACATCGTGACGCTGGCCTCGCAGATCCACACCGAGGAAGAAGACCTCGCTCCGAGCGTGGTGAAGGCCATCGGGTCGCCGATCGGGCCGCGACGGATGCGGGCACTTTATTTCACCCGCGCCACCGCCCCCTTCGGCGACGGACCGCGTTACCACCATATCGGCCTCTATGCGTACCGCCGCGCAGCGCTGGAGCGCTACGTCTCGCTGCCACGCTCCCCCCTGGAAATTCAGGAAAATCTGGAGCAGCTCCGGGCGGTGGAAGCCGGCATGCGCATCGACATCATCGTCGTCGACAGCGTGCCCCGCGGCGTCGACACGCCGCCCGATCTCGAAACCGCCCGCAGCATCCTTTCCAAATCCTGAGCCGCTGTTACAAGGCCCGTCATGAGCAAGATGAAGATCGCATTCCAGGGCGAGCCCGGAGCCAATTCCCACATCGCCATCGTCGAGGCCTATCCCGACGCCGAGCCGATGCCCTGCGCCACCTTCGAGGACGCGCTGTCGGCGATTTCGTCGGGTGAGGCCGATCTCGGCATGATCCCGATCGAGAATTCGGTCGCAGGCCGTGTCGCCGACATCCATCACCTTTTGCCGGCCTCCGGCCTCTTCATCATCGGCGAATGGTTCCTGCCGGTCCGCCATCAATTGATGGCGATCAAGGGCACCAAGCTCGAAGACATCAAGAGCGTCGAGAGCCATGTGCATGCGCTCGGCCAGTGCCGACGCATCATCCGCAAGCTCGGCATCAAGGGCATTGTGCACGCCGATACCGCTGGCAGCGCCCGCGACATCTCCGAGCGCAATGACAAGACCGTCGCCGCGATCGCCTCGCGCCTCGCCGCGAAGATCTACGGCCTCGATATCCTCGCCGAGGACATCGAGGACGAGGCGCACAACACCACGCGCTTCGTGGTGCTGGCGCGCGAGCCGAAATGGGCCGCGCAAGGCTCCGGTCCGCTGGTCACGACTTTTGTATTTCGGGTGCGCAACTTGCCCGCCGCGCTCTACAAGGCGCTCGGCGGCTTTGCCACCAACGGTGTCAACATGACCAAGCTCGAGAGCTACATGGTCGACGGCAATTTTTTCGCCACGCAATTTTATGCCGACGTTGACGGCCACCCCGATGACAAGGGCCTTGCGTTTGCGATCGAGGAGCTGAAATTCTTCTCGCGCGAATTCCGCATCGTCGGCGTCTATCCCGGCCACCCGTTCCGCGCGACCTTCAGCGAGACGCAGGATTAGTGGCGTGTCCCGGACGCGCGAAGCGCGAGCCGGGGCACGAGAGCGGTTTACGCGGCTTCTCTTTTCGCCAGCCCGAACGCCTCCGCCAGCAGCGAATACGATTTCTTGCGCGCCTCGTGATCGTACACGGCCGTGATCACCATCAATTCGTCCGGCTTGCTGGCATCGATCAACGGCTGCAGCTTTTTCTGCACGGTTGCCGGATTGCCGACGAACAGGCGTGAGCGGTTGCGCTTGATCGAGGTGCGCTCGGAATCCGTATAGGGATAGGCCAGCGCTTCCTCGACGCTCGGCAGCGGCAGGTATTGACCCCGGTCGCGGCGCAGGCGGTTGAGGTCGAACGAGGTCGCGAGCTTTTCGGCCTCCTCGTCGGTGTCGGCCGTGATCACGGCGACCGCGAGGATCGCGTGCGGGCTCGCGCTCCAGGCCGACGGCTGGAAATGGTCGCGGTAATGCACCATTGCGTCGATCGCATCGTGGGACGCGAAATGATGGGCGAAGGCGAAGCCCATGCCGACCTGAGCGGCGAGCTCCGAGGAATAATCGCTGGAACCGAGCAGCCAGATCGGCGGCAGCGGCGTGTCATCCGGCATCGCGACGACATTGTGATAGGGATGCCCCGCGGGGAATTCGCGGGTCTGCCACAGGATCAGCTCGTGCAGCCGCTCGAGGAAATCGTCGCCCTCGCGGCGATCGAGCCGACTTCTGAGGGCATAGGCCGTGGCACGGTCGGTGCCGGGGGCGCGGCCGAGGCCAAGATCGATACGGCCGGGAAACAGCGCCTCCAGCATCTTGAAGCGTTCGGCCACGACCAGCGGGGCATGGTTGGGCAGCATCACCCCGCCGGAGCCGACGCGGATGTGCTTGGTCACCGCCGCGATCTGCCCGATCATCACGTCGGGCGCGGGGCTTGCGACCGAGGCGAGGTTGTGGTGCTCGGCGAGCCAGTAGCGGACGAAGCCGAGCCCGTCGACATGGCGCGCCAGGTCGATGCTGTTGCGCAGCGCCGCGGCCGGCTTCGTGCCTGTGGTGACGACCGAGAGATCGAGGACTGAGAGCGGGATCATGGCGCGCTAACCTAGTGGAGGCCGGCGCCGCGGCAATGGGTCAACTGCGCAGGTCTGGCGCGCGCCGGTAGAGACGCCGCGGGTCGGGTCAGTTGTGACGTTGGGACATCGGCCGCGCAGACAGCATAGTCTTCATACTGCCCACTCAGCTGAACCACACTAGACAATCGCCTCATTTTTCATAATTATCTGATTTTACTTACATATGTAAAATTAGCACGATTCCCACCCATACTTCGATTACAGCTCAGTTTTGCCGTCCACAAGGCAAAGTGGGCCACTTCCCATCCCCGATGGGCTGTCGAATGCGGCCGCTTTGGCTTATGTTGGACGCTTGCAATTGAGACCGACGCCGACCGTCCAGACCCTGGAGTAAGTGGTGCCATGACCGATCCGACGACGCCTGCCCATCCTAACGGGCAAGACGGGCATCTCGCCTCCAAGCGGCCTGCGATCTCGTTCGAGTTCTTTCCGCCCAAGACCGAAGATATGGAGCGCAATCTCTGGGAGACCATCAACCGGCTCGCCCCGCTCGACCCGAAATTCGTCTCCGTGACCTATGGCGCCGGCGGCTCGACGCGTGAGCGCACCCATTCGACCATCTCCCGCATCCTGAAGGAGACCACCCTGCTGCCGGCCGCACATCTCACCTGCGTCGGCGCATCGCGCGGCGAGATCGACGAGATCGTCGACCGCTACCACGAGGTCGGCGTCCGCCACATCGTGGGCCTGCGCGGCGACCCCGCCGGCGGCATCGGCACGCCCTATTCCAGCCATCCCGACGGCTACCAGAGCTCGGCCGAGCTCGTCGCCGGAATCAAGAAGCGGCATGCGGATATCGAAGTGTCGGTCTCGGCCTATCCCGAGAAGCACCCTGAAGCCCGCGACTTCGACGACGATCTCGACACGCTGCAAGCCAAGGTCGATGCCGGCGCGACGCGCGCGATCACCCAGGTGTTCTTCGATAACGATCTCTACTTCCGCTATCTCGACCGCGTCCGTGCGCGCGGCATCAACATCCCGATCGTGCCGGGCATCATGCCCATGCACAATTTCAAGCAGGCCCGCAATTTCGTCACCCGCGCCGGCACCACCGTG
This sequence comes from Bradyrhizobium sp. 18BD, assembly GCF_054185225.1. Classification (NCBI taxonomy): domain Bacteria; kingdom Pseudomonadati; phylum Pseudomonadota; class Alphaproteobacteria; order Hyphomicrobiales; family Nitrobacteraceae; genus Bradyrhizobium; species Bradyrhizobium sp. 18BD. The sequence continues at coordinate 83,401 of NZ_JAVAYL010000021.1, read as the reverse complement.
CCGGACTGGTTCGCCGCGAAATTCGAGGGCCTCGATGACGACGCCGAGACCCGCAAGCTGGTGGCCGCAACCGTCGCCGCCGGCCAAGTGCAGAAGCTCGCCAAGCACGGCGTCGACACCTTTCATTTCTACACCATGAACCGCGCCGATCTCGTGTTCGCGATCAGCCATTTGCTCGGCATTCGCGCCAAGAGCGCGCAGAAGGCGGCTTAAGACAACATGACCGTATCTCCCTCTCCGAAACGAACTGCCCTCATCAACGCCGCGCGCGAGCGCATCCTCGTGCTCGACGGCGCCATGGGCACGATGATCCAGAACCTGCAGTTCGACGAAGCCGCCTTCCGGGGCGAGCGCTTCAAGAACTTCCATCGCGACCTGCGCGGCAACAACGACCTGTTGATCCTGACCCAGCCGCAGGCGATCGAGGACATCCACGCCGCCTACTTGCGCGCCGGCGCCGACATCGTCGCGACCAACACGTTCTCGACCACCTCGATCGCGCAGGCCGATTACGACCTCACCGACATTGTGTATGAAATGGCGCGCGAAGGCGCCCGCCTCGCCGGCAATGCCGCCCGCCGCGTCGAGGCCGAGGACGGCAAACCGCGCTTCGTCGCAGGCGCCATCGGCCCGACCAATCGCACCGCCTCGATCTCGCCCGACGTCTCCAACCCCGGCTACCGCGCCGTCACGTTCGACGATCTGCGCAAGTCCTATAGCGAGCAGATTAACGGCATGCTCGACGGCGGCGTCGACCTGCTTCTGGTCGAAACCATTTTCGATACACTGAACGCCAAGGCGGCGCTCTATGCGATCGCCGAGATCACCGAAGCGCGCGGCATCGACGTGCCGGTGATGGTGTCGGGCACCATCACCGACAAGTCCGGCCGTCTGCTCTCCGGCCAGATGCCGGAAGCGTTCTGGAACTCGGTGCGGCACGCCAAGCCCGTCACCATCGGCTTCAACTGCGCGCTCGGCGCCGAAGACCTGCGCGCCCATATCGCCGATATCGGTCGCGTCGCCGACACGCTTGTCTGTGCCTATCCGAATGCCGGCTTGCCCAACGAATTCGGCCAGTATGACGAGACGCCGGAATACATGGCGCGCCTCGTCGGCGAGTTCGCGCGCGACGGCCTCGTCAACATCGTCGGCGGCTGCTGCGGCACCACGCCGGACCACATCGCGGCGATCGCTGCCGCTGTCGCCCCGCACAAGCCGCGCATCGTGCCCGAGATCGCATCAAAGCTGCGGCTCTCCGGCCTCGAGCCGTTCGTGCTGACGGATGCGATCCCATTCGTGAACGTCGGCGAGCGCACCAACGTCACGGGCTCGGCGAAATTCCGCAAGCTGATCACCAATGGCGACTACACCGCCGCGCTGCAGGTCGCACGTGACCAGGTCGAGAACGGCGCGCAGATCATCGACGTCAACATGGACGAAGGCCTGCTCGACTCTGAAGCCGCGATGGTGACCTTCCTCAACCTCGTCGCCGCCGAGCCCGACATCGCCCGCGTGCCTGTCATGGTCGACTCGTCGAAATTCTCCGTGATCGAGGCCGGCCTGAAATGCGTGCAGGGCAAGCCGGTCGTCAACTCGATCTCGATGAAGGAAGGCGAAGAGAAGTTCATCCACGAAGCGAAGATCGCCCGCCGTCACGGCGCGGCTGTCGTGGTCATGGCGTTCGACGAGGTCGGCCAGGCCGACACGTTCGCGCGCAAGACCGAGATCTGCAAGCGCGCCTACGACATCCTGGTCAACCGCGTCGGCTTCCCGCCGGAAGACATCATCTTCGATCCGAATATTTTCGCGATCGCGACCGGCATCGAGGAGCACAACAATTACGGCGTCGACTTCATCGAGGCGACGCGCTGGATCCGCCAGAACCTGCCGGGCGCGCACATCTCGGGCGGCGTCTCCAACCTGTCGTTCTCGTTCCGCGGCAACGAACCGGTGCGCGAAGCCATGCATTCGGTGTTCCTGTATCATGCCATCAAGGCCGGCATGGATATGGGTATCGTCAATGCCGGTCAGATGATCGTCTATGACGACATCGACCCCGAGCTGCGCCAGACCTGCGAGGACGTCGTCCTCAACCGCGACGCGGGCGCGTCCGAGCGCCTGCTGGCGCTCGCGGAGAAATTCCGCGGCAAGAAGACGGAGAGCAAGGAAGCCGATCTCGCCTGGCGCGAATGGCCGGTGGAGAAGCGCCTGTCGCATTCGCTGGTGCACGGCATCACCGAATTCATCGAGCAGGACACCGAAGAGGCCCGCAAGAACTCCTCGCGGCCGCTCGACGTGATCGAGGGACCGCTGATGGCCGGCATGAACGTCGTCGGCGACCTCTTCGGCGACGGCAAGATGTTTTTGCCGCAGGTGGTGAAGTCGGCGCGCGTCATGAAGCAGGCGGTGGCCTGGCTGATGCCGTTCATGGAGGAAGAGAAGGCGCGCAACCTCGCCAGCGGCATCGGAACCGAAGGCTCCTCGTCCGCCGGCAAGATCGTGCTCGCGACCGTCAAGGGCGACGTCCACGACATCGGCAAGAACATCGTCGGCATCGTGCTCCAGTGCAACAATTACGAGGTCATCGACCTCGGCGTGATGGTGCCTGCCGCCAAGATCGTCGAGACCGTGAAAGCGGAGAAGGCCGACATCGTCGGTCTCTCCGGCCTGATCACGCCGTCGCTCGACGAGATGGCGTTCTTCGCGGGCGAACTGCAGCGCGAAGGCCTCAAGCTGCCGCTGCTGATCGGCGGCGCCACCACCAGCCGCGTGCACACGGCGGTGAAGATCGACCCGAGCTATCGCGCCGGTCCCGTCGTGCATGTCAACGACGCCAGCCGCGCGGTCGGCGTTGCCTCCTCGCTGCTCTCGCCCGAGAAGCGCGAGGCTTACGCGGCCGAGGTCCGCGCCGAATACGCCAAGATCTCGGACGCGCATCTGCGCGCGCAGGCCGACAAGAAGCGGCTGAAGCTGGAGGCCGCCCGCGCCAACCGCGTGCCGGTCGACTTTGCCAAGAACAAGCCGGTGAAGCCGACCTTCCTCGGCACCAGGAGCTTCGACGAATACGATCTCGCCGAGCTCGTGCCCTATATCGACTGGACGCCGTTCTTCCAGACCTGGGAGCTCGCGGGACGTTTCCCTGCCATCCTCGACGACGCCAAGGTCGGCGAAGTCGCGCGCTCGCTCTACGACGATGCGCGCAAAATGCTCGACACCATCGTCAAGGAAAAGTGGTTCCGGGCGCGCGCCACCGTCGGCTTCTGGCCGGCGAATGCGCAAGGCGACGACATCGTGCTCTATGCCGACGAAAGCCGGACCAAGCAGATCGCGACGCTGCACACGCTGCGCCAGCAGCTCGAGAAGCGCGAAGGACGCTTCAACGCGGCGCTGTCAGACTTCATCGCGCCCGCGGGCGTGCCCGACTATGTCGGCGGCTTCGTGGTCACCGCCGGCATCGGCGAGGACGCGGTCGCCGACCGCTTCAAGATGGCCAATGACGACTACTCCTCGATCCTGTGCAAGGCGCTGGCCGACCGTCTTGCGGAGGCCTTTGCGGAGCGCATGCATGCCCGCGTGCGCCGCGAGTTCTGGGCCTATGCACCGGACGAGGCACTCTCCAACGATGAGCTGATCCTCGAAAAGTATCAGGGCATTCGCCCCGCGCCCGGCTATCCCGCGCAGCCCGATCACACCGAGAAGGCGACGCTGTTCGAACTGCTCGATGCGGAAGCGACCGCCGGCGTGAAGCTGACCGAGAGCTTTGCGATGTGGCCGGGCTCGTCCGTATCCGGGCTCTATTTCGCGAACCCCGAGAGCTATTATTTCGGCGTCGGCAAGATCGAGCGCGACCAGGTCGAGGACTACGCCGCGCGCAAGGGCATGACGGTGGCAGAGACCGAGCGCTGGCTCGCGCCGGTGCTGAACTACATCCCGTCGCAGCAGGGCGCGAAGGACAGCTTTGCAGCGACGCCGGCGAACGACGTCGCCGCGACCGACCTCGCCTCGCATCCCCCGGGCTGCACCTGCGCGGTGCATCTCGTCTGGCAGAAGAAGCGCGCGGGGGCGGGCTAGGCCCGCCCTTCGCTCCCCCAAAACCAAAAAAGTGCGAAAACAACCCCATGCACAGTAGCGATGGGGTTGAAAGGCTTGCGCAATTTCGGTCTTGCCGAAATGGCTTGCGGCGTCGGGCAAAACAGGGGTAGTATTGCATCATCGCCTGCTGCGTCAGTTTCGCACTCCGGCGGACCAGCGCCCCGGTTTCGTCATTGCGAGCGCAGCGAAGCAATCCAGAGTCTTGCCCCGGAGGGATTCTGGATTGCTTCGCTGCGCTCGCAATGACGGAGCAAGTGGCGACGTCACGACGTTCAATTGACATCCCCGGTTCGTAGCCCGCATGAGCGAAGCGACATGCGGGGCCGGTCTTCCCGGATGTCGCTTCGTTCATCCGGGCTACAGCGCATCGTGCAACCAGCGCGAAAGCAACGTTCGCTCGCAACTTGCTCGCCTGTGTCCGCGGGAACCCGCCGCTTGTGAACCCATTCACTTGTCCGCGCAACCTCGATTCGATATTCTCTTGGCCTACTACCTTCAAACCGATGGTTTGCTTGGGATCGAGCATATGAAGCAGTTCATTGCACTGTTCGTCGCCGCGATCGCTCTTGTCGTACTCCCCACGATTGCCGCCGCGGACTGTCCGAAAGGCTACGTGCCATGCGGCGAACGAAACCAGTTGTGCTGTCCAAGAAAGTAGGAAGCCGCAAATGGCTCTGGCTGGGTAGCGGAGTCTTCATCGCAATTGGCCTCGTGATGGTCGCAGCCTGGGTCGGGTTTGGGCGCAAGAAGCAGACGATCACCGCCATTCTGTCCGATACCGGATATTTCGAGGTGGTGCCGCCGAGCACGTTCGGCGGGCCCGGCACCATCAACACGATCGAATATCTCAGCAACGGCCGGCTGGAGCTGCATCCGACCTGCGATGTCGACCCCGCGCTACTGACCGGCAAGATCCAGAAATCGCCGACCGTGGACCGCGACCTCAAGCAGTCGCTCGAGAAGAATCTCGACGTGTCCGCACAGGTCAGGGACAAGCTGTCCGCCGTCGCCGGCATGCAGGAGGTCGATTCGATCCACCTCAAGCTCGAGAACGCCAACATCCTGCTGATTTCCGACGAGTCGCTGATCTCGACCCGCAACGCCCTGCTGAAGGCCGAATGCGAGGATGCGATCACGCAGAACATTTCGAGCGGCGGCATCGTGTGCCAGACGCGCTCCGTGCTGGAGGCCGATGTCGTCTACGAGATCAAATATCATAACAGGATCTCGATGGAGGAGCGGGCCAAGCTGACGTCCGAGATCGCCGCGAAGCTCGACCTGGACGCGCACCAGGGCGGCGACGACAAGGTGTCGGGCTCTCAACTGTTCTTCGGCATCAGGCTGTCGCCCAATCCGATCGTGCTGAAGACCGCAACGGGCGAGATCAAGCCGTGTACGCGGAGGTAGGGTCGACGCAGATGTGGTTGTAGCCCGCATGAGCAAAGCGACATGCGGGGCGGTGGCTCCCGGATATCGCTCCGCTCATCCGGGCTACGACACCTCGCGCCCCACTCACCCCTTCGGCGGCGCCAGCGGCTGCACGATCACCTGGAACGGCGCCAGCGCCTCGCAACGGCCGGCATGGGCCGCGAGTGCCGGATAGCGCTCGGCATCGAATAATTGCGGATGCGCCTCGCGGGTGAAGCGCACGACGCAGGCGACGACGATGTCGGCGTGGCCGATGCGATCCCCCAGCCAGTACGGGGGCGTCACCGCGGCGCGCTCGGCTTCGAGCACGTTCAGCACGTCGCCGATCTGCGCCTCGCAGCGCTCGACCCATAGCGCGAGCTGCTCCTTCCGCAGCACGCGCTCGTAAAGCAGGCTCACCGCCTTGTCACCGAGGCCGGAGGCGAGCGCGCAGATGCGCAAATGCCTGCGCCGCCCGGCGCCGCCGCGCGGAAGCATCGCTTTCTCAGGGCCAACGAACTCGTCGAGATAATCGAGGATGGCCATGCTCTCGATCAGCGCCTCGCCATCGTCGAGCACCAGCGTCGGCACGCGGCGCAGCGGGTTGTACGGCGCGATCTTGCCGGCATCGCCGAAGGTCGACCACGGCCTGTGCTCGAAGGCGAGCCCGTAGAGCCGCAGCGCAATCGCGACGCGGCGAACGAAGGGGGAGTCGTATTGGCCGATCAGGAACATGGTTCGGGTGCCTCTCTGTTGTTGGACCCGGCGGGGCCGTTCAGTTCATCGTCCTTGCGGGCTCCTTGCAACAAATATCTCGGAACAAGAGCATCCTGCGTCATTGCGAGCGTAGCGAAGCAATCCAGAATCTCTCTGCGGAAGCAGCCTGGATTGCTTCGTCGCAAGGGCTCCTCGCAATGACGATGTGGAGGGAGCCGTGTAGCCCGCATGGAGCGGAGCGGAATGCGGGGACGCTGTCCCGGATTGCGCTGCGCTCCATTCGGGCTACGGCGCCACCGCGCATTGATGCGCTGATTTGAAGAGCCACGACGGCGCCCCACACTCCGTCATTGCGAGTGCAGCGAGGCAATCCAGAATCTTTCCGCGGAGGCAGCCTGGATTGCTTTGTCGCGAGGGCTCCTCGCAATGACAGTGTGGAGAGAGCTACAGATCAACGAACATCACTCGATCATCGTCGCGTGTTTCAGTGAAGCACTTCACAAACTGTAGTTGCAAATGTGCTAAAATACAGGCGTGAAGCAATCGGGGGACGCATGCAGCCACGCCGCGACTGAGCCGTTCGCAACGGCTCTGGCGGACAACAGGGAGGAATTGCCATGGCCGTCGTCCTGAAGATGGGTAAGATCAGCGCCCTGACCGCAATCACCAAGATCCTTCCCGATCATGCCGAAGCGTTGCGCAAGACGCTTCAGGGGCTGACCGCGGCAAACGGCGGCAAGATCTCTTCTCTCGGCACGATCCATATCGTGCGCTGGGTCATCTTCGATAACGATACGCGTTTGTTCTTTGCGACGAATTTCGACGGCGACGTCGAAGACTATATGCGCGATTTCGCCGAGCGGGCGCCCGATGGCATCGACGCGATCTGGGGCCATTGTGAAGGGTATCCGGGTGCGCGCGATTATCCCAAGCTGCGCGACTACATTCTCGGCAGCGGCGTCGAGACCGACGGCTATTACTGCGCCTATCCGAACTCCACCGTCGCTGATATCAACAAGGCGCTGGACTGGAAGGGCAAGTTCGACAAATTCCTCGGCCAGATCGGTTGACGGACATGCCCGCCCCGTCGGTCGCCGGCGACCTGGATCGGGCCGATATCCAGGGAATGGCGATGCGGCCGTATCGCTTCCCGGTCGCGCATTATCATCTGCTGAACGTAAGCGACGCAGCTCGCGCCCGGCGGTGGTTCGGGGGCGCTGCCAGGCGATGCACGACCGTCGCAAATCTGGACGCATCGCCATCACTGGGCTTGAACGTCGCCCTCTCCTGGCAGGGCCTGTCGGCAATCGGTACGCCAGAGTCCAGCCTGTCGAGCTTTCCGCAGGAATTCCAGCAAGGAATGGCTGCGCGCGCCGATCGGCTCGGCGATGTCGGCGACAGCGCCCCGGCGCGGTGGGACCCACCGTTCGACAAGAGCGTGCATGCGCTGGTCGTGGTCAGTACAATGACGGTCGCGGATCGTGATGCCGCTTCGGCAGCTTTGCTGTCTGAAATCCGCGACAACGGCCTGGCCGTGGCAGGGACGATCGATGCGCAATTGCTGCCCGGGCCGGATGGCAGGCCAATTCCCGTCGAGCACTTCGGGTATCGCGACGGCATTACGCAGCCCGCGATCGAAGGCAGTGGGGAGCCCGTCCTGCCCGGCGCGGGCATCCCGGACGGAGGCGATTGGCGCGCCCTGAAGGCAGGTGAGTTCGTCCTCGGGCGGCCCGATGAGACAGGCGCAGTCCCTGACCTGCCCACGTCGGCAAGTCTGAGCCTCAACGGCAGCTTCGTGGTGTTGCGCAAGCTGCATCAGCATGTCTGGGCCTTTCGGGATTTTCTGCGGCGCTCCGCCACCGATGACGCCGACGTCGCACTACTCGCGGCGAAGATGATGGGGCGCTGGCCAAGTGGCGCACCGATGTCATTGGCTGCAGCGCAGGACGACCCGGTGCTCGCCGCAGATCCGATGCGAAACAATCAATTCACGTATCTCGACGATTTGAAGGGAACGAACTGCCCGCTGGGCGCCCACGTGCGGCGCCTCAATCCGCGCTCGGGGCTGACAGGCCCGAATGGTGCATCCGTCCATCGGCATCGACTGCTGCGCCAGGGTTTGCCCTATGGATCGTACCTTCCCGCGGATGCGACGGCCGATGACGGTGCCGAGCGCGGCGCCATCATGTTGCTGGTCAACGCCGACATCGCGCGTCAATTCGAATTCGTTCAGAAAGTCTGGATCAACGACGGCGACTTCGCTGGCCTCGGCAGCGACAAGGATCCGATGATCGGCGGCAATAACGGGAGCGGAAGCTTCACGATCCCGCGTGCCGGCGCGCCGCGGCGTCGATTGGCCGGACTGCCGGCGTTCGTGAGTACACGCGGCGGAGAGTACTTCTTCCTGCCGGGCATCGCGGCGTTGCGATCCCTTGCCGATTCCCTTGCGGAGACGGCGTTGTGATCGATTCAGGCTGAGTTCTTCAACAGCCTGCCAAGGAGAAACAAAATGGCGTGGAAACCGAATTCAATCGTCGCCTCGCTGTCCCTGCTCTTCTCGGTTGCCGTTGCCGCGCTCGTCGTGATCGGGGCAGCGATGGGCTACCCCTATGTCGCCAAGGTCTATGACGGGATCAAAGTGAAGTTGCCGGAGTATCCGACGGCGCAGAAGACCCGCTGGCTCGATCAGAACTGGAAGGACCAGCGCGACTGGGTTCACCACGCCGATCAGGGCACGGCGACGTTCCACATCCCTTACGAATGGTTCATGGCGCTTGAACGGCCGGAGTTGTCGCTGACGTCGGTGGGACTCCTGAGCGACCCCGCTTATCTCGACCGCTTCGGATTCATTCCCGATCCGGCCGACCCCAAGCTCGGCTTGCCTGTCGGCATGGCGCGCGGCAAGGCCATGGTCGACGCCACCGCACAACCCTGGAGAAATCCGCGGGCGCCGTACAATGACATGACGCGGATCGGGCTGACCTGCGCGGCATGCCACACCGGACGTTTCACCTATCAGGGAACGGAATTCCTGGTCGACGGCGGCCCGGCGCTGACGGATCTCGGCAAGTTCAGGACCGCGCTGGGCCTGTCGCTGGCGTTCACGCGCTTCGTGCCCTACCGCTTCGACCGGTTTGCCGAGAAGGTGATCGGACCAGACCCGAGCGAGATGGAAAAGACCCAGTTGCTGGCGCAACTCGACAAGGTCCTGGCGCAGGGCAAGGGGCTGTCCGATCTCGACGCCATGGTTGCCCCGCAAAGCGTGGTCGAGGGGTTCGGCAGGCTCGACGCGTTGAACCGTATCGGCAACGAGGTCTTTGCGATCGACCTCAAGATTCCCGCCAACTATGCCGCCACGTCCGCGCCGGTGCATTTCCCGCGCATCTGGGATGCCTCGTGGTTCGATTGGGTCCAGTACAACGCATCGATCGAACAGCCCATGGTGCGCAATGCCGGTGAGGCCATGGGCGTCTCCGCGATGGTCAATCTGACGGACGCGAGGGGAGCCTTGTTCAACTCCGGTATCGAAATCATGAACCTGGACAGGATCGAGAAATCGCTGGCCGGGAAGCAGCCGAATGAAAGCGCGGGCTTCACCGGGTTGAAGTCGCCACAATGGCCTGCCGAGCTTCCTCCGATCGACAAGAATCTCGCCGAGCAAGGCGCGGCGCTCTACAGGGAGCATTGCCAGGGGTGCCACCAGGCGCCGGTGAGCAGTGCCGAGTTCTGGACGTCCGATCGCTGGTCGCTGCCGGACAAGCGGAAGGAGGAACGTTATCCAGGCGAGCGTTATCTCCGCCTCACGGTCGTCCCGATCACGCGGATCGGCACCGACCCGGCGCAGGCCCAGGACATGCTCAATCGCAAGGTCACGGTGCCGCGGGAGCTCGATATTGCCTCCGACAGTTTCGGCCCGGCGCTCGGCCTGGTCACCGCGAAAACCGTGGCGCATTGGTACGACAGCCAGACACCACCGATCGGGACGGAACAGCGCGACGAGCTGAATGGATACCGCGACAACGGCATCCAGGCGCCGCTGGCCTACAAGGCGCGTCCGCTCAACGGGATATGGGCAACGCCGCCGTATTTGCACAACGGTTCGGTGCCGAACCTTTATGCCCTGCTGTCGCCGGTCAATGAGCGGCCGGAGAAATTTTATCTCGGCAACCGCGAATATGACCCGGTCAATGTCGGATATCACTACGACAAATTGGATGGCGGATTCGAGCTCGACACGAGGATCCGGGGCAACCACAACACCGGGCACGAGTTCAACAATGGAAAGGACGGCGTGATCGGGCGCCTGTTGACACCGCAGGAGCGGCGGGCGCTGGTTGAGTTTTTGAAGACGATGTGAGGGAAGGGGCCGGCGCATCGACACGCCGAGTCGAAGAGCGACAGCCACGCCTCACTCTCCGTCATTGCGAGCGTAGCGAAGCAATCCAGGATCTCTCCGCGGAGGGATCTGGATTGCTTCGTCGCTTCGCTCCTCGCAATGACGGTGAGGACGCAGCTTCGCCCACTACCCGATGATCGGCACGTGCTTCGCCGCATCGCGCGGCGCGGTGCCGTCGAGGCGCGGATCATCGGCGATCTCGATCTGGCGGCGGAACGGGCGGAAGCCGGAGCGTTGATAGAACGCGACGGCCGACGGATGGTCGAAGGTGCAGGTGTGCACCCAAACGCGGCGCACCTCGCCGGACCATGCGCGCGCCAATGCGCGGTTCATCAGGAAGCGGGCGGCACCTCGTCCGATCAGGCGCGCGGTGACGCCGAAATAAACCAGCTCGCACTGGCCGGGCTCGCGAAAATCCAGCTCCAGCAGGCCTTCGTCGCGGCCGTCCACGGCCAGGGCATAGATCTCTATCCCCGTCGCGTTGATGATGGCGGCGAGCTCGGAATCGTTCATGCGGGCGCGCGAGAACCACAGCCACTCTTCGCCGACGCGGCGGAAGAGATCGCGATACCAGTCGAGCGCAGGCGTATCGACCTTGCGCAGCGACCAGTTGCCCGGCGGATCGTCGCGGCGCGCGGGCGGCGCGGTCATCTCCAGATGGGTGACGACCGCGGCGATCTTTCCGTCCGGCACATCGGAATAGCCGTCGGGCAGGATCACCCTTCGCCCTCGTCGCTCGCCAGCACGCCCTTCACCGCGCGCGCCCAGCCTGCGAGCTTCCGCTCGCGCGTCGCCTGGCTCATGTTCGGCTTGAAGCGGTGCTCGAGGCGCCAATTGTCGGCGAACTTCGTCGGCTCCGGATAGACGCCGGCGTTGAGGCCGGCGAGGTAGGCTGCGCCGAGCGCTGTCGTCTCCTGGATCACGGGGCGATCGACCGGCGCGTCGAGGAGATCGGCGAGGCGCTGCATGGTCCAGTCCGAAGCGGTCATGCCGCCGTCGACGCGGAGCACGACGCTGGCGGTTTCCGAGCTCGGCCAGTCCGCGCGCATCGCGGCCCACAGGTCGAAGGTCTGGTAGCAGACGCTTTCGAGCGCGGCATGCGCAAGCTCGGCAGGGCCTGTGTTGCGGGTGAGGCCGAACAGCGCCCCGCGCACGCGCGGGTTCCAGTAAGGCGCGCCCATGCCGACGAAGGCCGGCACGAGATAGACGCTCTGCATGGAATCCGATTGGTCGGCAAGCGGTCCGGTCTCGGCGGCGTGCTTGATGATGCCGAGGCCGTCGCGCAGCCACTGCACGGCGCTGCCCGCGACGAAGATCGAACCTTCGAGCGCGTAGGTGCGTTTTCCCTCGAGCTGATAGGCGACGGTGGTGAGCAGCTTGTTCTTCGACACGACAGGCGTCGTGCCGGTGTTGAGCAGGGCAAAACAGCCGGTGCCGTAGGTCGACTTCATCATGCCCGGGCGGAAGCAGGCCTGGCCGATGGTCGCAGCCTGCTGGTCGCCGGCGATGCCTGATATCGCGATGGCGCCGCCGAACAGATCGGGCGTGCTCTCGCCGAAGCGCGCCGAAGAGTCCTTCACCTCGGGCAGCATCGAGCGCGGCACGCCGATGATCTCCAAGAGCTCGTCGTCCCACTGGCCGGTGTGGATGTTGAACAGCAGCGTGCGCGAGGCGTTGGTGGCGTCGGTGGCGTGCACCTTGCCGCCGGTGAGGCGCCAGAGCAGGTAGCAGTCGATGGTGCCGAACATCAGCTCGCCGCGGGCGGCGCGCGCGCGGGCGCCGGGGACGTGGTCGAGGATCCAGGCGACCTTGGTGCCGGAGAAATAGGGATCGATGATCAGGCCGGTTTTTTGCGAGATCACGGGCTCGCGGCCGTCGGCCTTGAGTTTCGCGCAGATGTCGGCGGTGCGGCGGTCCTGCCAGACGATGGCGCGGTGAACGGCCTGCCCGGTGGCGCGGTCCCACACCACTGTCGTCTCGCGCTGGTTGGTGATGCCGATCGCGGCGATGTCCTTTGCGCTGATGCCGGCATGCTCGATCGCCTCGCGGCAGACCATCACGGTCGAGGTCCAGATGTCCTCCGGTTCGTGCTCGACCCAGCCCGAGGCCGGAAAATGCTGCGGAAACTCGGCCTGCGCCTTCGCCGCGATGGAAATATCGCCGCGAAACACGATCGCGCGCGAAGAGGTGGTGCCCTGGTCGATGGCAAGGACGAAAGACATGGCGGCTTACCTTGGCGTTTTCTTGGGCGTTATCCCTGGAGGGATCATTGTGTCGCGCCAAAGGGAGCGGATTAGGGCGGCAAGGTCAATACCAGCGGCACCGCCTTGTTCACCTCGCCCCGCTTGCGGGGAGAAGTCGGAATTCGCGCGAAGCGCGGATTCCGGGTGAGGGGGTACAGATACCTCGGCGATCTCAAGCGTGGAGAGAGGTCCCTCACCCCACCCCTCTCCCCGCAAGAGCGGGGCGAGGGAGTAGACCGCGCTACACCGCCGCCGTTGTCACGCCGCCGTCGATGACGATGGTCTGGCCGGTCATGAAGCTGGACGCATCCGAGGCGAGATAGGCGACCGCGCCGGCGATCTCGTCGGGTTCGCCGATGCGGCGCAGCGGGGTCGTGGCGGTGCGGCGCTTGAGGTTGGCTTCGTCTTCCCACAGCGCGCGGGCGAAATCGGTTTTCACGAGGCCGGGCGCGATGCAGTTGACGCGCACGCCTTTCGGGCCCCATTCGCCGGCGAGCGAGCGGCACAGCGCGAAATCGGCCGCCTTGGAGATGCCGTAGGCGCCGATCACGGTGGAGCCGCGCAAGCCGCCGATCGAGGAAATGATGACGACCGAGCCGCCTCCGCGCTCGGCCATCTGCGGGATCGCGAGCGCGGAGAGCCAGATGTTGCTCTTGACGTTCGAGCCCATGATCTTGTCGAAGGCTTCGTCGGTGATGTCGAGCAGCGGGCCGTAATAGGGGTTCACCGCGGCGTTGCAGACCAGGATGTCGATCTTGCCGTAATGTTTTGTGGCGCCGGAGATCAGCGCCTCGACCTCGGCCTTGCGCGCGATGTTGCAGGGGATGACGATGGCATCGCCGCCGGAAGCATTGATGCCGTCGGCGACTTCCTTGCAGGCGTCGGCCTTGCGGGAGGACACCACGACCTTGGCGCCGAGCTTTGCGAGCAGTTCGGCGGAAGAGCGGCCGATGCCGCGGCTGGAGCCGGTGACGATTGCGACCTTGCCGGTGAGATCGAACGGGGTGCTTTTCATTGTTGTTGCTCCGCTGATGCCATTTGCTGCGTCATTGCGAGGAGCGAAGCGACGAAGCAATTCAGACTATCTCCGCGGACAGATTCTGGATTGCTTCGCTTCGCTCGCAATGACGATGGGGGAGAGATCCCGGGCTCATCGCCTCGCGATGCCCCGGGATGACGGTCGTGACGGTTAGATCAGCCCACCCGCATCCGCGACGCGGCGCTGGTGGTAGTCGGTGTCGCCAAAGCTGTTCTCGATCATGGTGAGGCGCTTGAAGTAGTGGCCGATCTTCGCCTCCATGGTCATGCCGATGCCGCCGTGGAGCTGGATCGCCTGCTGTCCCACGAACTTCAGCGACTTGCCGATCTGCACCTTGGCGGCGGCGATGGCATTGCTGCGCTCCTTGGCGTTCTCGAAATCACCAGCCATGGTCGCGAACATCGACATCGAGCGGGCCTGTTCAGTGGCGACGAACATGTCGGAGGCGCGGTGCTGCAGCGACTGGAACGAGCCGATCGCGACGCCGAACTGCTTGCGCGTCTTGATGTACTCGACCGTGGTCTTGAGCGACTCGTCCATCAGGCCGACCGCCTCGGCGCAGAGCGCGACGCGGGCTTCGTCCACCACGCGCTCGATCAGGGCGAGCGAGTCATCGGGATTGCCGAGCGCGGCGTCACTACCAACTTCAACACCGGTCAAGGTGATGTCGGCGGCGTGCAGGCCGTCCTGGGTCGGGTAGGACTTCTTGGTGATGCCCTTGGCGTTCGCCGGGACCAGGAAGACGCCGATGCCGGTCTTGTCGCGACGATCGCCCTTGGTGCGGGCCGTGACGATCAGCGTCTCGGCGTTCTCGCCGTTGAGCACGACGAATTTTTCGCCGTCGATGACCCAGCCGTCGCCCTTCTTCTTCGCCGTCGTGGTGACGTCGAACAGATCATAGCGCGAGTTCTTCTCGAGCTGGGCAAAGGCGAGCGTCTTGCTGCCGTCGATAATGCCGGGGATGTGCGCGGCCTTCTGCGCATCGCTGCCGGCATGGCGCAGAAAACCGCCGCCGATCACGACCGTTGCCAGATACGGCTCGAGCACCAGCGCCTTGCCGAGCGCCTCCATCACGATCATGGTCTCGACGCCGCCGCCGCCGAAGCCGCCGTCGGCTTCCGCGAAGGGCAGGCCGAGCAGGCCCTGCTCGGCGAGCTTGCCCCAGACGGCCTGGCTCCAGCCGCCCTTCTCCTTCATGTACTTCTTGCGGCTCTCGAAATCGTAGGAATCGGTCAGCAGGCCGTCGATGCTTTCCTTGAGAAGCCGCTGCTCCTCGTTCAGATCAAAATCCATCTCTGTTTCCTCAAAGTCACAAATCTTGCTCGGAGAGAGGCCCCTCACCCCACCCCTCCCCCCGTAAGAACGGGGAGAGGGAGAGGAGAGAGCATCACAATCCCAGCACCGCCTTGGCGATGATGTTGCGCTGGATCTCGTTGGAGCCGCCGTAGATCGAGACCTTGCGGTTGTTGAAGTAGCTCGGCGCGATCTGGGCGGTCCAGTCCATGGCTTCGTTGGAGCCGTCGTCGCCGTGCACGTCGTAGGGCGCGGCGAACGGGCCGATCACTTCCATCAGCAGCTCGGTGGTGGTCTGCTGGATCTCGGAGCCCTTGATCTTCAGCACCGAGGACGCCGGATTGGGCTTGCCCTTGCCGTGCTTGCCTTCATCGGCGACGACACGGAGCTGGGTGAGCTCAAGCGCCTTCAGCTCGATCTCGCAGGCCGCCAGCTTCTCGCGGAAGGCGGCATCCTGGATGATCGGCTTGCCGCCGGATTCGACCTTGCCGGCGAGATCGCGGATGCGGCGCAGCCGCTCCTTGGAGACGCCGACCCGGGCGATGCCGGTGCGCTCATTGCCGAGCAGGAATTTTGCATAATCCCAGCCCTTGTTCTCCTCGCCGATCAGGTTCTCGACGGGCACCTCGACGTCGTCAAAAAACACCTCGTTGACCTCATGGCCGCCGTCGATGGTCTGGATCGGGCGCACGGTGACGCCCTTCGACTTCATCGGGAACACGATGAAGGAGATGCCCATCTGCTTCTTGGCGGTCGCGTCGGTGCGGCAGAGGCAGAAGATCATGTCGGCGTGCTGGGCGAGCGTGGTCCAGGTCTTCTGGCCGTTGATAATCCACTTGTCGCCCTTGCGCTCGGCCTTGGTCTTCAGCGAGGCGAGGTCCGAACCCGAACCCGGCTCCGAAAAACCCTGGCACCACCAATCGTCGACGTTGGCAATGCGCGGCAGGTACTGCTTCTTCTGCTCTTCGTTGCCGAAGGTGTAGATGACGGGGCCGACCATGCTGACGCCGAAGGCGAGCGGCTGCGGCGCCGGATAGGACTGCAGTTCCTCGTTGAAGATGTAGTGCTGCACGCTGGTCCAGCCCGTGCCGCCATATTGCTTCGGCCAGTGGCTGACGCCCCAACCCTTCTTGTTGAGGATGCGCCACCACGTCACCATCTCGTCCTTCGAGAGGTGGCGGCCTTCCACCAGCTTGCGCCGCGTATCCGGCGGCACGTTGTCGCGGAAGAATGAACGCACTTCCTCGCGAAACGCCTGCTCTTCCTTCGTGAATGCGAGATCCATCGGATCCTCCTGTGAAACCAAATTTTCTTATCGTCGTCCCGGCGAGGCCGGGACGACCGTGAACTACTGCAACACCTCGAACAAGCCGGCCGCGCCCATGCCACCGCCGACGCACATGGTGACGACCGCATACTTGGCCTTGCGGCGGCGGCCTTCGATCAGAGCGTGGCCGGTCAGGCGCGCGCCCGACATGCCGTAGGGATGGCCGACCGAGATCGCGCCGCCATTGACGTTGATCTTGTCAGGATCGATGCCGAGCTTGTCGCGGCAATACAGCACCTGCACCGCGAAGGCTTCGTTGAGCTCCCAGAGGCCGATGTCGTCGACGGTGAGGCCGTGGCGCTTGAGCAGGCGCGGCACGGCGAAGACCGGGCCGATGCCCATCTCGTCCGGCTCGCAGCCGGCTGAGACGAAGCCGCGGAAGATGCCGAGCGGCTTGAGGCCGCGCCTGGACGCTTCCTTGTCGCTCATGATCACCGAGGCGCTGGCGCCGTCGGAGAGCTGGCTGGCATTGCCGGCGGTGATGGCGAAACCTTCGCCGCGCACCGGCTTGAGGCCGGCAAGGCCTTCGATCGTGGTCTCGGGGCGCGGGCCCTCGTCCTGCGACAGCGTCACTTCCTTCATCGACACCGCGCCCGTCGCCTTGTCGGTGACCGCCATCTGCGTCGTGATCGGCGCGAGCTCGTCCTTGAACTTGCCGCCCTGCTGCGCGGCCGCGGTGCGGCGCTGGCTCTCGAGCGAATACTCATCCTGCTTCTCGCGCGAGATGCCATAGCGCTTGGCGACGATTTCGGCGGTGTCGATCATGGGCATGTAGACCTCGCCCTTGATCTTGAGCAGCGCCGGGTCCTGGGCGTGGAAGCCGTTCATCTTGTCGTTCTGCACAAGCGAGATCGACTCGCCGCCGCCGCCGACCGCGATCTCGACGCCGTCGAAGATCACCGAGCGCGCGGCGAGCGCGATCGCCTGGAGGCCCGAGGCGCACTGGCGGTCAATGGTGGTGCCGGCGACGGTCACGGGAAGGCCGGCGCGGAGCAACGCCTTGCGGGCAATGTTGCCGCCGGTCGCACCCTGCTGGAGGGCTGCGCCCATCACGACGTCCTCGATCTCCTTCGGATCGACCTTTGCACGCGCGACGGCTTCGCCGATGGCGTGGCCGAGCAGCGTGGTGCCCTCGGTGGCGTTGAGCATGCCGCGATAGGCCTTGCCGATCGGCGTGCGGGCAGTGGAAACGATGACGGCGTCGGTCAAGAACGACCTCCTGGTTGGGTGGATTGTGATGGCTTCTGCTGCTGGCGCAATTCGTGGCGCGAGAGCTTTCCGACCGGCGTGCGCGGCAGATCCTCGACGAACTCGACCGCCGCCGGCAATTCGTGCTTGCCGACCTTGCCGGTGAGCTGCGCGCGCAGCTCATCGAGCGAGAACGGCTTGGCGTCCGGCTTCAGCTTGATGAAGGCTTTCGCGGCCTCACCGCGATACTGGTCGGGAATGCCGAGCACGATCACCTCGTGCACACCAGGAATGGTGTAGATCGCCTGCTCGATCATCTGCGGATAGACGTTGAAGCCGCCGGAGATGATCATGTCCTTCTTGCGATCGACCAGGAAGAAATAGCCATCGGTGTCGACATAGCCGATGTCGCCGGTGAGGAAGCGGCCGTCGATGAAGGCCTCCGCGGATCCCGCCGGCTTATTCCAGTAGCCCTTGGTGACATTCGGGCCCTTGATGCGGATCTCGCCGACTTCGCCCGGCGGCAGCACCTTTGTTGGATCTTCCAGCGACACCACATCGAGCTCGATGCCCGGCAGCATCAGGCCGATCGAGCCGGGCTTATCAGGACCGACAGGCGGATGGCCGGTGCCGGGCGAGCAGGTCTCGGTCATGCCCCAGCCGCTCTTCAGCTTCTTGCCGACCTTGCGCTCGAAGAAGCTCGCGACCTCCACCGGCAGCGGCGCGCCGCCGGAGCCGATGGCGTTGAGCGAGGAGAAGTCGCGCTTGTCGAGATCAGGCAGCGCGGCAATCGCGATCCACATCGTCGGCACGCCCGGGAAATAGGTCGCGCGCTTGACCTCGATGTCGCGCATCACCGCTTCGACGTCGAAACGCTGGTGGATCGAGATCAGATTGCCGCGGCTGAGCGAGGACAGCAGAACGACGGTGAGCGCGTAGATGTGGAACAGCGGCAGCACGCAGACCACACGCTCGATCACGTCGCCGCGCGCCGCACGGTTCGGCTTGCCCCAGACGTCGTAGATCGAGACGGCCGAGGAGAGATTGCCGTGCGTCAGCATGGCGCCCTTGGGCAGGCCGGTGGTGCCGCCGGTATATTGCAGCAGCGCGACGTCGTCGGCGGTCACGCTCGGCCATTGCGCAGGTGCCGTGGCGCCCTCGACGAAGGTCTTGAAGGTGACGATGCGGGGATCGCTGGGGATCGGCGCCTGCGGCGTGCCGACCTTGCCCCAATTGTCGTCCTCGCAGACGACGAGGCGATCGATCAGCCCCTTCTCCAGGAATTTCAGCGCGGTCGGCAGCAGCGCGGCGAGGTTCGAGGTGACCAGCAGGCGCGAGCCGGAGTCGGAAACCTTGTGGGTCAGCGCGATCTCGCCGTCGAGCGGCGACAGATGCGCGACGCGGGCGCCGGCCTTGAGTACCCCGAAGAAATTGACGGGATGGTCCGGCGTGTTGCCGAGCAACAGCGCGACGGAGGTGTTCTTGCCGCAGCCGGCGCGCAGGAACGCCGCCGCCGCGCGGCTGGCCATGGCGGCGAGCTCGGTATAGGTGATCGGGCGATCGCGGAATTCCAGCGCGGTGCGCGGGCCGTAGTCGGCGGCGGCTTTCGACAAGAGGTCAGGCAGCGAGCCCTGGGCGATGGTGTCGTCCCAGTGCACGCCCTCGGGGTAAAACTGTTCGCCGGGATGGGTCATTAACGGTCGATACTCTGGAAAGCGGTCGTGACGGTGTCGTGTGAGGTTGGCAGGGGCGCTCGGGCTCCCTTCCCCCTTGTGGGGAAGGGTTGGGGAAGGGGGTGCCACGAACGCTGGCGTCGCTTGGGGCTACCCCCCTCCCTAACCCTCCCCCACAAGGGGGGAGGGAATTGAGAGAGTGTACCAGCGGCCATCAAGCCGCTTTCGACTCGGCCGCCAGCGAGGCGAACGTCTTGCCTTCGGCCGCGAGCTTCTTCAGCAGCGGGGCGGGCTCGAGGCTCGGGTCGTTGGTCTCCTTGGCGTAGAAGGCCAGGCGATCGGCGATGTGCTTGAGGCCGACGGTGTCGGCCCAGAACATCGGGCCGCCGCGGTAGATCGGCCAGCCGTAACCATAGAGCCAGACCACGTCGATGTCGGAAGGACGCGCCGCGATGCCCTCTTCGAGGATCTTCGCGCCCTCATTGATCATCGGGTACATCATGCGCTCGAGGATCTCGTCGTCGCTGACGACGCGCTTCTTGCGGCCGAGGCGGAGCAGCGTCTCGTCGATCAGCTTCTCGACCTCCGGATCGGGCAGCGGCGCGCGCGAGCCCTGCTCGTACTTGTAGTAGCCCTTGCCGGTCTTCTGGCCAAAGCGGCCGGCTTCGCAGAGCGCGTCCGCGATCTCCGACTTGATGCCGCGGTCCTTGCGCGAGCGCCAACCGATATCGAGGCCGGCGAGGTCACCCATCGCGAACGGTCCCATCGGCATGCCGAATTTGGTGACGACGGCATCGACCTGCTGCGGCAAGGCGCCTTCGAACAGCAACTTTTCCGACTGCTTGCCGCGCTGCGCCAGCATGCGGTTGCCGACGAAGCCGTCGCAGACGCCGACCACGGCCGGCACCTTGGCAATCTTGCGCGCGACGCTCACCGCGGTGACCAGCGCATCCGGCGCAGTCTTGTCGGCGCGCACGATCTCGCACAGCTTCATGACGTTGGCCGGCGAGAAGAAGTGCATGCCGAGCACGTCCTGCGGACGCTTGGTCGCCTTCGCGATCTCGTCGATGTTGAGATAGGAGGTGTTGGAGGCGAGCACGGCGCCCTGCTTGACGTACTGGTCGAGCTTGCCGAACACTTCCTTCTTCACCGCCATGGTCTCGAACACGGCTTCGATGACGAGGTCGGCATCGCCGACATTCTCGATGCCGACGACGCCGTTGATCAGCGCCATGCGCTTGGCGGGCGCATCAGCCGGGATGCCGCCGCGCGCAGCGGTCGCCTCCCAGTTCTTCTGCATGATGCCCATGCCGCGCTTGAGCTGTTCCTCGCCGGTCTCGATCAGGGTGACGGGGATGCCGGCATTGGCGAAGGACATCGCGATACCGCCGCCCATGGTGCCGGCGCCGAGAATGGCAACGCGGTTAACGGGGCGCGACTTGGTGCCTTCGGGAACGCCCGCGATCTTGTTGGCCTCGCGCTCGGCGAAGAAGGCGTAGCGCTGGGCCTTGGACTGGTCGCTGGCGACGAGCTTGAGGAAACCCTCGCGCTCCTTCTTCAGACCTTCGTCGAACGGCAGGTCGATCGCCGCACCGACGGCGTCGGCCGCGGCGAACGGCGCTTCCAGGCCGCGCGACTTCTTGGTCATGGCGGCGACCGCATTGGTGAAGATCGAACGATCGGCCTTGGCGGCTGCGATCTTGGAATCGTCGTCGCGCAGACGGCGCAGCGGGCGCTTCTCCGCGATCAGCTTGCGGACGAAAGCCTCGCCACCGGCGGCCGGGCCTTCGACGATCTCCTCGATCAGGCCGTTCTTCAACGCTTCCGCCGCACCGATCGGATCACCGCCGACGATCATCTTGACCGCGAGTTCCGGACCGACCGCGCGCGGCAGGCGCTGGGTGCCGCCGGCGCCGGGCAGCAGGCCCAGCTTCACTTCGGGCAGGCCGAGCTTGGCCTCTTTGACCGCCACACGATAATGACAGGCGAGCGCGACCTCGAGACCGCCGCCAAGCGCGGTGCCGTGGATGGCGGCAACGATCGGCTTCGGCGAATTCTCCATTTCGGCCAGCACTTCGTTCAGGCCGGGCGGCTTCGGCGGCTTGCCGAATTCGGTGATATCGGCACCGGCGATGAAGGTGCGGCCGGCGCAGGTCAGCACGATGCCCTTGATCGCGGGATCGGCGATGGCGGCCTTCATGCACTCCAGAATACCACCACGGACGGCGGCACTCAGCGCATTGACCGGAGGGCTATTCACCGTGACGATCCCGACTTCGTCATGACGCTCAAGCTTGACCACTTCGCTCACGGTTTCCCTCCTTGGTGGGGATTTACTTTTGTTCGATTTCGCGGTGCGGAATTTAATTCCGCATCTTGACGGCAGGGTTATTTTGAAGCACGGACGTTGTCAACGACTCCGCGCAAGAAGCAGATCAGGGATGAAGCGTACAGGAAAGAAGACTGCGACTGATCGGAATTTCGTCGTCGCGCTTTCCCGCGGACTGGATGTATTGCGCGCATTCCAACCCAATGACGGCCTGCTCGGCAATCAGGAGATTGCGGCCCGCACCAATCTGCCGAAACCGACGGTTTCGCGGCTGACCTATACGCTGACCAAGCTCGGCTATCTGACGCCGGTTCCCCGTTTCGAGAAATACCAGCTCGCGCCCGCCGCGATGTCGCTCGGCTATGCCGCGCTCGCCAATCTCGGCGTTCGGCATTTGTCCGAGCCGTTCCGCGAGGATGTGATGCGCGCGACCGGCGGCGCCGTTGCCGTCGGCGGCCGCGACCGTCACAGCATGATCTATTTCGGGCAAAGCCGCGGCAGCGAGACGGTTGGCGTTCAACTCGACGTCGGCTCCCGCGTGCCGATTGCAACCAGCGCGATGGGACGCGCCTATTTCTGGGCGCTCGACGACGAGGATCGCGCGGAACTGTCGCGTCTATTGCGCGAACATTACGGCAGCCGCTGGCCGAAGATGCGCGATGGACTGGAACGCTCCGGCGAGACCGTCGCGAAACACGGTTTCGCGATCTCCGTCGGCGACTGGCACGACGACATCGGCGCCGCCGGCGTTGCGCTCAGGCTCAACGACGGAACCGGACCTTACGCATTCAATTGCGGCGCGCCCGCATTCCGTTTCACGGAAGAGCGATTGATCAACGACATTGGACCGCGTCTGCTCGCGATGGTAAGGAACATCGAGGCGGCGCTCGGGGGTCTGATGCCGCATTCAAAAAAAGAAGTCAGCAAAAAGCTGAAATCAGGAGGAAAAGTTGCGCGTGTGGCCGAGGGGTTCAGATAGCCTTTGTCTTCACCGGGAGCGGTTCGCATCGCCCCGTCGCCCACTGAACGGTGTGGGCGAGACGAGATGACGCAGGCACAGCTCGCGCGGGGCACATCGCCCCTGCTCGCGGTTCGCGACGTCAGCGTCGTGTTCGGCGGCATCGTCGCGCTCAACGGCGTGTCCTTTGACATGCACAAGGGCCAGATCCTCGGCTTGATCGGCCCCAACGGCGCCGGCAAGACCACGCTCTTCAACTGTCTCTCGCGGCTCTATCAGCCGTCGTCCGGCGACATCCTGATGGAAGGCGCCAGCATCCTGACGCGGCCGCCGCACCGCATCGCCGAGATCGGCATCGGCCGCACCTTCCAGAACGTGGCGCTGTTCCCGAACCTGTCGGTGATGGACAATGTCCGCGTCGGCACGCATGCGCGCACTTCCAGCGACATCATCAGCGATTCGCTGCGCCTCGCCTGGATCCGCCGCAGCGAGACCGACGTGAACAAGAAGGTGCACGAGATCCTCGCCTATCTCGACCTCGATGACGTCGCCCACACGGTCGTGTCCGGCCTGCCCTTCGGCACGCAGAAGCGCGTCGAGCTGGCGCGCGCGCTGGCGGCCGATCCGAAGATCCTGTTGCTCGACGAGCCCGCCGGCGGCCTCAACCACGAGGAAGTCTACGTGCTCGGCGACCTCATCCGCAAAATCCGCGACGAGCGCCACATGACGGTGCTGCTGGTCGAGCACCACATGGGCCTCGTGATGTCGATCGCCGACCACGTCGTCGCGCTGAATTTCGGCAAGAAGCTCGCGGAAGGCACCCCTAGCCAAGTGCAGGCGGACCCCGACGTCATCAAGGCCTATCTCGGGAGCAAGGACCAATGACTGTTCTGCTCAACGTCAAGGACCTGCGCGCCTATTACGGCCAGGTCCAGGCGCTCCATGGCCTGTCCTTCTCGCTCAACGAGGGATCGCTGACGACGCTGCTGGGCGCCAACGGCGCCGGCAAGACCACCACGCTGCGCGCGATCTGCAACATGGTGCGCTCGACCGGCGGCATCGAGTTCGACGGCAAGCCGCTGAACAACCGCTCCACCGAAAGCATCGTGCGGTTCGGCATCGCCCATGTGCCGCAGGGCCGCGGCACCTTCACCACCATGACGGTTGAAGAAAATCTTCAGCTCGGCGCCATCACCCGCAAGGACAGCGCCGGCATCGTCTCCGACATCGAGCGCATGTATGCGCATTTCCCGGTGCTGAAGCAGCGCCACACCCAGCAGGCCGGCACGCTCTCCGGCGGCGAGCAGCAGATGCTCGCGGTCGCCCGCGCGCTGATGCTGCGGCCGCGGCTGATGCTGCTCGACGAGCCCTCCTTCGGCCTCGCGCCGCTCGTCGTGCGCGACCTGTTCGGCATTCTCGGCAAGATCAACCGCGAGGACAAGGTGTCGATCCTGGTGGTCGAGCAGAACGCCCAGCTCGCGCTCGAGCTCGCCGACCAGGCCTATGTGATCGAGACCGGCCGCATCGTGATGTCGGGCAATGCCAAGGACATCGCGAACAACGAAGAAATCCGCAAATCCTATCTGGGTTACTGAGGGAGCCGGGACAATGGAGCTGTTCACCAACCAGGTCCTGGCCGGCATCGCCACGGGCGCGATCTACGCCTGCATGGCGCTCGCCGTGGTCATGATCTACCAGGCCATCGACCATCTCAACTTCGCGCAGGGCGAGATGGCGATGTTCTCGACCTTCATCTCGTGGCAGCTGATGCAGTGGGGCGTGTCCTATTGGGCCGCCTTCGTGATCACGCTGATCTTCTCCTTCATCGCCGGCATCGCGATCGAGCGCATCCTGTTCAAGCCGCTCGCCAAGGCGCCGGTGCTGACCAACGTCGCCGGCTTCATCGCGCTGTACGCGATCATCAACTCCTCGGCCGGCCTGCTCTGGGACTTCACCATCAAGCAGTACCCGACCCCGTTCGGCTCCGCGCCGTTCCTGGGCAGCCAGCTGATCTCGACCCACCAGGCCGGCATGATCGGCGTCACCGTGCTGCTGCTGCTGGGCCTGTATTTCTTCTTCCAGTACACAAGGATCGGCCTTGCGATGCGCGCGGCCGCCTCGGTGCCTGAATCGGCCCGGCTCGTCGGCATCAACACGAGCTGGATGATCGCGCTCGGCTGGGGCATGGCGACCGCGATCGGCTCGATCGCGGGCATGCTGATCGCCCCGGTCGTGTTCCTCGAGCCCAACATGATGGGCGGCGTGCTGATCTACGGCTTTGCCGCGGCGGTGCTCGGCGGGCTGACCAGCCCGTTCGGCGCCGTGGTCGGCGGCTTCCTGGTCGGCATCTTCGAGAACCTCGCCGGCACCTACATCCCCGGCGTCGGCAACGAGCTGAAGCTCCCGATCGCGCTCGCGCTGATCATCTCCGTCCTGGTCGTCAAACCCGCCGGCCTGTTCGGCCGGCACATCGTCAAGCGAGTTTGATCATGAGCGCTGCAGAAGAAGTCGTTGCAGAGGGCCACCAGGCGGTCGAGGCCGTTCCGAAGCGGGCCATGACGCTGGGCACCGGCACCTCGCTGGTGGTGCTCGCCGCGCTGCTGATCGCGCCCGTCTTCGTCAAGAACTTCATCATCTTCCAGATGACGATGCTCCTGATCTACGGGCTCGCGGTGCTGGCGCTGAACATCCTGACCGGCGGAAGCGGCCAGTTCTCGCTCGGCCAGAGCGCGTTCTACGCGGTCGGCGCCTATACGACCGCGGTGCTGATGGAGCACTTCAACGTCAATTACGCGCTGACCCTGCCGGTCGCCGGCGTGGTCTGTTTCGGCTTCGGCTTCCTGTTCGGGCAGCCCGCGCTGCGGCTCTCCGGCGTCTATCTGGCGCTGGCGACCTTCGCGCTCGCGACCGCGATGCCGCAGCTCCTGAAGCTGAACTTCCTCGAGCACTGGACCGGCGGCGTGCAGGGCCTCGTCGTCACCAAGCCGGACGCGCCGTTCGGCCTGCCGATGTCGCAGGACATGTGGCTGTATTACTTCACGCTCGTCGTCGTGCTCGCGATCTACATCTTCTCGGTGAACCTGCTGCGTTCCCGCTCGGGCCGCGCCTTCATGGCGATCCGCGACAACGAGATCGCAGCCTCGGCCATGGGCGTCGACGTCGCGCTCTACAAGACGCTGGCGTTCGGCGTATCCGCCGCCATCACCGGCATCGCCGGCTCGCTCGGCGCCATCGCGGTGCAATTCGTTGCGCCCGACAGCTACACCATCACGCTCGCGATCTCGCTGTTCCTCGGCATGGTCGTCGGCGGCGTGGGCTGGCTGCCCGGCTCGATCGTCGGCGCCGCCTTCATCATCTTCGTGCCGAACCTCGCCGAGGGCATCTCGAAGGGCCTCTCCGGGGCGGTGTTCGGCGTGCTCCTGTTCGCCGTCATCTACCTCGTGCCGCACGGCGCAAGGCAAGTCGCAATCCTGGGCCAGCAACTCGCCGGAAAGCTCAGAAAAAACTGAAAACCACTATCTTAAGGAAGGAGATTTCGTTTTGTTTCTCGCAAGAATACTGCGAACCACCGCGCTCGTAACGGCGGTCGCGACCCTCACCTCCGGCGCAGCACTCGCTCAGAAGAAATACGACACCGGCGCGACCGATACCGAGATCAAGATCGGCAACATCATGCCGTACAGCGGTCCGGCGTCGGCCTATGGCATCATCGGCAAGACCGAAGAAGCCTATTTCAAGATGATCAACGACAAGGGCGGCATCAACGGCCGCAAGATCAACTTCGTCACCTATGACGACGCCTATTCGCCGCCGAAGGCCGTGGAGCAGGTCCGCAAGCTCGTCGAGAGCGACGAGGTGCTGGCCGTGTACAATCCGCTCGGCACGCCCTCGAACACCGCGATCCAGAAGTACCTGAACGCCAAGAAGATCCCGCAGCTGTTCGTGGCGACCGGCGCCACCAAGTGGAACGACCCGAAGAACTTCCCCTGGACCATGGGCTGGCAGCCCTCCTACCAGAGCGAAGCGCAGATCTACGCGAAATGGCTGATGAAGGAAAAGCCGAACGCCAAGGTCGCGATCCTCTACCAGAACGACGATTTCGGCAAAGACTACCTCAAGGGTACCAAGGACGGTCTCGGCGCCAAGGGCGCGTCGATGATCATCATGGAAGAGAGCTATGAGATCTCCGAGCCGTCGATCGACGGCCACATCGTCAAGATCAAGGCCGCCAATCCCGACGTGCTGCTGATCTACGCGACGCCGAAGTTCGCCGCGCAAACCATCAAGAAGACCGCCGAGCTGAGCTGGAAGCCACTCCAGATCCTCACCAACGTGTCGATCTCGGTCGGCAGCGTGATGAAGCCGGCCGGCTTCGAGGCCTCGCAGGACGTGCTGTCGGCGGCCTATGCCAAGGACTCCACCGACCCGCAGTGGAACAACGATCCCGGCATGAAGAGGTGGAACGAGTTCGTCGACAAGTACATGCCCGGCGCCGACAAGACCGATACCGGCATGGTCTACGGCTATGGTGCCGCCTCGACCCTCGCCAAGACGCTGGAAATGTGCGGTGACGACCTCACCCGCGCCAACCTGATGAAGCAGGCCGCGAGCCTGAAGGACTTTGCACCGGACACCCTGCTGCCCGGCGTCAAAATCAACACCAGCGCCACCGACTTCGCCCCAATCTCGCAGCTCCAGATGCAGCGCTTCAAGGGCGAGAAGTGGGAACTGTTCGGCGAGATCATCAGCGGTGACGTCGCCGCCGATTGACGCGCTGACGTCATAGTCCAAGATAGCTCAAGCCTCGTCCGAAAGGACAAAGCCCCCGCGGACGACCGCGGGGGCTTTTTGTTGACGTCGCCCGTCAATCTTGTTCAATGCGGCCGATCCAGTCCGGGGTAGGAGAACAATGATCGCCGTTCGTTTTCAGGTTGTGGCCCTTTCGGCCGCACTCGCATTGTGCACTGCGATGACCGGCGAGGTGCTGGCGCAGAAGAAATACGATACCGGCGCGACCGATACCGAGATCAAGGTCGGCAACATCATGCCCTATAGCGGCCCGGCCTCCGCCTATGCGGTGATCGGCAAGGCCGAGGAAGCCTATTTCAACAAGATCAACGCCGAGGGCGGCATCAACGGCCGCAAGGTCAAGTTCATCTCGTACGACGATGCGTATTCGCCGCCGAAGACGGTGGAGCAGGCGCGCAAGCTGGTCGAAAGCGACGGCGTGCTCTTGATCTTCGGCTCGCTCGGCACCTCCACCAACGGCGCCATCCGCAAATACATGAACGAGAAGAAGGTGCCGCAATTGTTCGTGGCGAGCGGCGCCTCGAAATGGAACGACCCCAAGCAATATCCGTGGACCATGGGCTGGCAACCGAGCTACGCCAGCGAGGCGCGCATCTACGCCAAGTACATCATGAAGGAGAAGCCGGACGGCAAGATCGCCGTGCTCTACCAGAACGACGATTTCGGCAAGGACTACCTGAAGGGGCTCAAGGACGGCCTCGGGCCCAAGGCGTCGATGATCGTGCTGGAAGACGGCTACGACACTTCCGAGCCCGCGATCGACGAGCATGTCGTGAAGCTGAAAGCTTCGGGGGCCGACGTTTTCATCAGCATCACCACGCCGAAATTCGCAGCGCAAGCGATCAAGAAGGCGGCCGAGATCAACTGGCATCCGGTCCACATCATCTCCAACGTCTCGGCCTCGGTCGGCGGCGTGCTGGAGCCGGCAGGAGTCGAGATCTCGCAAGGCATCCTCTCGGCGAGCTACACCAAGGACGGCTCCGATCCGCAATGGAACGCCGATGACGGCATGAAGAGGTTCTATAACTTCCTCGCGCAATTCGATCCGAAGGCCAACAAGCTCGATGCCGGCGTGGTGTTCGGTTATGCCGCAGCGCAGACCATGGTGAAGGTGCTGCAGATGTGCGGCGACGACCTCACCCGCGAGAACGTCATGAGGCAAGCCGCGAGCCTGAAGAATTTCGCGCCCGACACGCTCTTGCCCGGCATCAAGATCAACACCGCACCCGACAATTTCGCCCCGATCGAGCAGCTCCAGATGATGCGGTTCAAGGGCCGGAAATGGGAGCTGTTCGGCGACATCATCTCGAGCGATCTCAGCCACTGAGCCGGCGCAACCCAAAATCGCCCGGCATGCTTTAGGCAACTAAAGACAGTCGCGCTCTTTCGCACCCGCACAAGCGTCCGCGCCCAATCCCTGACTACTAAAGGAGCAGCCCCTGCGCCGCCGTCGCCGGGGCTTTCTGTTGAAGGCCTGGGGTAAATCGTATTGAATTGCGGCCACGTCGCCAAAAACAATCAAGGCAAGAAAAGGAGACGTACACACACCAAGAAAATAGGGAGATAGGAATGCCCGCTGTCACCGGCAAACTTGCGGCCGCGTCACTGGCGCTCGCGCTCATTGCAGCCTCGACCTCCATCGCATCGGCCCAGAAGAAATACGATACCGGCGCGACCGACACCGAGATCAAGATCGGCAACATCATGCCCTACAGCGGACCGGCCTCCGCCTACGGCATCATCGGGCGGACCGAAACCGCCTATTTCAAGAAGATCAACGAGGAGGGCGGCATCAACGGCCGCAAGATCAACTACATCAGCTACGACGATGCGTACTCGCCGCCGAAGACGGTTGAGCAGGCACGCAAGCTGGTCGAGAGCGACGAGGTGCTGTTTATCTTCAACTCGCTCGGCACGCCGCCGAACTCGGCGATCCAGAAATACATGAACTCGAAGAAGGTGCCGCAGCTGTTCGTCGCCACCGGCGCCACCAAGTGGAACGATCCGCAGAACTTCCCGTGGACCATGGGCTGGCAGCCGAACTACCAGAGCGAGACGCAGATCTATGCGAAGTGGCTGCTCAAGAACAAGCCGGACGCCAAGATCGCGGTGCTCTACCAGAACGACGATTACGGCAAGGACTATCTGAAGGGCCTGAAGGACGGCCTGGGATCGAAGGCCGCCTCGATGATCGCGATCGAGGAGAGCTATGAGACCTCCGAGCCGACCATCGACAACCACATCGTCAAGCTGAAATCGACCGGCGCCGACGTGTTCATGAACATCACCACGCCGAAATTCGCGGCGCAGGCGATCAAGAAGAACGCCGAGATCGGCTGGAAGCCACTGCACTTCCTCAACAACGTCTCGGCCTCGGTCGGCAGCGTGATGAAGCCCGCCGGTTTCGAGAACGGCCAGGACATCATCTCGGCCGATTATCTTAAGGACGTGTCGGATCCGGAGTGGAACAACGATGCCGGCATGAAGGAGTTTCTCGCCTTCATGACCAAGTACTTCCCGGAGGGCGACAAGCTCGACAAGGGCACCATCGTCGGCTACGCCGTGGCGCAGACGCTGGTCCAGGTGCTGAAGCAGTGCGGTGATAATCTCACGCGCGAGAACATCATGAAGCAGGCGGCGAGCCTCAAGGATTTCCGCACCGAGGCGTTGCTGCCGGGCATCCAGATCAACACCGGCCCGAACGACTTTGCACCGATCAGCCAGCTCCGGCTCGAACGGTTCAAGGGCGAGCGCTGGGAACTGTTCGGCGACGTCATCAGCGCCGACGCCGGCGGCTAGCCCGATCGGAGTGCGACGTAACAAGCCCCCTGCGAGATGATCGCAGGGGGCTTTGCCATCAGCTGATTATCATCACGCGATTGCACAATCGAATGATGGTAAAGCCTGCTTACGCTTTTGCGCCCGATGCGCTAGGCATGTGACCCGGCGCATTTGCCGCAAGCTTGTCCCGTCCGCCGAAGGCCTTCGTCATGACCGATCGACGCCCCCTGCTCCGCGCGCTCTACGACGCCGCTGTTGCCGCCGCCCATCCCAACACGATTCTGGCGCCGCACTTACGCCCCCTGCCCAAGGGGCGCGTGATCTGCCTTGCCGCCGGCAAGGGCGCGGGCGCGATGGCCGCGGCCGCGGAGCGGCATTATCTCGACACGCTGGGGCTCGCGCCGGAGCGGCTGGTCGGCATCGCCACCACCCGCCACGGCTATGGCGTGCCGACGCGCCGCATCCGCGTGGTCGAGGCCGGTCATCCCGTGCCTGATGAGGCGGGCCTCAAGGGCGCCGCTGACACGCTCGCGCTCGCAGGCGAGGCCGGACCTGACGATCTGCTGCTGGTGCTGCTCACCGGCGGCGGCTCGGCGAACTGGATCGCGCCGGTGGACGGCATCAGCTTTGCGCAGAAGCAGGCGGTCAACAAGGCATTGCTGCGCTCGGGTGCGCCGATCGGCGAGATGAATGTGGTGCGCAAGCATCTGTCGCGGATCAAGGGCGGCCGTCTCGCGCGCGCCGGCAGGAATGCCGCCGAGATCGTGACGCTCGCGATCTCCGACGTGCCGCATGACGATCCCTCCGCGATCGCCTCCGGCCCCACCGTGCCAGATCCGACCACGCTGGCTGACGCGCGCGCCATCGTCGCGAAGTACAAGCTTGCGATCGATGACGCCGTGCGTCGCGCGCTCGACGATCCCGCCAATGAAAGCGCCAAGCCCGGCGATGCCGCCTTCGCGCGCGCGCATTTCGAATTGATCGCACGGCCCAAGCAGTCGCTCGACGCGGCGGTGAGGCTCGCCAAGGAGGCCGGCTACGAGACCATCGATCTTGGCGCCGATCTCGAGGGCGAGGCGCGCGAGGTCGCGGCCAGTCATGCCAAGCTGGCGCTGCAGGCGCGCGCGCAAGGCAAGCGCCTCGCGATCCTCTCCGGCGGCGAGCTCACGGTCACCGTGCGCGGCAATGGCCGCGGCGGCCCGAACCAGGAATACGCGCTGGCGCTGGCGGAGCTGTTGAAGGACACGCCCGACATTTCCGCGCTCGCCGGCGACACCGACGGCGCCGATGGCGGCGCCGGCCACCCCACCGACCCCGCCGGGGCGCTGATCGACGCAGCGACGTTTGCCAAGATGAAGGCGCAGGGGCTTCAGCCGCAGGCGTATCTGGACAACAACGACGCGACCACGTTCTTCGAGGCGACGGGGGATCTCTTGCAGCCCGGCCCGACGCTGACGAACGTGAACGATATTCGCGTGATTTTGGTGGATTGAGAGGGCGCTAGTTCCACCAGCGTCATTGCGAGGAGCGCAGCGACGAAGCAATCCAGACTGCCTCCGCGGAAAGATTCTGGATTGCTTCGCTGCGCTCGCAATGACGGGAGGTGACAGCCGCCCCTCAAAACTCGTTCGCGATCTTCGACAGCATCCCGATCAGCGCTTCGCGGTTGGCCTGGCCGAGCAGATCGTTCAGCCGCGACTCGTGCTTGGTGGCGACGAGTTTTTTTGCGCGGGTCAGGACGGCCTTGCCCTTGTCGGTCAAGACCAGGATGTGCGAGCGACGGTCGTTGGTGGAGCGGATCCGCGCGCAAAGGTCGCGGCTCTCTAAGTTGTCGAGCAAGGCCACGAAATTCGGACGGAGGATGCCGAGGGTGGAGGCGACCTCGGTCTGGTTACGGCCGGGGTTCTTCTCGACCAGCAGCAGCACCGAGAACTGCGCCGGCGTCAGCTGGAGCGAGGCCATGCAGCGCAGAAAGTTCTCGAACACCTTCAGCTGCGCACGCTTCAGGACATAGCCGAGCTGTTCGGAGAGCTCGCCGAGCTGGAGGGCTTCAGACTGCGCCTCGGCTGCGTCCTTGCGGCCCTTGGCCGCCTCGCCGGACTTTTCGGAAGACTTTTCAGCGGTTTTGGAAACGGTCATCGCCTCGTGCTCGTAATCCCGCTAAATTCGGGACGGGTCGCCCGCCACCCTTGAGATTATATTTGATAATTGTTATGGACCATATCAAATATCGTCAGCGTTTTTCAATGGCTGTGAGCGGACCGTCCACCACAATCGGGGGGACTGGTCCGGATTAGGGGGAGCGTCCGGTCTTGAATACCACCATCATGCTGTTCCTGGTGCAGGACGGCATCACCAATGGCGCGATCTACGCGCTACTCGGGCTGGCGCTGGTGCTGGTGTTCGCCGTCACCCGCGTGATCCTGATTCCCCAGGGCGAATTCGTCACCTATGGCGCGCTGACCTATGCCTCGCTGGCCGCAGGCCAGATGCCGGGCACGGCCAAGCTCGCACTGGCGCTGGGCATCGGCGCCTTCGCCTTCGACCTGTTCACGGCGCGCAAGGCGCTGCATGCGCGACTGATCGTGCGCAGCTTCATCGCCAACATCGTGCTGCCGGCCATCGTGCTGGCGCTCACCATCTATTTTGCCGCGCAGAAGCCGCCGGTCGCGGTCTGTATCGCGCTGTCGCTGGTGATCGTGGCGATGATCGGCCTCTATCTCTACCGCATCGCGTTCCAGCCGCTCGCACACACCTCCGTGCTGGTGCTGCTGATTGCGTCGGTCGGCGTCCACCTCGCGCTGCAGGGCCTCGGCCTGCTGTTCTTCGGCGCCGAAGGCCAGCGCGGTCCCGCTGTGCTGTCCGGCGCCTTCACCGCCGGCGCGTTGCGCTTCACCGGCCAAAGCATCACCGTCTACGCCATCACCATCGCCTTCATCGTCGGGCTCTGGCTGTTCTTCGGCCTGACGCTCTACGGCAAGGCGCTGCGCGCGACCGCCGTGAATCGGCTCGGCGCGCGGCTTGTCGGCATCCGCACCACGCTGTCGGGGCAGATTGCCTTCCTGCTGGCCTCCAGCATCGGCGCGCTGTCGGGCATCATGATCGTGCCGATCACGACGCTCTATTACGACTCGGGCTTCCTGATCGGCCTGAAGGGCTTTGTCGCCGCGATCATCGGCGGCCTCGTCAGCTACCCCCTCACCGCCGTCGCGGCGCTGGTCGTCGGCATCGTCGAGGCGTTCTCGTCCTTCTATGCCTCCAACTACAAGGAAGTGATCGTCTTCATGCTGCTGATCCCCGTGCTGCTGCTGCGCTCGCTCGCCGCGCCCGCGGTCGAGGAAGAGAAGGACTGAGCGCATGCAGAGCCGGCTTCCCATTCTCGTCTTCGCGCTGGTCATGGCGGCGATCCCGTTCGTCCCCGGCATGCCGCCGTTCTGGATCGTGCTGCTCGACAATATCGGCCTCGCCGCGCTGGTCGCGATGGGCCTCGTACTGCTGACCGGCGTCGGCGGCCTCACCTCTTTTGGTCAGGCCGCCTTCGTCGGCTTCGGCGCCTACACCACGGCGGTGCTGTCGACGGCCTATGGCCTGTCGCCCTGGCTGACGCTGCCGCTGTCGCTCCTGGTCAGCGGATCGCTGGCGGTGCTGCTCGGGCTGATCACGGTCCGCCTCTCCGGCCATTATCTGCCGCTCGGTACGCTCGCCTGGGGGCTCGGCCTGTTCTACCTCTTCAGCAAGCTGGAGTTCTTGGGGAGAAACGACGGCATCTCGGCGATCCCGCCGCTGTCGATCGGCACGTTCAAGATGCTCTCGCCCGGCTCGATCTATTACGCGATCTGGGTCGCCGTGATCCTCTCGGCGCTGCTGACGATGAACCTGCTGGACTCCCGCACCGGCCGCGCCATCCGCGCGCTGCGCCGCGGCCATGTCGCGGCCGAGGCCTTCGGCGTGCACACGCCGCGGGCGAAGATGCTTGTGTTCATCCATGCTGCCGTGCTCGCCGGCCTTTCCGGCTGGCTCTACGCCCATCTCCAGCGCGCGGTGAACCCGACGCCGTTCGGCGCGCAGGCCGGCATCGAATATCTCTTCATCGCGGTGGTCGGCGGCGCCGGCTATGTCTGGGGCGGCGTGCTGGGCGCGGCGATCGTCGTGGTGCTGAAAGAGGTGCTGCAAAGCTATCTGCCGCTGATCCTGCCCGGCTCCGGCCAGGTCGAGACCATCGTGTTCGGCATCATGCTGGTGGCGCTGCTGCAGCTCGCGCCCGGCGGCGTCTGGCCCTGGCTGATGTCGCTCCTGCCCGAGCGCACCGGCGGCAAGAAGCCCGATACCTCGCTGAAGCTGGAACAGCGCGCCCGTTCGGCCGGCGAGGCCAACATCCTGCTCCACGTCGAGAAGGCGCGAAAGCAATTCGGCGGCGTGGTCGCGGTCAACAACGTGTCCTTCGACGTCCAGGCCAAGGAGATCGTCGCCCTGATCGGGCCGAACGGCGCCGGCAAGAGCACCACGTTCAATTTGATCACCGGCGTGCTGTCGGCCACATCTGGCTCGATCTCCGTGCTCGGCAAGAAGGTCGACAACGCGCCGCCGCAGGAGATCGTCAAGCTCGGTATCAGCAGGACCTTTCAGCACGTGAAGCTGGTCCCTGATATGACCGTGCTGGAGAACGTCGCGATCGGCGCGCATCTGCGCGGCCATTCCGGCTCGATCTCCTCGATGCTGCGGCTCGACCGCGCCGACGAGGCCAAGCTGCTCGCCGAAGCCGCGCGCCAGATCGAGCGCGTCGGCCTTGCCGAGCAGATGCATCAGCTCGCCGGCTCGCTCTCGCTCGGCCAGCAGCGCATCGTCGAGATCGCGCGTGCGCTGTGCGTCGATCCGATGCTGCTGCTGCTCGACGAGCCGGCCGCCGGCCTGCGCCACATGGAGAAGCAGCGGCTCGCCGCGCTCCTGCGCGAGCTGCGCGACGGCGGCATGTCCGTGCTTCTGGTCGAGCACGACATGGGCTTTGTGATGAATCTGGCCGACCGCATCGTCGTGCTCGATTTCGGCACCAAGATCGCGGAAGGCACGCCCGCCACGATCAAGACCAATCCCGAAGTGATCAAGGCCTATCTCGGAGTGGCGGCATGAGCGCGCTGTTGTCCGTCACCGACGCGCATGTCGCCTATGGCAAGGTCGAGGCCGTGCGCTCGGTCTCGCTCGAGGTCGGCGCCAACCAGATCGTCACCATCGTCGGCGCCAACGGCGCCGGCAAGACCACGCTGCTCTCGGCCATCATGGGCATTCTGCCGCTGAAGGGCCGCGTCACCTTTGCCGGGCAGGATCTCGCCCGGCTCGACATCGAGGACCGCGTCGCGATGGGCCTCGGCCTCGTGCCGGAGCACCGCGAATTGTTCGTGACCATGAATGTCGAGGACAATCTCGAGCTCGGCGCCTTCCGCATCGAGCGAAGCAAGGCAAAGGCTTCGATGGAGCGCGTCTACACGCTGTTCCCCCGCCTGAAGGAGCGCCGCAAGCAGTTCGCCGGCACGCTCTCCGGCGGCGAGCAGCAGATGCTCGCGATGGGCCGCGCGCTGATGGGCGAGCCAAAGCTTCTGATGCTGGACGAGCCGAGCCTGGGCCTCGCCCCTATCATCGTCGCCGACATCTTCCGCATCGTCACCGAGCTGCGCGCCAGCGGCGTCTCGGTGCTGCTGGTCGAGCAGAACGCGCAGGCCGCGCTGAAGATCGCTGACCAGGCCTATGTGATGGAGCTCGGCGAATTCGTGCTGAGCGGCAAGGCCAGCGATGTCGCGGCAAACGAGCGGGTGGCGGCGAGCTATCTGGGATTTCAGCACGAGGGTGCTAGCGCGATTTGATGTCGCATTCCTCGTCATTGCGAGCGAAGCGAAGCAATCCAGAATCTATCCGCGGTGGCAGTCTGGATTGCTTCGTCGCTTCGCTCCTCGCAATGACGATCTGGATAGAGCGCGTCACTCAACCCGCTGCCTTCCCCTTCAACGCCGCAACTTCCGCCTCCAGCTCCGCGATCCGCTGGTCCCGCGTCGCCAGCGCTGCCGCCACATCGCCCGCGTCGAACTTCTGCGGAATATGCTGCGGGCAGTTGGTGTCCCACGCTGCGATCTTGAACAGGATAACCTGCTCCGGCCGGGCGCGGTAGCCCTTTGGCATCAGGGCCGTCGTCATCGCCTCGTCGTCCTCGACCACCCGCGCCTCGCCCCAGATCTTCACGCGGCGGCGATGGGCATAGTCCATGACGAAGATGTAGGCCTTGGGGTTCTCGGACAGGTTTCCCTGGGTGATGTATTGCCGGTTGCCGGAATAGTCGGTGAAGGCCAGCGTCTGCTTGTCCAGCACCTTCAAAAACCCCTTCGGGCCGCCGCGGTGCTGGATGTAGGGCTGGCCATCGGCCGAGGCGGTCGCAAAGTAGAAGCTGTTGGCGTCGGCCAGGAACGCCGCGAGGTTCTCGTCGACCTCGGTGCGCCATCCCCGCTGCTCGGCATGGGCATAGCCTTCGCGCGATCCCTTTCGGGTCTGGATCGATTTCACCGCCGGCGAGAAGGCAACATCGCTGGCATAGGTGTGTACGGCAGTCATCGGAAGATCTCCTGAAAATTCCGGCGCATTGCTGCGTCTTTCGGGGATTAAAATGGACCTTCCGGCGATCAAAACAATCAGCCCGCTTGACACTTCATCGTTGCAATATATGCAATAATACCATGGACCGCCTTGAAGCCATGCATGTCTTCGTCACCGTCGCCGATCTGCGCGGCTTTGCGCCGGCGGCGCGCAAGCTGCGGCTGTCGCCCTCGGCGGTGACGCGGATGATCGCCGCGCTGGAGGATCATCTTGGCGCCCGGCTGCTGCAGCGGACCACGCGGCAGGTGCGGCTCACTGACGTCGGCACGCGTTATCTCGAACGCGCGCGACGCATCCTCGCCGATGTCGAGGAGGCCGATGGCTCGGCGCGGGAGGAGCGCAACCGGCCGAGCGGGCGGCTCGTGGTGTCGGCGCCGGTCGGGTTCGGCCGGCTCCATGTCGGGCCGGTGATGACCGAGTATCTCAAGCGTTATCCCGAGGTCGCCGCCGAGCTCAGGCTGTCGGACCATCTCGTCAATCTGGTCGAGGATGCCGTCGACGCCGCCGTGCGGATCGGCCATCTCGCCGATTCCTCGCTGGTTGCGCGCCAGGTCGGCGAGATGCGGCGGATCGTGGTGGCGACACCGGGCTATCTGAAGCGCCATGGCGAGCCGAAGACGCCGGAGGCGCTGCTCGAGCACCAGACCATCCAGTTCGGCCCGTTCGCCAACTGGCATTTCGTGCAGGACGGCCGCGACATCGAGGTGACGCCGAGCCCGCGCTTCACCAGCAACAGCGCCGACGCAGCGCTGCAATATGCCGAGGCCGGCGGCGGCGTGACGCGCGTGCTGGCCTATCAGGCCGCCGAGGGCCTGAAGCGCGGTCGGCTGAAAATCGTGCTGGCGAAATACGAGCAGCCGGCGCTGCCGATCCACATCGTCTATCCAACCTCGCGCCTGCTCTCGGCCAAGGTGCGCGCGTTCATCGATCTCGTGGTGGAGACGGCGGAGTGGAAGTTTGGGTAGGCTTCGGCACCACGCGGAACGTGCCGCTGGCGCGCGCGATCACGACGTCGTCGGCCTTGATCAGGCACTGCGCAAAGCAGATCGTCTTGCCGGTCTTGATCACGTCGCTCTCGATCGAACACCACTGGCCGATCTCGGCGGAGCCGACGAAATCGACCGAGAGCGAAACGGTCACGAACGACGTGGTCCAGTTCGTCACCAGCGCGCAGCTATGGCCCATGGCGTTGTCGGCGAGCGCCGCGATAAGGCCGCCATGGATCAGGCCGCGGCCGTTGGTGTGCGGTCTCGCCAACCGGAGGCCGATGATGACGGCCTTGTCGGTGTTCCTGGAGTAAAGCGGCTCCCAGGGCTCGGTGAGTGGGCTCTTGCGAAAGAGCGGCTCGAAGCCGGCGGGGATGTCGGTGGAGGTCATGGCTGTCTCGTGTTGCTGGTTTGTCGCCATTGAACGCGATGTGGATGACAGTTTCACGGCCTACAAAGTTTTAAACGAGATTTGCGTGGGCGTTTGAAACGGTGCGGGACTCGTCATTGCGAGGAGCGAAGCGACGAAGCAATCCAGAAATCCTTCCGCGGAGGCAGCCTGGATTGCTTCGCTTCGCTCGCAATGACGGCGTGGAGAGAGCACGCGATGCCGTAGGGTGGGCAAAGCGAAGCATGCCCACCAACTTTCTCAATTGTGGGAAGACGTGGGCACGGCGCTTCGCGCCTTTGCCCACCCTACGGCACCGTCAATTCCGCCCCTAAAACGGCAACCCCACATAATTCTCCGACAGCGACGTCATCGCGGCCTGGGACTGCGTGACGTAGTCGAGCTCGGCGAGCTGGATGCGCGCGCCGATGGTGCCGGTGTCGGGGAATTTGTGCAGCATCGAGGTCATCCACCAGGAGAAGCGCACCGCCTTCCAGACCCGCGCCAGCGCCGTGGCGGAATAGGCCTCGATGCCGGCGCTGGACTTCTCGTCGTAGAACTCGCGGAGGGCGCTCGACAAATAATGGGCGTCGCTGGCGGCCAGGTTGAGCCCCTTGGCGCCCGTCGGCGGCACGATGTGGGCGGCGTCGCCGCACAGGAACAGCTTGCCGAAACGCATCGGCTCGGCGACGAAGCTGCGCAAGGGCGCGATGCTCTTCTCGATCGACGGGCCCGTGATCAGGCCGTCGGCGGCCTCCTGGTCGAGCCGGCTTTTCAGCTCGTCCCAGAAGCGATCGTCCGGCCACTCGTCGACATGGTCGCTAAGCGAACACTGCACGTAATAGCGGCTGCGCTTCATCGAGCGCATGGTGCAGAGCGCAAAGCCGCGGGCGTGGTTGGAATAGATCAGCTCATGGCTGACCGGCGGCGTCTCCGAGAGGATGCCGAGCCAGCCGAACGGATAGACCCGCTCGAACTCCTCGATCGCCGAAGCGGGCACGCTGGCGCGGCTGACGCCGTGAAAGCCGTCGCAGCCGGCGATGAAATCGCAGTCGAGCGTGTGGCTGACGCCGTCCTTGACGTAAGTTACGTGCGCCTGACCGCCGTCGAAATCGTGCGGCTGCACGTCCTTGGCCTCGTAGACCGTAACGAGGCCCGCGGCCTTGCGCGCATTCATCAGGTCGAGCGTGACCTCGGTCTGGCCGTAGATCATGACGGTCTTGCCGGTCGCGCCCTTCATGTCGATGCGGTGACGGCGGCCGGAAAAGGCAAGCTCGATGCCCTCATGCACCAGGCCTTCGGCATGCGCCCGTCCGCCCGCACCGATCTGGTCGAGCAGCGCGACGGTTCCTTCCTCCAGAAGGCCGGCGCGGATGCGGCCGAGCACGTAATCGGGGCTCTGCCGCTCCAGAATCGTATTGTCGATGCCGTATTGATGCAGCAGTTGCCCAAGCAACAATCCGGCCGGCCCGGCCCCGATGATTGCGACTTTTGTCCGCAATACTTGCTCCTCCCGATCCTGTAGGCTTTCGGCGCGGCGCGCTTGTCGCGCTGATCCGCGCAAGTTAATTATAACATATAACGGTTGGGCAAAAGGGGGAGTGCGGGTCGAAAGCCAGGCGACAAATCCATGCAACATGGCTGACGTAGATGACGCGACAAGGTGCGCGTCAGTTCCGGCTTGAACGCGCCGGCCAATTAGATAACATGTTAATTAATGAGGATGGGCCATCGAAGCCCACCATCAAAATGAGGGAGAGACGCGTGATGAGAAAGGCCTGTCTGGCTTTGCTGCTGGCAGCAAGCGTGAGCCCTGCGCTGGCGCAGGACAAGACCTTCGACCTGAAGGTCTCGCACTGGGTGCCGGCATCGCACCCGCTGCAGAAATCCCTGGAAGACTGGGTGGCCGCGGTGAACAAGGATTCCGGCGGCACCATCACGGGCAAGGTGTTTCCGGCCCAGCAGCTCGGCAAGGCGTTCGACCATTACGACATGGCGCGTGACGGCATCGCCGACGTCACCTACGTCAATCCCGGTTACCAACCCGGCCGCTTCCCGATCGTCGGCGCGGGCGAACTGCCGTTCCTGATCTCGGACGCCAAGGGCGGCTCGATGGGGTTGGACGCCTGGTACCGCAAATATGCCGAGAAGGAGATGAAGGACGTCAAATACTGCCTCGCCTTCGTCCACTCGCCCTCCTCCTTCCACTCCAAGTCCAAGAAGATCGTGATGCCGGAGGATGTGAAGGGCCTGAAGATCCGCCCGGCGCACGCCACCATGGCGAATTTCGTGACCTCGCTCGGCGGCACCAATGTGCAGTCGTCCGCGCCGGAAGTGCGTGACATCATCGAGCGCGGCGTCGCCGACGGCGTCACCTTCCCCTGGGGCTCGCTGGTGCTGTTCGGCATCGACAAGGTGACCAAGTACGACATGGAGGCGCCGCTCTACACCACGACCTTCGTGTTCGTGATGAACAAGGACAAGTACAATGCGATGTCCGACAAGCAGAAGGCCGCGATCGACAAGAACTGCTCGACCGAGATGGCCGGCCTGGTCGGCGAGCACTGGGGCAAGTTCGAGGACGCCGGCATCGACAAGGTGAAGGCCGAGAGCGGTCACGAGGTCTACAAGCTGACGCCGGAGCAGACCGCCGCCTGGAAGAAGGCCGCCGAGCCGCTGGTCAAGACCTGGGGCGACGGGGCCAAGAAGGCCGGCGCCGATCCCGATGCTGCGCTCGCGGACCTGAAGGCCTCGCTGAAGAAGTACAACGCGCTGGCTGAGTAGCCTCGCGCCGAACGGAACACGGCGACGAGGGGCATCTCGCCGCCGTTGTCCTGCAAGTGCGCTGTCAGGAGCGCACGATGCGGCCTCTCCCTCTCCCCGCCTGCGGGGAGAGGGTTGGGGTGAGGGGGAGTCTCCGCGAGGGCGGTGACAATTGGACTCGCGGAGAGCCCCCCTCACCCGCCACGCTT
Source organism: Bradyrhizobium sp. 18BD (assembly GCF_054185225.1). Classification (NCBI taxonomy): domain Bacteria; kingdom Pseudomonadati; phylum Pseudomonadota; class Alphaproteobacteria; order Hyphomicrobiales; family Nitrobacteraceae; genus Bradyrhizobium; species Bradyrhizobium sp. 18BD. The sequence continues at coordinate 42,167 of NZ_JAVAYL010000021.1, read as the reverse complement.
TGCGTGTCGGCCTCTCCCCGCACACGGGGAGAGGCGAGTGCCCGGCGACATCTGGATCAAGCGAATGATCTCACGCGATAGGACCAACTCATGAAGCGCTCCTGGATGGACCGCATCATCGACACGATCGAATGGATCGCGGCCGGCTTCGTCGGCATCGTCGCGCTCGACATCTTCCTGTCGGTGCTGCTGCGCAACACGCTGAACTATTCGATCCCCGACAGTTTCGACATCGGCCGCATGCTGCTCGGCATCCTGATTTTCTGGGGCATCGCGGCGACCTCCTATCGCGGCACCCACATCACGGTCGATCTGGTCTGGGGCAATGTCGGGCCGCGCTACCAGCGCTGGATCGACGTGTTCGCGACCCTGGTGCTGCTGTTCGTCGTCACCGTGCAGACCTGGACGCTGTTCGACAAGGTTCGCGGTACCTACAACGACAACGTCCAGACCTTCGACATGCATATGCCGACCTGGCCGTTCTTCGCGATCGCCTGGGTCGGTGACGTCTCAGCCGTGCTGCTGATCGCGATCCGCACCTACCGCCTGATCTTCCATCCCGAAGACATGCACGATCCCAAATTGAAGGCGACGGAGTAATCATGAGCACCGATGCCGTCGCCTTAATCGGCTTCGTTTCCTTATTTCTCCTGATGCTGCTGCGCGTGCCTGTCGGCATGGCCATGGGCCTCGTCGGAGTGTCCGGCTTCGCCTATCTCGTCAACGGGACGGCCGCGCTGAAGCTGGTCGGCCAGACCTCGATGCGCACGGTCACCGACTACACGTTCGGCGTCATCCCGATGTTCCTGCTGATGGGCTCCTTCGTCAGCAATTCCGGCATGAGCCGCGAGTTGTTTCGCGCCGCCAACGGTTTCGTCGGCCATCTGCGCGGCGGGCTCGGCATCGCCACCGTCGGCGCCTGCGGCGGCTTCGCCGCGATCTGCGGCTCGTCGGTCGCGACCGCCGCGACCTTCTCCGCCGTCGCCTATCCCGAGATGCGCCGCTTCGGCTATCCGCAGTCGTTCGCAACCGGCGTGATCGCAGCCGGCGGCACGCTTGGCGCGATGCTGCCGCCTTCCACCGTGCTCGCCGTCTACGGCATCATCACCGAGCAGGACATCGGCAAACTCTTCATCGCCGGCATCATTCCGGGCCTCTTGGCGATGACCATGTACATGATCACGATCTTCCTGATCGGGTATTTCCGCCCAGATTTTCTGCCCAAGGGCAAGGTGCTGCCGTGGCGCGAGCGCTTCGCCGGCCTGAAGGACATCTGGGCGCCGGTGCTGCTGTTCGTGTTCGTGATCGGCGGCCTCTATGGCCTGCCCTTCCTGCCGCGCTTCACCCCGACCGAAGCCGGCGGCGTCGGCGCCGCGGGCGCCTTCATCATCGGCGTCGTCACCGGGCGGCTCGACCGCGAGAAGATTTTGGCCTCGCTGCTGCAGGCCACGCGCACCGCAGCCGCGGTGTTCACCGTGCTGATCGGCGCGCTGATCTTCGGCTACTTCCTTACGGTGACGCAGACGCCGCAGAAGGTGACGGAATTTTTGACCGGCCTCGGCCTCGGCCCCTACGGCGTGCTGGCGCTGATCATGGTGATGTATCTCGTGCTCGGCTGCTTGATGGACGCCATGGCGATGATCATCCTGACCGTGCCGATCATCTTCCCCGTCATCACGCATCTCGGTTTTGATCCGATCTGGTTCGGCGTCATCATCGTGATGACCGTCGAGCTCGGCCTGATCCATCCGCCTGTCGGCATGAACGTCTTTGTCATCAAGAGCGTGGTGAAGGACGTCTCCTTCTCCACGATCTTCAAGGGCGTGATCCCGTTCGTGGCGACCGACCTCGTGCGCCTCGTGATCCTGATCGCCTTCCCGCTGCTGGCGACCTGGCTGCCGACGCGCATGATGGCGCACTGACGAGGTGAAGCGATGACGGTACCGACGCTCGAAACCAAATACGTCTTCACCATCAACGCCAAAATCGGCGACGTCGTCACCGCCGGCGAGACCGGCATCGGGGTTCGCCGCATCATTCCGATCATCGGCGGCGATGTGAAGGGCGCGATATCAGGCAAGGTGCTGCCGTTCGGCGCCGACTTCCAGACCATCCGGCTCAACGAGCTGATCGATCTCGAAGCGAAGTACGCCTTCGAGACCGACGACGGCGCCATCGTCTATGTCGAGAACAAGGGCATGCGCTTCGGCCCGGTCGAGCTGCTGCAAAAGCTCAAGCGCGGCGAGCCGGTCGATCCAAAGCTGATCTATTTCCGCACCGTGCCGAAATTCGAGACCGGGCATGAAAGCTATCGCTGGCTGATGGAGCACATCTTCGTCGGCTCCGCCGCTCGGCATGCGGACCGGGTGGTGATCGACGTGCACCAGGTGGTGTGAGGCGGCTGCCACATCGTCATTGCGAGGAGCGAAGCGACGAAGCAATCCAGACTGTTCCCGCGGTGACAGTCTGGATTGCTTCGCGGAGCCTGTCATCGGGCCGCGCTTCGCGCGGACCCGTTGGCTCGCAATGACGGAGAATTTTGCGAAAGCTAGTATTTACAACACGCTCCTCGGCCTGCGCCTGATCGGACGCCGGACGGCTGAGGGCCCGCTAGGTGCTATTATCCGCCCCCCATCCATATTGACTCCCGCCAAATTCGTTATACAACATAACTATTCTGATAAGGACGCAAATGACACAGGGAAACGCCGAGACCGCTGACGCGGGCGCCTCCGGGCTGTTGAGGATCGAGAGGGCGGACCGGGTTCTGACCGTGGGTCTGAACCGGCCGGCCAAGCGCAATGCGCTCAATGACGGCATCATCCTGGAAATCGGCGAATGCTTTGCGTCCCTGCCCGAGGACATCGGCGCGGTCGTCATCCACGGCATCGGTGACCATTTCTCCTCTGGCCTCGACCTGTCCGAACTTCAGGATCACGACGCCACCGGCGGCCTGCTGCATTCGCAGATGTGGCACCGGGTGTTCGACCGCATCCAGTACAGCCGCGTGCCCGTGATCGCCGCGCTCAGGGGCGCCGTGATCGGCGGCGGGCTCGAGCTCGCCTGCGCCGCGCATATCCGCGTCGCCGAACCCTCGACCTATTTCGCGCTGCCGGAAGGACAGCGCGGCATCTTCGTCGGCGGCGGCGGCTCGGTGCGGCTGCCGCGCCTGATCGGCGTCGCCCGGATGATGGACATGATGCTGACCGGCCGCGTCTATAGCGCGACCGAAGGCGCCTCCTACGGCTTTGCGCAATATCTGACGGAAGCCGGCAACGGGCTCGGCAAGGCGCTGGAGCTCGCAACCAAGATCGCCTCCAACGCGCCGCTGACCAATTTTGCCGTGCTGCAGGCGCTGCCGATGATCGCGGAGGCCAATCCGCAGACCGGCCTGTTGATGGAATCGCTGATGGCCACCGTCGCTCAGAGCGACAAGGAGGCCAAGCGCAGGATCCGCGAATTCCTCGAGCACAAGACCGCCAAGGTGAAGCCCAAGTCATGAGCGCGCAGCCGTCCTCTTCCAGCATGGAGCGCGGCGCGAGCACTTCCCCGCTGCGGCCCATTTCGTTCGGCGATCCCGTCGTCAACATCGAGCGGCGCGACGACGGCACGATCTATCTCAGGCCAAGGCAGCCGCTCGGGGACTATCCCGTCCGCATCACCGACCGCCTGCATCACTGGGCCGCGACGACGCCGGACCGCGTCTTCATGGCCGAGCGCGAAGGCGGCCGCGGCTGGCGCAAGATCACCTATGCCGAGCTGCTCACCGCGAGCCGGCATATCGCGTCCGCGCTGATTCAGCGCGGCCTGTCGGCGGAGCGGCCGGTCGTCATCCTTTCCGGCAACTCGATCGACCACGCGCTGCTGGCATTCGGCGCGTTCTATGCCGGCATTCCGTTCTGCCCGGTGTCGCCGGCCTATTCGCTGGTGTCGAAGGATTACGGCAAGCTGTCTTACCTGATGAAGCTGCTGACGCCCGGCCTCGTCTTCGCCGAAGATGCCGACAAGTTCGCCGACGCGCTCGCGGCCAATGTCTCGCTCGGCACCGAAATCGCGGCGTCCTACGGCCAGGTGCCCGGCCGCGACGTCACCTTGCTTGCCGACCTCATGGCAACGCCTGTTCGCGGCGATCTCGACGAGGTCCACGGCAGGATCGGTCCTGATACGATCGCGAAATTCCTGCTGACCTCGGGCTCGACAGGCAATCCCAAGGCCGTCATCAACACTCAGCGCATGATCTGCGCCAACCAGGTCATGCTGCGCGAGACGCTCGCCTTCCTCAAGGACGAGCCGCCCGTCATCATCGACTGGCTGCCCTGGAATCACACCTTCGGCGGCAACCACAATATCGGGCTGACGCTCTACAATGGCGGCTCGATGTATCTGGATGCCGGCAAGCCGGTGCCCGGCGGCATCGAGGAGACCGTGCGCAATCTCCAGGAGATTTCGCCGACGGTCTATTTCAACGTGCCCAAGGGCTATGAATCGCTGCTGCCCTATCTGCGCGACGACCAGGGCCTGCGCGCAAAGTTCTTCGACCGGCTGCACGCGATGTTCTTCTCCGGCGCGGCGCTGTCGCCGTTCATCTGGAACAGCCTCGACGAACTCGCGGTGAAGGAAAAAGGCTATCGCGTGCCGATGCTGACCGGCCTCGGCGCGACCGAGACCGCGCCGTTCTTCATGTCGGTCAATCCGCGCACCAGCCGCTCCGGCCATGTCGGCCTGCCGGTGTCGGGCAACGACGCGAAGCTGGTGCCGAACAACGGCAAGCTGGAGGTGCGCTGCAAGGGGCCGAACGTGATGCCCGGCTACTGGCGCCAGGAGGACATCACCGCAAAATCCTTCGACGAGGAAGGATTTTACAAGATGGGCGATGCGCTCAAGCCCGCCGATCCCGATGATTTCAACGCCGGCTTCGATTTCGACGGCCGCGTCAGCGAGGACTTCAAGCTCGCCAGCGGCACCTGGGTCAGCGTCGGCCCGCTGCGCGCCCGCTTCGTCGCAGCCTGTGCGCCGCTGGTGCGCGACGTCGTTATCGCCGGCATCAACCGCGACGAGATCTCCGCACTCGTCGTGCTCGACCTCGACGGCTGCCGCCTGATCAACCCGACGCTGCCGGCCGACGATCTCGTCGCCGCCACACGCGACCGGCTGGTCCGCGACGCGTTCCGCGAACGCCTGACCCGCTTCCTCGCTTCGGCCACCGGCTCCTCGACCCGGATCACGCGCGCGATCCTGATGGATACGCCGCTCTCGATCGACAAGGGCGAGGTCACCGACAAGGGCTCGATCAACCAGCGCGCGGTGCTGGAGCATCGCACGGACTTGATCGACGAGCTCTACGCTGCCAATCCATCGGACCGTATGATATCGGTCGTCTAGAATGAGAGACGGAATGAACCGGTCGGCGCTTCCTTCACCTCGCCCCGCTTGCGGGGAGAGGTCGATTTTGCGCAGCGCGCAAATTCGGGGGAGGGGGAGTCTCCGCAAATTCAACTCTCACCTTCCTTGTGGAGAGCCCCCCTCACCCCAACCCTCTCCCCGCAAGCGGGGCGAGGGAGTCCATCTCGTCTAGAATTCCGCCATAGGAGAACGCCATGTTGTTGAAAGATCAGGCAGCCATCGTCACCGGCGGCGCATCAGGACTCGGCGCTGCCACCGCGCGAAAGCTGGCGGCGCAGGGCGCCAAGGTCGCGGTGTGCGATCTCAATGCCAAGCTCGCCGAAACCGTCGCCGCCGAGATCAAGGGCGTGGCGGTGACCTGCGACGTCTCCGATGCCGCCTCCGCTGAAGCCGCGATCGCGCAGGCGACCAAGGCCCACGGCCCGGCGCGCGTGCTGGTCAATTGCGCCGGCATCGGCGTTGCCAAGCGCGTCGTTGGCCGCGACGGCCCGATGGCGCTCGCCGATTTCGACAAGGTAATCAAGGTCAATTTGATCGGCACTTTCAACATGCTGCGCCTCGCCGCAACCGAGATGTCCAAGCTCGAGCCGCAGGCGACTGGCGAGCGCGGCGTCATCATCAACACGGCGTCCGTCGCCGCCTATGACGGCCAGATCGGCCAGTCCGCTTATTCGGCCTCCAAGGGCGGCATCGTCGGCATGACCCTGCCGATCGCGCGCGAGCTTGCGCAGTTCGGCGTCCGCGTGCTGACCATCGCGCCCGGCCTGTTCCTGACGCCCCTGCTCGCCAACCTGCCGCAGGAAGCCCAGGATTCGCTCGCCGCCGCGATCCCCTTCCCGCGCCGGCTCGGCAATGCCGACGAATTCGCCGCGCTCGCGCTGCACATGGTCGAGAATTCGTACCTGAACGGCGAAGTGGTGCGCCTCGACGGCTCGCTGCGCATGGCGCCGAAGTAGGACGCGTATTGCATGTTCGTGAACCGGCGCGACGTCCAGATCCAGTGGGGTGATTGCGACCCCGCTAACATCGTCTACTACCCGCGCTATTTCGCGATGTTCGACGATTCGACCTCGACGCTGTTCGAGGTCGCCGGCTTCTCCAAGCAGGACCTGGTCCGCAAATACGGCCTGGTGGGCATCCCCATGGTCGACACGCGGTCCAAGTTCTACATCCCCTCGACCTATGGCGACTGGATCACCATCGAAACGAAGATCGAGAGCATCAAGCGCTCGAGCTTCGAGGTGAAGCACAACGTCTACAAGGGCGAGGCGCTGGCCATCGAGGGTTTTGAGACCCGCGTCCTGGTCGGCCGCGATCCCGTTAACCCCGACAAGCTGAAATCGGCACCGTTCCCTCCGGAAATGGTAGCCAAATTCACGGGGACTTAAGTCCGGAGCTAAATCGCCGCATCACCAAAAGACGGGGCTGAATTCACGTTCGATTTCTGCTTTCAAAGAAAACACGTCAAGGGAGGAATAGATGAAACGCTTTTACCTGACCGCCGCCATCGCCGCGGCGACGCTTGCCCTGCCGACATTGCCTGCACTGGCCCAGACCAGCGAAATCACCATCGGCATCACCACCACTACGACCGGCCCGGGCGCGGCGCTCGGCATTCCCGAGCGCAACGCGCTGGAATTCGTGCCGAAGGAGATCGGCGGCGTGCCGCTGAAGGTGATCGTGCTCGATGACGGCGGCGATCCCACCACGGCGACCACCAACGCCCGCCGGTTCGTGACCGAATCCAAGGCCGACATCATCATGGGCTCGGCGCTGACGCCGCCGACCATCGCGGTTTCCAACGTCGCCAACGAAGCCGGCATTCCGCATTTCGGCCTTGCCCCGTTCCCGATCACGCCCGAGCGCATGAAGTGGTCGGTGGCGATGCCGCAGCCGATCCCGATCGTCGGCAAGGTGCTGTACGACCACATGAAGTCGAAGGGCGTGAAGACCGTCGGCTATATCGGCTATTCCGACTCCTATGGCGACCTCTGGTTCAACGATCTCAAGGCTCAGACCGGGCCGATGGGCATGACCATCGCCGACGAGGAACGCTTCGCCCGCCCCGATACGTCGGTGACCGGGCAGGTGCTCAAGCTCGTCGCCGCCAATCCCGATGCGATCCTGATCGGCGCCTCCGGCACCGCGGCAGCACTGCCGCAGACCGAGCTGCGCGAACGCGGCTATCAGGGGCTGATCTACCAGACCCACGGCGCCGCCAGCATGGACTTCATCCGCATCGCCGGCAAAGCGGCCGAAGGCGTGCTGATGGCCTCCGGTCCCGTCATGGATCCCGAGGACCAGCCGGATGAAGCCGCCACCAAGAAGCCGGGCCTTGCGCTCAACACCGCGTATGAAGCCAAGTACGGCCCGAACAGCCGCAGCCAGTTCGCCGGCCATTCCTACGATGCCTTCGAGATCCTCAAGCGCATCATTCCGACAGCGCTGAAAACCGCAAAGCCCGGCACGCCGGAATTCCGCGAAGCGATCCGCCAGGCGCTGCTGTCCGAGAAGGAACTGGCCGCGAGCCAGGGCGTCTACAACTTCACCGAAAAGGACCGCTACGGCCTCGACGAGCGCTCGCGCATCCTGCTCACCGTGAAGAACGGCAAGTACACGCTGGTGAAGTAAGCGCAGCGACGATATCGAAACGGCGAGAGCCGGCCCGTCGGGCCGGCTCTTTGATTTTTTGGCTTTGAGGAGTGAGCTCGCAACCCGGGTGTCGCTGCACCCTCTCCCGCTTGCGGGAGAGGGGTGGGGTGAGGGTGTCTCCGCGGAGGGATTGTTCCGGCTTTCAGACAAAATCCCCCAGAGGCGAGAGCCCTCACCCGCCACGCTCTGCGAGCGTGTCGACCTCTCCCGCAAGCGGGAGAGGTTACACCGAGCCCGCGGAAGCGTTGAACGCTAAGCCGCCTGCCGCAGCGGGGTCCAGGCGAATTCCGGATAGTAGTTGTCCATCATGCGGTCGACATAGGCGGTGAGGTTCGGAAATCCCTCGGCGCGCTGGCGCAGTCCGGATTCGAAGAACGGCGTCAAGATTCCGGCGAGCGCGCCGAAGGCGGTGGCATCGACGCCGCTGGGCTTGTTGCCCATCAGATACGTCTTGTCGCCAAGCTGCACCGACAGCGCGAACAGCGAGCGCACGGCGAGATCGACGTCGTCATCGGGGGCGTGACGGCCGAGCCCGGAGAGCAGATAGTTCTCGGCGACGCGGAATTGCGCGTCCTCGCGCAGCTTCTCGCGGTTGTGCTCCGGCGCGCCATCGAAGAAATGCGAGGGTCCCTTGGCGAAATTGACGGGGTCGACCCAGCGCGCGCCGACCAGCGCCCAATAGACGTGATGCTCGATCATGCGCTCGAACGCCCAGGCCTGCGCACGCTCGGCCAGCGACAGGCCGGCGTCGAAATCGAAACCGTAGCGGCGCTCGATATGGGCGCGGATGAAGGTGGAATCGGCCACCGCCTCGCCGCCATCGTCGATGAACGGCAATTGCCCCTTGGGCGAGGCCGGCGGCATCGCCCGCTCCTTCCGATAGGGCAATCCCGCCATCTTGAGCTGCACCTCGGTCTTGGTGACGAAGGGGCTGATTTCCGGCAGGCCGAAGCCGGTGCCAAAGCCGTAAAGCGTAATCATGCGAGCTCTCCTGAACCTGCCAAAGTTGATGGAACCTAGTGACGGGCTGCTGCCACCATGGTGGCAGCAGCCGTGATATCTTCTGCGAAGCGGGCCCCTCGCCAGGCGCGGCCCATCACATGGTGGGCCAGCGCGTCCGCAGCCTGGATCAGCGAGCGTGTCACCGCACTTGCGAGTGCGAAACGGAGGTCGACGGCCATGAGATCGAGCGAAATCAGCCGACCGAACGCCCAGGCGTGCCACATTTGCGCCCGCCACAGCGGAGCGGCCGCGCCGAAATGGGTTGGAATGATCATGGACAAATCCTCTTCAGTCGATGTGTTGTCCCGGTATAGAACTCCCCTGCTGCCAACATCCTGTCAGCAGTCACGCGCCGTTTTCTGATCCGCCCCCGATAAGAGAATTGTCATGAGACGCGCCGACCGGCTGTTTCAGATCATCCAGGTGCTGAGGCGCACGCGTAAGCCGCTGACCGCGGACGCGATCGCGGCCGAGCTCGAAACCTCCAAGCGCACTATCTATCGCGACATCGCGACACTGATCGGCCAGCGCGTGCCGATCCGCGGCGAAGCCGGCATGGGCTACATCCTGGAAAAGGGATTCGACCTGCCGCCCTTGATGCTGACACCCGACGAGATCGAGGCGGCGGTGCTGGGCGCGCAATGGGTCGCGGGCCACGCCGACTCAGCGCTGGCACGCGCCGCCGAAGATCTGATGGCCAAGATCGCCGACACCGTGCCGGAGCGTCTGCGTCCCTTCGTGCTGGAGCCCGCAAGCCGCGCGCGGCCGAGCTGGAACAGGGAACCGGATCGACTCGACATGGTGCGCACGCGCACCCAGATCCACGAAGGCAAGAAGATCATGCTGCGCTATCGCGACGAGCAGGGCCGCCCCAGCGAGCGCATGATCTGGCCGATCTCGGTCGGCTATCTCGAGGCCGTGCGCCTGCTCGCGGCCTGGTGCGAGCTGCGCGGCGACTTCCGCAGCTTCCGCACCGATCGCGTGGTCGAGGCGAACTATCTCGACGAGAGATATCCGGAGCGGCGCGACGTGCTGCGTGCGAGGTGGCGCCAGAGCCTGGTCTGGGGTCCGCCAAAGGACACATGACGGTGACGGACGAGACTTCCCCCATCGACCTGTCGGGCTACTGCCAGAGCTGCGGTGCGTGCTGCGGCTATTCGGAGAATTGGCCGCGCTTCTCGATCGAGAGCGATGAGGAGCTTGCCGCGATCCCCGAAGCGCTCGTCAACGCGCGTCAATCCGGCATGCGCTGCGAGGGCGATCGCTGCGCGGCGTTGCAGGGCGAAATTGGAAAAGCGACTGCGTGCGGCGTTTACACCGTGCGGCCGGAGGTGTGCCGCACATGCATGCCGGGCGACGCCGAATGCGCGATGGCACGGCGAAAATTCGGGCTGCCTCTAATCGCTAGCGCATGATCCGGAAAAGTGTGCAGCGGTTTTCCGGCAAGATCATGCGCCAACAAGAAGCCGCTTAAGCCGGAACGGCTTCGCTGATCTCGTCGTCGATCTCGTCGTCCAGCGGTGCGAGCACCGAGAGCGGCTTGGTCGACAGCGTGATCGGCTTGCGGCCACCCGACAGCGACGGCGACGATTTGGCCGAGCGTTCGCGCGACAGCGCGTAGAGCGTCGAGCCGACACGGCCGCCGTTGTCGATCAGGTCGCGCTCGCTGCAGCTCGCTGCGATCGCAACAGCCAGCGAATGCAGATGGCTGCGGCGATAGCAGAACAGCGCCAGCCTGGCGCGCGCGTCAGGGGAAACACTCTCAACCAGCCTCGGCAGGCCACTCTCGCTGGCGCGATACATCTCGCCAAGGAGCTCGTCCTGGACCGGGCAGAAATCGCTTTCAAAAGCGTCACGGCTTGAAAACATTGCAGTTCTCCCTCGTCATGCGGAAGATGCAGCGCAATTCTCTAACGAAAGGTTAACCACCCCGGGCGGTAGTCACCCGGGATCCTTGCCCGCGGGCCGCGAATCAGGGGGCGCCTCCCGGCCGGAATCTCGTGAAGAGCCGCGTAGCCCGGATGGAGCGCAGCGTAATCCGGGACCCGTCTCGCTTGTGGCGCCATCCCGGATTGCGCTGCGCTCCATCCGGGCTACGAAATGAACAGAGGGAAGCCAGCCTCAGTTCGCCGCCATGAAGATGGAGAGGCCGAATCCGGTGAGGTGATGCAGGGCCTGGTCGACACCGATCAGGGTCCAGAACCAGGGATGGGCCAGGTCGACGCCGAAATTGGCCGAGACGAATCCCTTGGCCCGGTCGATGGTGATGTGAATCAGGAAGTCGATGAACGCCACGAACCAGAACTTTGGCGCGACGATCAGGATCAGGGGCAGTGCGACCGCAAGGTGAATCAGGCAATGCACGAGCAGTGGCAAAGCCCAACCGTGCTTCTGATCCTTGCCCTGCGCCATCCAGGCGGTCTGCAGAACGAAATCGGCGATGATGTGCTTGAAGGTGAGCAGCAACATCCAGCCAATGAGCGCTTCGACCGGAACCGCCGATGACATGGGTGGAAACGACAAAGCTGACGCCCTCATTGACGTGACAAGAAAAATCGGAGCGTTCAGCGCAACTTCTTCTTGGACCGGTCAAATCGCCGGGACTGCCAATTTATGACATCTCCCGCGCCGGAATGCAGCCGGGGGGAACCGGAAAATCGCCAAGTGTGGCTAACTGGTGATAGGATGACCAAACGACGCGGCCGAGTTGAGTAACGTTACCTTCGGCTCGAAATTTGCATTCCGGCTCTGGCGCGCTATCATTCGCGGCAGAGAATATCGTTCTTTTTTCAGTCATTTAGGAATTGCAGGGCAGTCGCCGCGATCGCATCAGCGAGCCGTCGCCACCCAGGAATAAGGCCAAGAGTGCTGCCATGAGTACTGAAGGCCCCACCTCGTCACCGAGCGAACCGCCGCCGCGGCGTCCCAAGGTGATCAAGACCAATCAGCAACAGGTCTTTCTCTACGTCGTGCTGACCCTGCTGCTGTCGCTTGCCACCGTCTGGGGCGGCCGCACTTTGTTGCATAATTCGGAGACGCTAACCTTTGCCGTCGGCGCGCCCAACAGCGACGAGGCGCTGTTTGCCACCAAGCTCGCCGCCCTGCTCAAGAACAACGCCTCGCGCTTCCGGATCAAGATCGTCAACAATGCCGACAATGCCAAGGCGCTCGCGCAGTTCGACCGCAAGCAGGCCGACCTCGCCGTGCTGCGTACCGACGCCAAGGTGCCGCTGCGGGCGCGCACGCTCGCGATTCTCGAGCACGATCTCGTGCTGCTGCTCGGGCCCGGCAACAAGAAGATCAAGTCGCTCGCCGAACTGAAGAAGAAGAAGGTGGCGGTTCTCGCCGAGAACGACTCCTCGCTCGCCTTCGTCCGCGGCATCCTCGACATCCCCGACGGTCCCGACGCCGCGAAGATCCAGATGGCGCCGCAGGGGACAACGCTCGACAAGCTGTTTGCGCCGGCGAACGGCTTTGGCGCGGTGATCGCCATCGTCCACGCCTCGAAGGCGGTGCGCGACAAGGCCTATGAGCAGGTCGCCAAGCGCGGCGGCTTCACCTTGAATGCGATCGACGAGGCCAAGGCGCTGGCGCGCAAATTCCCCGGCATTTCCGACGAGACGCTGACGGCGGGCACGCTGTCGGCATCGCCTGAAATTCCCGACGACGATCTCGAGACGATCGGGCTCGAATGGCTGCTGGTCGCGCAATCCAAGATGTCGGCGACCACGGCCGGCGATCTCGCGCGCATCGTCTACGAGAACAAGTCCGCCCTCGGCCTCGACAACGGCTTCGCCACCCGGATCGAGCCGGCCTCCGTCGAGAAGGACGCCTACGTGATGGCGCATCAGGGCGCCGCCGACTACATCAACGACGACACCAAGTCGTTCATGGATAAATACAGCGACTTGATGTATCTGGGCGCTGCCGCGCTCAGCGTCATCGGCTCGATCTTCGCCGCGATCTACGCCAAGATCACCCGCATCGCGCCGGAGAAGGCCGGCGAACTTTCTACCGCCGTCCTCGACGTCGGCGAGCGCATCGAGCACGCCCATTCGCTCGATCAGCTCGAATGCCTCCAGGACGAGCTGGAGGGCATCTTGCGCGGCGCCGTCATAGGCCTCAGAGACGGCACCATCAGTACAGACGGGCTCGACACGTTCAAGCTTGGTTACGAGTTCGTCCGCGACGAGATCGGTATGCGCCGTGACTATCTCAAGCGCCACGCCGGCGAACTCGAAAAAGCCGCCGCCCCCGCAGCGCTCCCCCCGCCCGACGAAAGCAATGTCGTGGTGGTGAAGACAGCTCAGAGTGCCTGACCTGTCGATTCGCTTCGCCTTGGGCGAAGTGTGAATTGTTGAGTACGAATTGAGTTCGGCCGACGGCACGCACTCTCCGTTCCCTCTCCCCTTGCGGGGCTCATCCCATCCCGCCTGAGCTGAATCAGCGACGCTCCCTCAGGAACCGGCCCCCGCCACAACCGTTGGTTCCCAGCTACAACCGGAGAACGCACCATGCGTACACTCCTCGTACTCCTTCTGGGAATGCTGGTTGCGGTTGGGTATTTCGCTTATTCGGCAATGACGATTGAGGGCGAGCCGATCCCGACGGAAGGTTATGTGGCCCTGGCGCTCGGCGCGGGGTTCTCCGTCATCGTCGGCGTCGGCCTGATGATGCTCCTGTTTTTCAGCAGCCGCCGCGGCTACGACGAGCCACCACATTTCAGGTAGCGACCCGGTCGCGGCATCAGGCATCCGCCCCCCTGTTCGACCATGTTGCAGGTGACCCACCCCGGTCGTTGACGACCCCTGCCCGGGCGGGCACTTTGGCGCGGAAGCCCCAGCCGGGGCGCTAAGAACCCGACCGAGCCGCCTTCCCGCATGTCCAAGCCGATGATCCCTGCTCTGGCCCAGTTCGTGGCCGCCACGGCCGGCCGCAACATGACCAAGGTGGCCTATGTGGCCGTCGCGGTCGGCGTGCTCAGCATGGTGCTGCTGACGATCGGCCCGGCCTATGAGACGGCGCATCGCTGGGTCGATGTCCTGCTGTGGGCCTGCCTCGTCTACTTCGTGTTCGAATGGATCGTCCGGCTGCGCCACATGGCGCACACGCAGCGGCTTGCGCTCTACCTCACCTCCTCGGCCGGCATCGTCGATGCGGTCGGAGCGCTGGCCGTGCCCGCCGCGCTGATCCTCGGCGTCGAGCCCAAGACGGCCTGGCTGCTCAGCGTGCTCTGGGTGCTGAAGGTGGTGCCGGGCATTCCGGGGCTGCGGCAGCTGCGCCGCGTGCTGGTGCTGGAATCGGGGCCGCTGGTCAGCGTGCTCGTGATCTTCCTGATGGTGGTCTTCCTTGCCTCCGTCGCCGAATATTTCCTGGAGCGGGACGTGCAGCCGCAGACGTTCGGCAGCGTCCCCGCCGCGCTGTGGTGGGCGGTGGTGACGCTGACGACCACGGGCTATGGCGACGTCGTGCCGGTCACGCCGCTCGGCCGCATGGTGGCAGCACTGGTGATGATCTCCGGCCTCGGCGTGTTCGGCCTCTGGACCGGTATTCTGGCGACCGGGTTCGCTGCGGAAACCCGGCGTGACAATTTCCTGAAAACCTGGGAATCCGTCAGCAAGGTGCCGTTCTTCGCGGCCCTCGGGCCCGCAGCCATTGCCGACGTCACCCACATGCTGCGGACCATGGAGCTGCCGGCGCGCACCATGATCATTCGCAAGGGCGCGCAGGGCGACTGCATGTATTTCATCGCCGCCGGCGCGGTCGAGGTCGACCTGCCCGGCAAGAAGGTCCAGCTCGGCGAGGGCGCCTTCTTCGGCGAGATGGCGCTGCTCGGCAACAACGTGCGCGGCGCCAATGTCTCGACCACGAAGGTGTCGCGGCTATTGGTGCTCGACCTCGTCGACTTCCGCGTGCTGATGGCGCGGCACCCTGATCTCGCCGAAACCATCGACGCCGAGGCAAAGCGGCGCGCACTCGAAAACAAATAACAGGAGACAAGAATGTCGGACATCACCGACGCGGCTAGCAGTCCCGTGCTCGACATCACCGGCGCCCGTGCCACCATCCGTCTCAACCGGCCGAAGCACCTGAACCGGCTCCAGGCCGAAGATCTCGGCGAGCTCGTCAGGCTGTTCGACGCCGTCGAGGCCGATCCCGCCATCCGCGTGCTGGTGCTGACCGGCACCGGCCGCGCCTTCTCGGCGGGCTACGACCTCAACTCGGTTGCCGAGCGCGCGGTGAGCGCGAACGAGCAGCAGAGCGCGGGCTCCGCCTTCGAGGTGGTCGTCAACCGGCTGGAGGATCTGGGCGTGCCGACGATCTGCCGGCTCAACGGCGGCGTCTATGGCGGCTCGACCGACCTTGCGCTGGCCTGCGATTTCCGCATCGGCGTCGACACCGCCGAGATGTTCATGCCGGCGGCGCGGCTCGGGCTGCATTACTACCGGAGCGGCATCAAACGCTATGTGACGCGGCTCGGCCTCGACAATGCGAAGAAGCTGTTCCTGACGGCACAGAAGATCAGCGCGCCGGAAATGCTGCGCATCGGCTATCTCACCGCCATGGTGCCGCTGGAACTTCTGGACGAGGAGGTCGACAAGCTCGCCAACATCCTCGCCGGCAACGCCCCACAGGCGATGCGCGGCATGAAGCGCGCGATCAACGAATTCGCCCGCGGCGAGCTCGATGAGCGCGCTGCCGACCAGCGCCACCGCGACAGCATGCGCGGCGACGAGATCAAGGAAGGCATCAAGGCGTTTGCGGAGAAGCGGGCGCCGCGGTTTTGAGAGGCCGCATAGGCTGTTGGTGACGATAGTCAGGGAGTACGAGCACGCGCCTCATACTTCGCTGTCGTCCCGGGGCATCGCGAAGCGATGAGCCCGGGACGACACCGAGTGTTGGGCGCGATCTCAGCCCCCAATCGCCTTCGCATGCTCCGCGGCCATCGCGTCATCCGCCGCGTTGATGCGCTGGAAGGCCGGGCGCGAGGTCATCCACTCGGCATAGCGGACGAAGACGTCCTTCTTCGGCACGATGCCGAACATCATGGTCCAGCTGAACGCGATGCCCCACAGCACATCCGCGGCCGTCATGCGCTCGCCGAGCAGATACGGGCCCTTCGAGAGCTGCGTCTCCAACGCGCCCAGCATGGTGTCGTAATCGGCATAGGGCGATTGCGTGATCGGCGCCGGCTCGCGCTGCATGAACTTGTCGATCAGGGCCGGCTCGAACGATGCGCCGTAATAGGCGATCCAGCGCAGATAAGGACCGCGCAGCGGATCGTTCAGCGCGGGCGTCAGCCCCGCCTGCGGAAACAGATCGGCGAGATAGATGGTGATCGCCACCTGCTCGGTCACGAGCGCGCCGCGATGGTGGATCGCCGGCACCTTGCCGAGGGGATTGATGCCGAGATAGTCGGGCTTGCGCTGCTCGCCGGCCTTCATGTTGAGGACGTGGAGATCGTAAGGCGCGCCGAGCTCCTCCAGCAGCACCCGCGTGCCGGTGGCGCGGCTTTGCGGCGAATAATACAGGGTGATGCGGTTTTGATCGGTCATGGCAGGGCTCCATCTGGCCGGCTGGCGATGGCGCAGCTTGTAACGGAGGATACCTGACATCCTGTGTCAGGTATGGTTTAAGGGATCATGCGCGCGAGCCGGATGATGTCGATCCTCACCACCCTCCAGGCCCGAGGGCAGGTCACCGCGCCCGAGCTTGCGGAGGCCTGCGAGGTCTCGGTGCGCACGATCTATCGCGACATCGACGCGCTCGCGGCCTCCGGCGTGCCCGTCTATGCCGACCGCGGTGCGGAGGGCGGCTATCGCCTGCTCGACGGCTATCGCGTGCGGCTGAACGGCTTGTCGCAGAACGAGGCGGAAGCGCTGTTCCTCGCCGGGCTGCCGGGACCGGCGACCGCGCTCGGGCTCGATGCGGCGATGATCGCCGCGCAGAACAAGCTGATGGCGGCACTGCCGGCGAATCTGCGCGCGGACGCCGGACGGATGCAGGAGCGCTTTCACCTGGACGCGCCGGGCTGGTTCGGCGAGGCGGAGGAGCCAAAGCATCTGCGCGCGATTGCCGGCGCGGCCCTGCGTAGCACGCTGATCAAGATCCGCTACCAGAGCTGGCGCGCCGAGAAGCAGCGCCGTGTTGCGCCGCTCGGCCTCGTGCTGAAGGGCGGCAGCTGGTATCTCGCCGGGCAAGTCGACGGCAGCGTACGCACGTATCGCGTTGCGCGCGTGCTCGACTGCACGGCACTCGACGACCGCTTCGATCGTCCCGCCGATTTCGACCTCGCCGCCTATTGGCGAGACGCGACGCTGCGTCTCGAAGCCGAGATGCATCCCAATGTCGCGATCGTACGGCTGTCGCCGTTCGGCGTGAAACTGCTCGACGCGCTGAGCCAGCCTTACGTCAAGGCGCGCACAGAGATCGAAGACGCGACTGACGCGGACGGCTGGCGCATCGCGCGCGTGCCGACGGGCAAGACCTCATGGCACGCCGCGTCCGAATTGCTGCGGCTCGGCTCCGAGGCCGAGGTGCTGGAGCCCGCCGATCTCCGCGACAAGATGGCTGAGATGACGCAGGCCATGGCCGCGCGTTATCGCACGACGGCGCGGAAAGCCTGACTGCGACGCACTTCGCCGCAGCCGACGAAACACTCCTGAAACACGATTCTCCCCTCACCGTGTGAACGCGTTTGCATCTCGGCTCGACCGAGAAGCAGGGACACAACAACGGCCTTCGCGCCACACTGGAGAATGAAGATGTTTCGTAAGCTTGCTCTTGGTCTGATCGCCGCCACCTCGCTCGGCGCTGCCGCTCTCGCGCCCACCGCCGCTTCGGCTCACGGCTTCCATCATCACTGGGGTCCCGGCTGGGGCTTTGGTTACGGCGGCGTCTACGTCAACACCGGCGTCAGCAATTGCTACCAGGAGCGCGTCGTCCAGACCCGTCACGGCATGCGTGTGCGCGTCGTGAATGTCTGCGCCTACGGGATCTACTGATATCTCGCCTTCCAAACAAAGCTCCGGTCGCGCTGCGGCCGGAGTTTTGCGTTTGGTTAAGCACGCTTTGAATTAGCCGCTCTGGCGATTCCGGCGAAACCAGGCCCAGGTCTCGCGCGTCGTCCGGATATAGCCACGGCCGTGATAAACGATCTCGCCGTCGACGATCTCATTCAGCTTCGGCAGCGCGTGAAACGGGATCGAGGGATAAGCGTGGTGCTCGACGTGATAGGGCATGTTCCATGCGAACCATTTGACGATCGCGCCAGTGTAGGTGGTGCGGGTGTTCTGGAAGGCGCTGCGGGTGCGCTCACAGCCGGTGTGCTCGGCATAGAGATAGGGCCGCAGGAAGAACTGCCCGATGACCAGCGGCACGATCCAGACCCAGAGCAGCAGCGCCGAGGAGGACCACAGCGAGAGCGCGAGCAGCAGCACATAGAGTGCGACATAGGCGCGCGCTTCAGCGACGATGGTGGCGCGCTTGTTCTCGGGAATCCAGGGCACGACCACCTTGCCGCTGACGGCATGGCGCAGCATCAGCCAGAGCCGGCCGGCGACCTGAAGCAGGCCGCTATAGGCAATTGCGAGCTGCGTGTCGGAGGCCGGCTTCACGCCGACGATCAGCTCCGGATCCTTGTCGGGATCCTGGGTGTAGCGGTGATGGTCCCAGTGGAACAGGCAGTAATATTCGTACGGCAATCCGATGATGAAGGCGGAGAGATAGCCGACGGCGAGGTTGAGGCTGCGGCTTCTAAACGCCGTCTTGTGCGCGGTCTCGTGCACCGCCATGAACAGGAAGGCGACGAGATAGCCCTGCGCCGCCATCAGCGGCAGTGCCCAGAGCACGCCGTAGCGCGACGTCACCAGCCAGATCAGTGCGCCGACCAGCACGATCATGCCGTAATGGCCGAGACTCTGCGCCGCGCCCCGAACATTCGAGCGCACCGATAATTCGCGCAGCATCGCCGGGCTCAGCGGCTTCAGGCGATGGCCGGGCTCGGAAACAGTCGCATCAGTCATGATCGGGGACCTGTCTTATTTGCTGAGAAGCGCCGCGACCTCGGCCTTGAGGAAGGCCTGGTCGCGCGGATTGCCGACGGGATTGCCGGCGCGATGGCCGTGCAGCGACGGAATCGGATGCAGCACGGCCGATGTCGCGTTGACCAGCTTGCCGAGCTCGTCCTCGTTGTCGCGGACGTCGAAATAACGGTCGGTCGCGCCGGGCATCAGCAGCATGTGCGCCTTGATCGCGCCGAGCGCCCGGTCGAGATCGCCGCCGAAGCCAGCACAATTGCTGATGTTACCGCGCTGCCAGATACCGACCTGCGCCAGGAGATCGTTGGCATCGCGCCGCGCGAAAGTCGCATCCCAGGCGCGGACGAGATAGTCCTCCAGCGAGGTGAATCCGGCCTCGCGCCAGAGCTCGTCGCGATAGAAGCCGTGCGACATCGCCCATCCCGCATAGACGCGGCCCATGGCGCGATAGCCGGCAACCGGCTTCTCGACGAAGCGGCCGTCGCGAAAGGCGGGATCGCCCGTAAGCGCCGCCTTCACGCTTTCGAGGAACACGTAATTATAGGGCGCGCAGCGCGCGCTGCCACAGACCACCGCGGCACGCGCGACCATATCAGGATGCAGCGCCGCCCAGTGATAGGCCTGCATGCCGCCCATCGACCAGCCATAGACCAGCGCGAGTTTCGTGACGCCGAAGCGTTCGGTGAGCAGCCGGTGCTGGATCGCGATGGCGTCGTGGTAGCTGACTTGCGGAAACGGCACGGCGGAATTCGACGGCGAGGACGACAGGCCATTTCCGAACAGGTTCGGGATGACGATGAAATAGCGCGTGGGGTCGAGCACGCCATCGGATCCGATCAGCCATTCGGTGTCGAAATGCTGCGCGCTGAACGAGGTCGGATAGAGGATGACGTTGTCCTTGGCCGTGCTGAGCGTGCCGTAGGTCTTGTAGGCGAGCTTCATCGCGGGGAAGACGGTGCCCGACTGAAGCGTGACGTCGCCGGCCTCAAAGATCTCGTAGTCGCGCTGCGCCGTCATCGATCAACCCCGCTTACGCGGCCGCAGAATGCGCCCGCCGCGGCCACGATGCATCGATCGTGCCGGGCCAGCAAACGCATCGTTGCGTCGCGCTCAATAACTGTACGTATAGTACAGTTATTTGGTGGAGGCAATATGATTCCGCCCCTCGCCGCAGTTCAGGCGATGGCCGCGATGTAGCGCTGCACAGACGCGGCGAAGGCGGCCTTGGCGCCTGCAGCGATGTTGCGGCCCCACCAGGCGCCGTAGATGCGATCGAAGGTGAGCGGCTCGACGGCGGCCCCAATCCTGCGCACCGCAGCGGCATTGAGCGGCATGTAGTTCGGGTAGGAATACATGAAGCTGAGGAAGCGGCGGTCCATCGTCACCTGTGCGATGTCGCCTGTGAGCAGCGCGCCCTTGCCGTCAGCACCGCGCGCGTCATGCAGCATGGTGGCGCCAGCGAAATGGCCACCGGTGCGGAGCAGCAGCACATCGTCGGAGATGCGCTGGTGATCGCCGGTCCAGTGCACGATGGAGGGATGCGGACGCGTCACCCATTGGCGATCATCGGCATGCAGATAGACAGGCGCCCCGAACGCCTCGCTCCAGTCGGCGAGGGCGCCATAGTAATGTGGATGCGAGATCGCGATGGCTTTCAGCCCGCCGAGCGAACGTACATGTGCGATCGCCTCCGGCGTCGTCAGCGGAATGCAGTCCCACATCACGCATCCATCGCCGAGCGGCACCAGCAGTGCGCGCTGGCCGATGGCAAAGCCCGGCTCGAGGCCGATGCCGGTCAGGCCGAGATCATCGCGCCAGACCACGCGATGACGTTCTGCCAAAGTGTCGCGCGTGAGGAAGGTTTGCCCTTTCCAGCCGACGAACTGCCGTTCGTCCTCACAGATCGGGCACGCCGCGGGCGGCTTTTCGCTGTCCGGAAATTGGGCGCCGCAGGTTTCGCAGGTCCACAGGGGCATGGCCGTGATCCAGGATAGAGAGCGGGAGATCGACGAGGTGACGCCGCAGCCCTCCAATCTCGCATGCGGAGGAACCAACGCATCCGGCCCATGTTACTTCCACGTCCGCCCCGGCGCCAATTGGCCGGCCATGTCAGCCCGTCTTGTCAGCTCTGCTTGTGCAAGACCATCTCTGCCGGCAGTCGCTCAGCGTCTCGATGACATCGCGCTCCCCATCCCGCATCTGGCCCCTTTACGCCGTCAACTTCTTCATGGCCGACATGCAGTCGGGCATCGGGCCGTTCGTCGGCGTGTTCCTGCAGGAGCACGGCTGGGCAACCGGATTGATCGGCACCGCGCTGACAATCGGCAATGTCGCGGGCATGCTGGTCACGACGCCGATCGGCGGCTTCATCGATTCCAGCCGCAACAAGCGGCTGTGGGTCGTCATCCCCGGCATCTCAGTGGTGCTGGCCTCCGCGATCATCCTGATCTCGCAGAATTTCTGGGCGGTGACGGTCTCGCAGGTCGCGCAATCGCTGGCGAGCGCGGCGATCGTGCCGGCGGTGACAGGCATTACCCTCGGCATCGCCAAGCAGAAGGGCTTCAATGCGCTGAACGGACGCAACCAGGCCTACAACCACGCCGGCAACATGGTCGGCGCGGCGCTGTCGGGCTATCTCGGCTACAAATATGGCTACGTCGCCGTGTTCGTGCTCGCGGCCGCCTTCGGTGCCATCGCCATCGCCTGCGTGATGATGATCCCCGCCAGTTCGATCGACGATCGCCAGGCCCGCGGCAGCAAGGAGGACGAGAGCAAGAACCCGCCGGATGCCATGTCCGTCCTGCTCAAGCACAAGCCGCTGCTGGTGCTGGCGCTTGCGCTTGCCATCTTCCATCTCGGCAATGCCGCGATCGTCCCGCTCTATGGCCTCGCGGCAGTCACTGAGGGACAGGCTAATGGCCCGAGCTTCGTGGCGACCACCGTCGTCATTGCGCAGGGCGTGATGGTCGTGACGTCGCTGGTCGGCATGCAGGTCGCGGGCAAGCGCAATTACTGGCCGGTGATCCTGGTGTCCTTCATGTTTCTGCCGATCCGCGGCGTGCTCGCGTTCTTCGTGACGGGATGGTGGGGCGTGGTGCCGATGCAGGTGCTCGATGGCATTGGCACCGGACTGCAGACAGTTGCCGTCCCCGGCATGGTCGCACGCTCGCTCGATGGCACCGGCCGCATCAATCTCGGTCAGGGTGCCGTCATCACCTTGCAGGGCGTCGGCGCAAGCCTGAGTCCCGCGCTCGGCGGCTGGATCGTACAATGGATCGGCTATGGCCCGACCTTTCTGCTGCTCGGCAGCTTCGGGCTTGCATCGCTCGCGCTGTGGCTGGCGTTCGGGACGCATGTGAAGAAGTACTGAGCCGTGTCCCCTCTCCTCCATTCGTGGTGGAGAGGCGAGAAATATCGCCCAGCGCTCACGTCCCGAAATTCTTCTGAACCGCCCTGTCGAGCGTCTCGCCACCGACGAAGCGCTGGCGCAGCTCGCGCTTGAGCAGTTTGCCGCTCGGGTTTTTCGGCAGGGCATCGACGAAGATGACGCGCTTGGGCACCTTGAAATGTGCCATCTGGCCGGCGCAATGCTTGATGACGGATTCCTCGTCGAGCGTCTCGCCGGTCTTGACGACGACGATGGCCGTGACCGCCTCGATCCAGCGCGGATCGGGCAGGCCGACGACCGCGACTTCGGAGACCTCAGGGATGCGGTAGACCATCTCCTCGACCTCGCGGCTCGCGACATTCTCGCCGCCGGTCTTGATCATGTCCTTGACGCGATCAACCACGGTGATGTGGCCCTCGGCATCGACGGTGGCGAGATCGCCGGAGTGAAACCAGCCGCCGGTGAACGCGGCTGCCGTCTTGACGGGATCGTTGTAATAGCCGGAGAGCAGATGCGGCGACCGGTGCACGATCTCGCCGACTTCGCCGACCTTGACGTCCTCCATCGCCGTGTTGACCACCCGCGTCTCGACATTGAGCACGGGCTTGCCGGCCGAGCCGGCCTTGCGGAGCTGGTCCTCGGGGCGCAGCACGGTCGCGAGCGGGGCGATCTCGGTCTGCCCATAGAAATTCCAGAACTTGACCTTGGGCAGGCGGCGCTGCAGCTCGAGCAGAACCTCCACCGGCATGATCGAGGCGCCGTAATAGCCCTTTTCAAGCGTCGCCAGGTCGGTCTTGTCGAAATTCGGCGAGCGCAGCATCGCGATCCAGATCGTCGGCGGCGCGAAGAAGGATGTGATCTTGTGCGCCTGGATCAGCGCCAAAATGTTGTCGGCGGTCGGCTTGCCCGTGATGACGCCGGAGGCGCCAAGATAGATCTGCGGCCCCAGAAACACATCGAGCTGGGCGCAATGATAGAGTGGCAGCGCGTGCAGGAACTTGTCATCCGCGTTCATGCCGCCGTCGATGATGCAGCTCACATACTGCCACATCACGGCTTCATGGGTCAGCATCGCGCCCTTGGGCAGCGACTCCGTGCCGCTGGTGTAGACGATCTGCGCAAGGTCGCGGCTGTCGACGGACGCATCCAGATACGAGCCGTCGGAATGAAGCAGATCGTCGAAGGTGGTGAGACCTGCGGGCGCCGTGGCGGGATCCTCGCCCGGCAGCCAGATCATCTTCTCGACGGCGCAATCCCTGGCGCTAGCCGCCTTCGCCGGCTCGACGAAGTCAGGTCCGGTCGCGAGCAGCTTCGCGCCTGAGCTCTGCAGGATGAAATTGATCTCATCCGGATTGAGCATGAAGTTGATCGGCACCAGCACCGCACCGATCCGCGCGAGCGCAAAGCGCAGCGCGGCAAAGGCGTGCGAATTGCGCGAGAGCACGGCGAGACGGTCGCCCTTCTTGACGCCGAGCCCGAGCAGGCCGCGGCCGAGCCTGTTGCAGATCGCGTCCATCTCGGCAAAGGTCCAGCTCACGCTGCCGCAGCTCACCGCAAGCTTGTTCGGCTCGCGGCCCGCCGAGCGGCGCAACAGATCGCCGATGGAATGCTCGCGCGCTTTCGAGATGGTGGCTGCGGTTTCGCCGGTCATGTGTCCCTCCGTATGATGTCTTTATTTGCTGGATTTCTTGTTTGAAATCTTGCGTCTTGTCTTCTTGCCCTATCGTCGCCGAGCCGCCTGCGCGTGCTCCATGTACATGTGCTCGACGGATCGATCGAGCGAGGCGATCTTCTCAAAACCGCGCCGCCAGTCCTGCAGATGCCGGCGGGTCCAGAGCACGCCGGCCTCGCGGTCGCGGCGGCGGATCGCGTCGATGAGATGGCGGTGCGCGGCGACGAGGCGCGGGCCGCCTTCGGCCACACCCGTCACGATCATCTCGGTGGTCGGATAGAACAATTGCGCCGCCGGCTCGCGCGCGAGCTGGAGCACGCGGTTCTGCGAGGCCTTGCCGACCAGCACGTGGAATTCGGCATCGCATTCGGCCAGCGAGGCGGGATCGCCGACCACGGCTTCGCTGCGCGCGAGATTATCGTCGAGCTCGGCGAGATTCTCGTCCGTCGCGCGCTCTACCGCGCCTTCGATGCTCGCGACCTCCAGCGTCATCGAGGCCTCGTAGAGCTCGCGAAAGGTGACCTCGTGCAAAACAAGTGCGCGGCTGAGCCGGCTCGCGAGCTTGCTGTAGCGCGGCAGACAGGCGTGCAGGCGCCGCGAGGAATCGCGCCGGATCAGCCCGCCCTCCTCCAGCACGCGAATGCCTTCGCGGATGGTCGAGCGGTTGACGCCAAACTGCCGCACCAGATCATGCTCGGTGCCGATGGGATCGCCCGGCTTGATACGGCCATTGACGATCTCGCGCTCGATGGCGTCGGCGACCTTCTGATAGGCCGGGGCGACATCGATCGGACGGAAGAGCGGCGCGAGAGGCAAATTCAGCTCCAATGGCGATTGTCGGACAAACTATAAAATCGGCCGGATCGCGCGTCAAACTGCGGCATTCATGCCGCATGTGCAGCAAATTGACTCCTGCGGAACCCCGCCCTAACTTTGTCGGACAAAGGGACAGCATAGTCCCGCGCAAGAGGAAACGTATCCATGAGACCTATCGCAGCACTCGTGTCTGCGGCCGGCCTGTTGTCGGCTGCCCTGATCGCTCCCGCCTCCGCCCAGCAGACCCCGCTCAAGATCGGCGTGCTCTCCGACTTCTCCTCGGTCTATTCCGACATCGGCGGCCAGGGGAATGTCGAGGCCACCAGGATGGCGATCGAGGATTTCGGCGGGCAGATGTTCGGCAAGCCGATCGACATGGTCGCGGCCGACGTGCTCAACAAGCCCGACGTCGCCTCCACCATCGCCCGCAAATGGTGGGAGACCGAAGGCGTCGACATGATCATCGACCTGCCGACCTCGGCCACGGCGCTCGCGGTGATGGAGCTGTCGAAGCAGTATGAGAAGATCATGATCGTGACGGATGCGGCGAGCTCCGACATCACAGGAAAATCCTGCTCGCCCTATACTGCGCACTGGACCTACGACACCTATGCCAACGCCCACACCGTCGGCAGCGCCATCGTCAAGAACGGCGGCGACACCTGGTTCTTCCTCACCGCGGATTATGTGTTCGGCCACTCGGTCGAGCGCGACACCTCCGACGTCGTGAAGGCGGCCGGCGGCAAGGTGCTCGGCAGCGTCAAGCATCCGCTCAACACCGCCGACTTCTCGTCCTTCCTGCTGCAGGCCCAGGCCTCCAAGGCCAAGATCATCGGGCTTGCCAATGGCGGCGGCGACACCATCAACGCGATCAAGCAGGCCGGCGAGTTCGGCATCGTCGCCGGCGGACAAAATCTCGCGGCGATCGTGATGTTCATCTCCGACGTCCACAGCCTCGGATTGAAGCTCGCGCAGGGCCTGATCATCACCGAGGCCTATTATTGGGACCTCAACGACAAGACCCGCGCCTTCGGCAAGCGCTTCCAGGAGCGCATCAAGCGGATGCCGACGATGAACCAGGCCGCGACCTACAGCGCCACGCTGCATTACCTCAAGGCCGTGCAGGCCGCCGGCACCAAGGACACCAAGACGGTGATGGCGAAGATGCGCGAGCTGCCGGTGAAGGACGCCTTCACCGACAACGGCATCCTGCGCGAGGACGGCCGCATGGTGCACAGCATGTACCTGTTCCAGGTGAAGAAGCCCGAGGAATCCAAGGGCCCGTGGGACTATTACAAGCTGCTCGCCGAAGTGCCCGCCGACCAGGCGTTCCGTCCGCTGAAGGATGGCGGCTGTCCGCTGGTGAAGTGAGCGCATGGGCGCATGGGCGCATGGGCGCACGAGGCAAGACCTCGCGCGCCCAACCGGTCGAGTTCAGAGCTTGTGCCCCTTCTGCCGCAGCGCTTCGATCAGGCGCTGCTTCAGCTCGTCGGCAGCCTTCTGGCTGACGTCCTGGCTGATCTGCGCGCTGGCCTGCGCCAGCGCATCGGACTTCCCGAGATATTTTTGGCCCGCAGGCCCGGCATAGAACGCCTCGATCTCGCGCAGCTCATCGACCGTGAAACTCTGGGCATAGAGCGCGGCGAGCTGATCGGTCATCGACGCCAGCGCCGGGGCGTAGATCTCTGCGCCGGGCGCCGTCAACGCGTCATAGTCGCGCTCGATCTCCGGCCTGTCCTGCGCGACCACGGGCCGAAGCTTGAGCAGGAGTTGCGGCAGCAATGTGCGGTACTGGTCGGCGATCTTCAGCGTGACCACCAGCTTGCGCGCAGCAGCCATCGCCTCGGGTGAGGGCGTTTGCGCCGAAACGCCGCAGACGAGCAGCAAGAGCGCGCCGGCGATGCTCAACAAACCTCTCGACATTGATCTCTCCGCTCTCCACGAAGTGCACGCTGGCGATTGCGTCAATGAGCTGCGGGCGCGGCGGCGGTCGTCGCCGACGCACCGTCTAACGCCGTGTCGGCCTCCTCGACTTCCGTCACCTTGACGAACAGGTTCGGCACCCGCTCGGCCCGGCCGAGCAGCCAGGCTGCGCCGATCATGATGACGATCCCGACGAACGAGACGGCGAGCTGTTCCCAGACGCCCTTGGTGTATTGCGTCAGGATCCAGTGCGCCGAGAACGACAGGAACACGCCGAGGCAGAAGATCGGCAGCGAATGCTGACCGCAGAGAATGACCGGCCGCAGCCAGGGCGCGTGGAGCGCCCGCCATTTGCGCGAGACGAAATAGGTGACCCAGAGCGCCAGCGCCAGGAAGTGGGTGAAGCGCAGCATGTCGAGGTCGGTCTTGTCGATCGGATAGATCCGCTTGATCATCCATTTCGGGACCAGCGCCTCGAGCGCGGGGATGTGCCAGGTCATCACGATCAGGAGCGCGAACAGCAGCCACGCCGCCGCCAGCGTCATCGCCGTTTTCGACCACACCAAGGTCGCGATCTTCTCGATCTGGCCGATGCCGCACCAGGCCGCGAACACGAACATCAGCTGCCAGCAGAACGGATTGAAGTACCAGGTCGTGCCGGGTGGATAGGAGGCGACGTTCCAGTCGAACCAGCGCGAAAAAACGTAGAGCACCACCGAGGCCGCAAGCGTCAGGTTCGGCCGGCGCACCAGGCACCAGATGATGAAGGGCGAGGCGAACACCAGCGTGATGTAGAGCGGCAGCACGTCGAGATTGACCGGCTTGTACTTGAGCACGATCGCCTGCCCGATCAGCTCGTCCGGATGCGCCAGGAAATTGAACACGTTGAACTCGTGCTCGTACATCGGATTGTCGAAACGGCGCGCGGTGCGCGCGATCTGCGCCGTGAACAGCAGGAACAGCATGATGTGGGCGACATACATCTCGGCCGCGCGCCGCCACAGTCGCTTGACGGCCGCGAGAAACCAGCCGCCCGCGACGATCGGGCCGTAGATCCAGCCGACGAGGTAGCCCGAGATAAAGACAAAGAACTCGGCGGCGTCGCTGAAGCCGTAATTACGCAGCGTCAGCCAGGCCACGACGTCATGCGGGATGTGGTCGAGGAAGATCATCCACAGACCGATGCCGCGAAACAGATCGAGTCGCAGGTCGCGCTCGACCGGTGCCAGGAGTGCTGACTGGTCCCGTGTGATCATGGCCCCGCCTTGTCCGGTGGGCGTCGCGCCGTCGCGGCGCCGATGAAATCGGATGCTAAAAAATGAAAATCAGAATGTCACCCTGGCCCTGCGGCTAGTGCGTCAACGGTAGCTCACCTTGGCGGCCGCGCAAGGGATTTTCGTCGTCACAAGAGGGTGTCGCCGCGGGCGCCTCCTTGCGCCGCACAAGCAGCCACAGCATCGCCCTCGATGGCAGCAGGCTACCGAAACAAAAACATCGAAAACAACCCCATGCACAGTAGCCGTCAAGTGGCGTGCCGCCCGGCAAGCCGTTTGACACGTCGGGCAAAACACCGGCACGTTTGCACCATCCCGCGATCAAGCGCCGGAGGGCGAGGGGCAGAACGGCCGATCGCCCAAACAGGCATGCCAGGATCGAACAAGGAAGCTCCGTCGCCTCCACCGCCTCGCCCGGCCGCGAATGCGCTGCTCGACGGACCGATCCTGCGCACCCTGCTCTCGCTGGCCTGGCCGAACGCGCTCGCGTTCCTGGCCGGTACCCTGGTTGCGGTCGCGGAGACCTCCTATGTCGGGCGGCTCGGGATCGAGGCGCTGGCGGCGATGGCGCTGGTGTTTCCCTGCGTGATGCTGACCATGAGCATGTCCGGCGCGGCCATGGGAGGGGGCGTCGCCTCGTCCATTGCCCGCGCGCTCGGCACCGGCGACCGCGACCGCGCCGAGAACCTCGCCACACACGCACGCGCATGACGGAAGCAAAGGGCCAATTGGTGCTGGCGCGAAGCGCCGACAAGTAAGAGACGTGACGCGCGCACGACGATGCGCGCTTTTGAGTTGTCTTTGTTGACGCCGCTTCTTTTCGAATGATAGCTTTTCGCTGCGCACGTTTGGGGGCACGAGCGCGGCTCATCGTGAGCCGCGTTGCAATTGGAATATCTCGCTGGCACCCGTGCCTGGTGCGGCCAGGCAAATACGGGAGCGATCGATGGCGGGTATCTACGACGATCAACAATACAAAAACCTGATGAACGGCAACTACTATCCTCTCGAGAACATGAAGAGGAGCGTTGCCAGGCTCAAGGCCTCGAAGCAGATCGACATCGAGACGATGGAATACGGCCAGTATCAGCCGATCCTGTCGCCGCTGGAGACATGGCCGAACGGCAGCGGCAAGGTGTGGTTCAGGGCGCTCGGCCATGCCCGTCTTCAGCTCACCGCGCAGCCCAACACCACACCGCTGTCGAACGACGAGCGTGTCGTGATCCCGCCGACGAAATGCGCGCTGCTGGATGCATCGATCCGCAAATGCTTCAACTCGGAGCCGCCGATCCCGATGAAGGCCGACATCACGCAGCATCGGCAGGACGCGCCGAACTCGGACCAGCACGAAATCCGTCTGGTCTGTGAGTACGGGAACGGCGAAGACCAGGCGCCGACCCTGCTCAACCTGACCATGGTCTGCCCCTATGCGGCCAAGCCGCGGCAGGCGGACGCTTCGGTCGCGGTTTCGCAGGAGCTCTCTAGAAAGTAAGGCACGCTTCGGCGCCATCGCCACCTGATCTGGCGCGGACCGGCTCTGTCGGTCCGCGCTTTTT
This sequence comes from Bradyrhizobium sp. 18BD, assembly GCF_054185225.1. Lineage (NCBI taxonomy): Bacteria > Pseudomonadati > Pseudomonadota > Alphaproteobacteria > Hyphomicrobiales > Nitrobacteraceae > Bradyrhizobium > Bradyrhizobium sp. 18BD. Next base: position 12,441 of record NZ_JAVAYL010000021.1, on the reverse strand, counting down.
CTTGCCCCTTCAGAGAAGGCGAACGCCGCGCGGCAGCGTGTTGCGGGTCTCTCCGTCATGGGCCTGTCGCACGAAGATGGTCCGCTTCCGATCGTGGTGCCCGCGAGTCGTTTCCATCAAGCGATCGTCGTGCATGATGACAGGGAGCTGCCGATGCCCGTTGGATTGCTGGAGGTCGAAGGCACTATCGATGTCAGCCAGTTCTGGCCGGCGGGACGGTCGGACGCCGACACCACCAAGGTCGTCGTGACCGTCGCCCCTGATGCGATCCGTTTCCGCAAGAACGACACCTTGCCATTCCAGCCGACCCGTGTCTTCGACAACGCCAAGGTCAAGGGCCGCACCGCAACGGCGCCGATCAAGAACGGCAAGCTCACCATTCGTCTTCAGGGCATCGACGCACCCGAGCTGCATTACATGCCGTCACCGCTGTCGCCCGCGGAGAAGAAGGGGCTCACCGACGCCAAGAAGCAGGCCTATCACGAGGTCACCCACTCCTACCGGCAGTTCCTCGGCGCCACCGCGAGCAAGGCGCTGCATGATTTCCTCGGCAGCGCCGGCGAGGCGACGCTCGCCTGTCGGGTGTTCACCCATGTCGATACCCCGAACGAGGTGTTCGACACCTACGGGCGGCTGGTCGGCGACATCGAGGTGGCGATCGGCGGCAAGACGGTCGACATCAACCACTGGCTGGTCGAGCAGGGCTTTGCCTATCCGACGTTCTACTCGTCGATGAACGACGACGAGATCAAGGCCTTCCTCGCGCTGACCAAGACCGCGCGAACGAAGAAGCTGCCGGTCTGGAAGCACCTTGCGAAAACCATCGACGCCTTCGACTTCGACCTGCGCGAGCCCAAGACAAACGAGACCGAGGTACTCGCGACCGACAAGGGCCCGGTGATCCTGCCAAAGCTCTACCGCCGCTACACCAACTGGTCGGCGCGCAAGAAAGCCAAGGTGACGAGCCAGAATTTCCAGAAGTTTTTGGACGAAGGCTCCGGCGGCAAGCCCGACACCTGCTACGAGATCAACGACTTCCTGGACAACGGCGTGCACGCGGCAACGCCGAGGAATTTCGCGGAGTTCGTCGAGGGCGGGAAGACGATCAGGTTTCAGCCGGAAGGGCTGGTGTTTGGGGAAGCGCCGTCGTCGCTGGTGGGACCGGACGGGAAGGCGATCAGGGAATTTTGAGGGGGGCGAATCCCCAGACCAAAAAATGGTCTGCCTCATGCGGGTCGTTTTCCAATTGCGATGGCAGCGCGCTTAATTGTCGCTGGGGCGCCCTATTAAGTGCACTGTCACCGTAACTTCACGTCGGTCTCGGCCTCATCGAGGAACGCCGCGAGCTTCGGCAGTTTGGGCGGAGCTGGTCGGCGATGCGCCGCCACTGCGCTCGTGCGGCCTCGGCATCGTCCTGGGCAAACGCGGTGGCGATGAAGGCGGAGACGACGCGCCGGCCGCTCTTGCCGGCATGCGCCAGCGCGTTGCGCATGAAGTGCACGCGGCAGCGTTGCCAGGTGGCGTTGAGAACCTTGCCGATCGTGGCCTTGATCCCCTCATGAGCGTCGGAGACGACGAGCTTGACGCCGCGCAGGCCGCGGCGGGCGAGCTTCCGCAGGAACGCGGTCCAGAACGTCTCGGCTTCGGAGGGACCAATATCCATGCCGAGCACCTCGCGCCGGCCGTCGCTGTTGACCCCCACTGCGATGATCACTGCGACCGAGACGATCCGCCCGTTCTGGCGCACCTTCACGTAGGTGGCGTCGATCCACAGATAGGGCCAATCGCCCTCGATCGGGCGATTGAGGAAGGCCTTCACCTTGTCGTCGATCTCGCCGCACAGCCGCGACACCTGGCTCTTGGAGATGCCGCTCATGCTCATCGCCTGCACCAGGTCGTCGACCGAGCGGGTGGAGACGCCCTGCACATAAGCCTCCTGCACCACGGCGGTGAGCGCCTTCTCGGCCATCCGCCGCGGTTCAAGGAAGCCCGGGAAGTAGGAGCCTTTGCGCAGCTTGGGGATGCGCAGCTCGACGGTGCCGGCGCGGGTCTCCCAGCTCCGATCGCGGTAGCCGTTGTGCTGAGCCTGGCGCTCTTGGCTCTTCTCGCCGTAAGCCGCTCCTGTCAGGCCTTCGACTTCCAGCTCCATCAGCCGGTGGGCGGCAAAGCCGATCATCTCGCGCAACAGATCGGCATCGGGGTCTTCTCTACGAGCGCGCGCAGGTTCATCATGTCGTCGGTCATCGGTGGTTCCTCGAATCAGGTCGGTGTCGCAACCCAAACCTTACCGACGAATCATCGGTGACCACCCGCAAAGCCGCTCGCTCGCTACGGCGCCATGTGGGGGCGCGCGTCGCGAGCGGCTTTGCTAATCAGCTACACCACTCCTTGGGACACGACCAGCGCCCGCTGGGCGCTCCGCATGAATTGATCGGCTGGAGCTGCGGAGCTGTTTGCAACTCGTCGCGAGCAACCCAAAATGTGCGAAGGAGGCTAGCCATGATCATTTCGCGCGCTAAACGGGAGGCACTCTGTCTCGATCGTATCTCGAGGCGATTTCCGGAAGGTTCTGGTCGAGATGCGCAGATCATGATTTGCAGCCCGGGCTCCGCTTGGAACACCCGGCCGGAGTGAACAACCATAGAGGTCTAGATGACGCCCGAGGAATTCCGAAAACGAGGCCGCGAAATCATCGATTGGCTGGCGGACTATCATGCGAAAATATCCGACTATCCGGTCCAACCTGCGACACAGCCGGGTGACGTTAAGGCGATGCTTCGGGCTTCCCCGCCGGTAGACGCTGAGGGGTTCGATGAGATCATCGCTGATCTCGATTCAGTGGTTCTCCCCAACATCTCGCATTGGCAACACCCACGGTTCTTCGGCTACTTTCCTTCCAATTCACTTGGCTCCGGCATCCTTGGTGACTTGGTGTGCAGCGGACTTGGGGTGCTGGGCCTGTCCTGGCAGTCATCGCCCGCCGTGACCGAGATTGAGGAGGTCACGGTCGACTGGTTCAGGCAGATGGTTGGCTTGTCGTCGGCCTGGTTTGGCGTGATCAACGACACTGCGTCGACAAGCACCTTGGTTGCTCTGCTATGTGCCCGGGAAAAGACGACGGGCTTTTCGCTCGTCCGCCAGGGTCTGCAAGCGGAACTCAAGCCATTGACGATCTACACATCGGCAAGCGCTCATTCTTCCGTCGAAAAGGCGGCGCTGCTGGCGGGCTTCGGCCGTGAGAATGTCCGCATGGTCGATATCGACGGCAATTTCGCGATGCGTCCTGAGGCGCTCGAAGATATGATAACCGCGGACATTCACGCCGGGCTCAAGCCATGCGCGATCGTCGCGGCAGTGGGCGGGACCGCTACTGTGTCCATTGATCCAGTCTCTGAGATCGCTGCCATAGCGCGAAAGCACGGTTTGTGGCTCCACATCGACGCTGCCATGGCCGGGAATGCGATGATCTTGCCCGAGCTACGGTGGATGTGGGATGGCATCGAGGGCGCAGACAGTGTCGTGATCAATGCGCACAAATGGCTCGGCGTCCCATTCGATTGTTCCCTCTATTTCGTTCGGGACGAACCTCATCTTCTCAGGGTGATGTCTGCCGATCCGAGCTTCCTCCAATCTCAGGCCGACGAGAAGGTGCGCAATCTGCGTAACACCGGTATTCCGCTCGGACGGAGGTTCAGGGCGTTGAAACTGTGGTTCGCCATACGGGAACAGGGCGTTTCCGGGTTGCAGGCCAGGTTGCGACGAGACATTAGCCTGGCGCAAGATCTTCGGTCTAAAGTCGAAGCAACACCGGGGTGGGAAGTCGTCGCACCCGTCGTTCTGCAAACCGTATGTATTGTGTATCGCCCGAGGTCTGTGCCTTCGCATCGTCTCGATGACTTCACGCGCGCATGGGCGCATGCGGTGAACGCCTCAGGCCAAGCTTATGTCACGCCCGCTACTGCGGCTGGGCATTGGATGGTTCGTGTCTCTATCGGCACGATATTCACCGAGGCGAGCGACATAGAGGCGGTCTGGCGCACGATCCAAGAAGCGGCTACCGCGCTCGTCCCAAAATTTTCGTGAATGGCCAACGCAAGACTGGCGATGGCATCGTCTGTTGGACAAACGAGCGTTTGCTGCATCATCGGATCAACGCTCTGACAGAAAGCTTCAGCGGTGTCCGTCGCCTTTCAGCTGTTTTCTCGACAACCAAAATAGACATCGCCCGTGTCGGCGATTCGCGCTTCCCCGGCTTCATGTCGCGGGTGAAGGCTCCCTGGCCAGTGGCGCGCCGGCCGGAGGCGATGGAGGCGCCGCGCCCTGGTCGGTCCAACTTGGGGGAACGCCACCGATGAACCCGGCAATTCCCGGAGCTCTTCCGAACGCTTCGCACGCGGATTGCTTCGGCGCTCCACCGAGCAGGCCGTGCAAGCGGCCCGGCGACGGCAGCGACGGAGCCGCCCCGAAAGGGGTACCGCCCGTGACGAGCAGCCTGCTGAAGTCGGCGGCAAAGGCGGTAGAGAGGTCGTATGCATCGCCGTCCGGCGATACGCGCGACGAGCTCGTGAAAGAATTCGCCCGGCGGCCCCAAACCATCGCCACCAGTCGGTATTACCCTTCGGCGGCCAACGTCGTCAGCCGTTCACGCAGCCAGCGTTGTGCCGGATGGTTGGTCGTCCGGTCGTGCCAGACACTCGCGATAGTAAAGCCAGGAATGGTGAGTGGCGGTTCCACCACCTGCACCTGATCCGACCAGCCATCGGCGATCCGCCGTGGGATCAAAGCGATCATGTCGGACCGCGACACTACCTCCGGCACGATCAGAAAGCCCGACGTGGATAGGGCTACGATGCGGCGGTGGCCGATGGCCTCTAGTGCCGCATCGGCAGGCCCCGAGAACCCGCCGCCCTGGGGCGACACGACGATGTGCTCCAAAGCGCAGAATACGTCCAGGCTGAGACGGCCCTGCACGGCCGGGTGTCCCTGCCGGGCGATCACCACGTAATCCTCACGAAAGAGCTGGCGCTGGCGCATGGCCGCAGGTGCATGGTCTGGCGATGCCAAGGCAAGGTCGACCTCGCCGCGCTCCAACTGCGTGGCGACCGCCAGCACGTCCAGGGCACGCCACGCGATGCGGACCCTGGGGGCCTCGGTCCTGAGCGCGACGGAGAAGCGGCTGAGCAGCGCATACTGCACATAGTCGCTCGCGGCGATGACCAGGGTAGCCTCCATGGTCGCCGGGTCGGACGGCATTCCATCTGCCACAACCCTGCGGACACCCTCCAGCGCTTCATGCAACGGTTGCCGAAGCTCGACGGCGCGCTGGGTCAGGACCATCCCACGCTGCGCCGGAATGAGGAGAGGATCGCCGAGTTCATCGCGAAGCCGCGCCAGCCGGGCCGACAAGGCGGGTTGGCTCAGGTTCAAGCGCCGGGCGGCACGCGTAACGTTTCCTTCCGCCAGTAGGGCTTCGAGCGTGACGAGGAGGCCGAGATCGAGGTTTCTGGTATCCATTTGCTGGATAACAACAGGTAAAAGGTTCGATTTCAATACCGCGTCATGCCGCTCCATATGAGGATCGGAATGGAGGTCCAGGGGGATCCATCGCCCCCTCCCGACAAACGAGCCGGCATAATGAGCAGCGATAATCAAGCCATCACCGTATTGGGACAGGTAAGGGCGAAGGCCCGCCACGAAGCCGATGTACGGGCAGGCCTTCAAGCCTTAATCGAGCCGGCGCGGCGTGAAAGCGGCTGCATCTCTTACGAGATGTTCGAAGATGTTGAGCATACCGGCAGCTTCTATTTCGTCGAGGATTGGGAAAGCCAAAGCGCTCTCCATCTTCATGTGAAACGTCTACAGCCTCACATGAATAAGATTCTGCCAATGCTAAGCCAGCAGCTTCAGATCAGTGCAATAAGACCTCTGGAGTAACCTTACTGGAAATCGATCCTTCCCGCTCGCCGATGCCTTCCGGCCACGAGAGACTGGCGGGCGTTTCGGCAAGATCGTCGTCGAATTCCGACAGATCCCAACCATCAGGAATAAGCCATCATGAAGGTTCTTATTGTTTACGCGCACCCTGAACCCACTTCGCTGACACGGCAGTTGGTCGAGGTGACCGCTGAGACGTTGTCGGCGGCGGGGCACACCGTGATCCATTCAGACCTTTACGGCATGAAGTGGAAGGCGGTGTACGATGCCGATGACTTTCCAGTCCGTAACAACTCCGAACGGCTGTCATTCATCATGGAATCGGGCCATGCTTACGGAAGCGGGCATCAGACGTCCGACGTGATCGTCGAGCAGCAGAAGCTGCTCGCGGCCGATGCTGTGGTCCTGCAATTCCCGCTGTGGTGGTTCGGCGTGCCCGCGATCCTGAAGGGCTGGATAGAGCGGGTCTATGCCTTCGGTTTTGCCTACGGCTATCAGAACGGCTCCAACGAGTTCCGCTTTGGCGACGGCATCCTCAAGGGCAAGCGAGCGCTGGTCAACGTGCAGGCAGGCGGCCCAGTGGCCGATTATGGCCTGCGGGGTATCAACGGGCCGATCGAGCAACTGCTGTTCCCGCTGACCCATGGCGCGCTGTTCTACCCCGGCATGGACGTGCTGCCGACACACGCGGTCTATGGCGCAGGTCACGTTTCCACGGTGGAGGAAGTAGACGCGATCAAGGCAGCATGGCGTGTGCGTCTCGCCGGGCTATTCACCGACAAGCCGATTCCCTTCCGTTCGCAAAACGGCGGCGACTTCCCCGATCGCCACACCATGGTCGATCACGTCGCGCCAGGCCAAACCGGCCTCGCCGCGCACTTTGCTGATCTGATCGACGCATAACGAGCACACCGATGTCGCCTGCATTGTTCGCGCTTGCCGTGGCGGCCTCCGCGATCGGCACGACGGAGTTCGTCATGATCGGGCTCGTACCGGATGTCGCGCGCGATCTTACGGTAACGCAATAAGGATGGGGTTCGAGGAAACGTCGTGCGCAGCCTTCAGTTCAGTCGGTATTGCCCTTCGGCGGCCAACGTCGTCAGCCGTTTAAGCGGAGAACATCATGATTTCACCCTACACGATCTACATCCCTGACGAACGGCTCGCCACGATCAGAGCGAAGGTCGAGGCTTATGACTGGAGCCAGCTGCCGGATGCGGGGGGCTGGTCGGCGGGGGTCGGGGTTGATGACCTCAAGCGGCTCGCCGCGTATTGGCGGGACAGCTACGACTGGCGTGCGGTCGAACGGCGCCTCAACGCGCTGCCCAACTTCACGGCCGACGTGGAAGGCGAGCACCTCCACTTCGTTCACGTGAAAGGCGACGGCTCCAAGCCGCCCGTCCTGCTTCTCCACGGCTGGCCGGGCTCGTATCTCGAGTTCGAGCGGCTGTTGGAGCCGCTCGCAGCGGACGGGCACGATGTTGTCGTCCCCTCGCTTCCTGGCTTCGCGTTCTCCAACCCGATCACGCGCCCGATCGGCCCGCGGCGGGCTGCTGCGCTCGTGCATGGGCTGATGGTACAACTGTTCGGCGACGCGCGGTATTTCGTTCAAGGGGGCGATTGGGGCCACAGCATCGCGGCCTGGGCAGCGCATGATCGACCGGACGCTCTGCTCGGCATCCATATTAACATGATGACCGTGCGTGCGGCGGATGCCGCTCCGACGACCGACGAGGAGAAGTCCTTCGCCGCCAAGCGGGCCGCCATTGCCGATCGGGAGAGCGCCTACTTTCACGAGCAGGAAACTCGTCCGCAGACGCTCGGCATCGCGATGGCCGACAGCCCGGTCGGAGCGGCGGGCTGGATACTCGAAAAGTTCGGCAAGTGGGCCGATCTTCCGACTACCGCCGATGGCGACCCCGACATCTGGAGCAAGTTTTCCGAGGAGGAACTCCTCACCAACCTCATGCTCTATATCGCGCCGGCATCGTTCGTGACTGCAACCTGGATCTACTACGGCAGCCGGCTTGAGAAGTCGCGGATGCTTCCAGCCGGCACCCGCATCCAGGTGCCGACCGGCGTTGCGGCCTTCCCGGATCCGGTGTTCTTGCCGCCGCCGCGCTCGTTCGCGGAGAAGACCTACAACATCGTGCATTGGACCGACATGCCGCGGGGCGGGCATTACGCCGCGCTGGAAGAGCCGGAATTGATGCTGGCCGACCTGCGCGCCTTTATCGCGACGGTGTCGGGAGCGCGCTCCTGAAGGTGGAGATCTCCGTTTCCGAAGCGCGGTGCGTGGCGCTGGCGGCGCAGGGCTTCAATGCCCTGCGTCGTCACGACCGAGTTTCGGTGACAGTGCATTTAATTGTCGCGGAGGCAGGCTCCATTAAGTTAAGTGCACTGTCCCCGTAACGAATGGCACCCGCGAACAGACGCACCGGCTCAATCGGTGACCATCGGCCCGAATGGCTCCCACCGGTTGCCTGTGAAGCGCATCATTCGGAACTCCTTGACCACGCGATAGTCGGTCGGGCTGGTGTTGATGGAGAGCCCAGGGAGCAGCAGATCAAGTTTCACGTTCTTCAAGTTCGTCGCTTGCGCCATGACATTCTCGCGTGAGAGGTTGTCGCCGCATTGCTTCAAGACCTGCACCAGCAGTTCGGCGGCGCTATAGCCATAGACCGTGAAGATGCTTTTCCGGTCGCCTCCCGGATAATAGCCGTCCATGAAGGCGCTCCATCGCTTCATGCCTTCGTCATCGCGCCAGGTCGGGTCCGTGGCCTCCTTGAACGAGCTCGCCGAGATGATGCCTCTTGCGTTCTCGATGCCCGCGGGGACCAGGACCGCGTCGATCGAGGACGATCCCACGCCAAGGAGGTGAACGGGCTTCCAATCGAGCTCCGCGATCTTTCTGATGACCTGGGCGGCAAATTTCGAGGCAGCCATGTCGACGAAGACGTCGACACCGGCCGCCTTGAGCCGCACGACCTGCGAGTCGACGGTCGGATCCGACACATCGTATGAAGCCTCACTGACGATGAGTTCGCCTGCCCTGGCGCCGAGCGCTTCCTTCAACCCCGTCAGATAATCCCTGCCGGTCTCATCATTTTGATAGAGCAGACCGATCTTGGCATGGGGATAGTTGTCCAGGATGAAGCGGGCGTAGACGCGAACCTCCGTGCGGAGGTTGGGGGCAAATCCCATCGTCCAGGGGAAGTTGATCGGATCCTCGAAACGCGTCGACCGTCCGGCCACGAAGAGTTGAGGGATCCTGCGGTCATTGAGATATTTCTGAACCGCGATGTTCGAGGCATTGCCGAGTGTCTCGAATGTAAACAACACCTCGTCGCTCTCTATGAGCCTGCGGACCTGCTCGACGGTCTTGGACGGCGTCGCCGCATCGTCGTAGGAAATCAAATTGATCTTGCGTCCATTGACGCCGCCATGATCATTGATCAGGCGGAAATAGGCTGCCTGTACCTTGCCGATCGCAGAGGATGCCGAGAGCGGCCCGCTATAGGGCATCGTCTGTCCGATCTTGATCTCGGTATCACTTGCACCTTGCCCATACTGACGATCGCCTGCAAGCAAGGGGGCCGTGACGAAAAGTCCGGCGGCAAGGATTGCCGCCCTGGCAGCATTCGTGCGCAAGCTCTTGCTCATCGCTGGGACCCTCATCGCTGGCGCAGAGCTCGTGAATCCGAGCGTCGTTCACGACATGCATGTCCTTCGCTGGGCCGAAGAGCGAACTCATCGTGCAGCCCGCGAGAAAGCTGATCGTCTGGATTGGATCAGAACGGACAAGCGCAGTCCACGGAACCCTGCCTGCGGTATGTTGGGAAGTCTTCCCGGCATTCGGCCAGTGACGCAGTTATTGTCGCGGAGGCAGGCTCCAGTTAAGTGCACTGTCACCGAAATTCCAGGATCGGACTCCAGCCGATGAACGGAACGCCCTACGCGCGCCGCCCGGATTGCGCGATGATCTCCTGTAAACACGCAACGTGGCGGGCGAAGGCACCGCGGCCGGCCGCTGTGGCGGTCACCATCGTCTGCGGCTTCTTTCCCACGAAGGCCTTTTCGATCCCGACGTAGCCTGCTCTCGAGAGCGTGTCGATATGCGCTCCCAAATTGCCGTCGGTTGCGCCCGTCAACTTCTTCAATTTTGCGAATTCGAGGCCGTTACCGGATGGCAGCGCGTTGAGAGCAGCCATGATCCTCAGCCGAAGCGGCTGGTGGATGACTTCGTCCAGTTCGACCGACTTCATTGATTCCGCCGCATCCGGACGCCGCCCAGAACGAGCCCACCGCCGTTAACGGCCGCCATCCCGCGTCTGGGGCGGGCGCACCGTGTTCGCATGAGATTCTGCATAGAGCCCTCTATACAACAAAGCTTCTCGTCGAGTTCAATGAGTGGCCGCGATCACCCGCTGGACAGCCGATACCACCAGGCAAGAAAAACAGCATGAAAAAGCCCGCCAGAGGCGGGCTAATTCTTTGATTTCATTTTGAAATCTTGGTTGCGGGGATAGGATTTGAACCTATGACCTTCAGGTTATGAGCCTGACGAGCTACCGGGCTGCTCCACCCCGCGTTAAACCGTTGCGCGCCTTCGTGAAAATGCCGGGGACGGTGGATTGAGGGCCGGCGCTGTTCGCGTGGCTTGCTCGTCCGTCCCAAAGACTTCCTTGGAAGGCAATCCCGGGGCAAAGCCCGTCGGGTGCGGGGGGTATGTATCAAGGCGGGCTGCCTTTGGAAAGGGCTGCGGGTCCATTTTTTTCGACTTTATGACAGGTGGATCGACCGAATTCCCGTCGATTTGCCGCAGACTTGCCAGAAGTTCCACAAAGCGCCAGCTTGCGGCAACAAACAGAGGCGGAACGCCGTTTTGGGGAGGAACGCCATGGACCATGCGGTGGGCCAAACCTTGGACCAAACCTTGGACCGATCCCAAACGAGCGCCCCGATTCGGGCCCTCGAAGACGCCTTCCATGCCACGCTCGCACGGTCGCGGGCGGAGCCGGCGGCAACGCTCGCCGAGCGGCTCGACCGGCTGGCGCGGCTGCGCGCCGTGGTCGCCGACAATGAAGAGCGCTTCCGGCAGGCGATCTCGGCCGATTTCGGCCACCGCTCGGCGGTCGAGACCACCATCGCCGAGGCCATGATGGTCTATGGCGAGATCCGCCATGCGACCAAACACCTGAAGATCTGGATGGCGCCGCAGCGCATCGCCACCGCGCTGCAATTCCTGCCCGCGCGCAACCGGCTGATCCCGCAGCCGCTCGGCGTGGTCGGCATCATCGCGCCCTGGAATTATCCGCTCCAGCTCACGCTCGCGCCCGCGATCGGCGCGCTCGCCGCCGGCAACCGCGTGATCATCAAGCCGAGCGAGCTCTCACCGCACTTTTCGGCGCTGCTGAAGGAGACGGTGGCCGCGAGGTTCGAGGCCAGCGAGCTGCTCGTCACCGGCATCGAGGACGAGGTCGCAAAAGCCTTCGCGCACCTGCCGTTCGACCATCTCGTGTTCACCGGCTCGACGCGGGTCGGACGGCTGGTCGCGGAGGCCGCGGGGCGAAACCTCACGCCTGTGACGCTCGAGCTCGGCGGCAAGTCGCCCGCGATCATCGACGCCTCGGCCGATCTCGAAGAGGCCGCAGAGCGCATCGCCTACGGAAAACTGCTCAATGCCGGGCAGACCTGCATCGCGCCGGATTACGTGCTGGTGCCGGACAATTCCGTGCAATCCTTCGCCGAGAAGGTGCGCGCGCAAATGCGGCGCATGTTCGGCACTGATCCCGCCAACAAGGACTATACCTCCGTGATCTCCGACCGGCATTACGCACGGCTGGAGAGCCTGGTGGCGGATGCCGCGACCCGCGGCGCAAGGATCCTGCAACCGGCAAAGCCCGACGATCCCAACTGGAAGGCGCACCGCAAATTCCCGCCGACACTGATCGTTGGCGCGACCGAGGCGATGGCGGCGATGCAGGAGGAGATCTTTGGGCCGGTACTGCCGGTGCTGGGCTATCGCGATCCAGCTGATGCGATCGCGTTCGTCAACCGCCGCGACCGACCGCTGGCGCTGTACTGGTTCGGCAAGGACCGCACGGCACGCGACGAGGTGCTGTCGCGCACCATCTCCGGCGGCGTCACCGTCAACGACTGCCTGTTCCATTTCGCACAAGCCAACCAGCCGATGGGCGGCGTCGGCGCATCCGGCACCGGCGCCTATCACGGCGAATGGGGATTCAAGACGTTCAGCAAGCTGAAGCCGGTGTTCTATCGCTCCAAATTCAACCGCCTCGCCGATCTCTACCCGCCCTATCGCGGCAAGATCGCGCGGCTGGAGAAGATGATGCGGTTCATGTCGTAGCGGCGACGCGCTCCGTCATTGCGAGCGCAGCGAAGATTCCATGGGGAGTGGATAGCGACCGGGTCTGAGGCCAGACTGAGGTTGCTGAAGCACTCAACCTGGAGACAACGATGTTGTTCGATCATCTTTCCGACGGA
>NZ_JAVAYL010000196.1:0-462 GCF_054185225.1 Bradyrhizobium sp. 18BD | reverse complement strand
TGGGTTCGACATCTTTATTGTTGGAATACTGTCATTATTCGGTATAACCGCATTGCTACTTGTTGTCGCATTGCCTATCTATACAGTGGCTAGTTACCAAAACAAAGAAGTACATCAAGGGACAATTACAGATAAATATAACAAAAGACAAGATAAAGAGGACAAATTCTATATTGTATTAGATGATAAACAAGTCATCGAAAACTCAGACTTATTCTTCAAAGGAAAGTTTGATAGCGCAGACATACAAGCTAGGTTAAAAGTAGGTGATAAAGTAAAAGTTAAGACGATTGGATATAGAATACACTTTTTAAATTTATATCCGGTCTTATACGAAGTAAAGAAGGTAGATAAAAAATGATTAAGCAAATACTAAGATTATTATTCTTACTAGCGATGTATGAGTTAGGTAAGTATGTAACTGAGCAAGTATATATTATGATGACGGCTAATGATGATGTA
>NZ_JAVAYL010000195.1:0-462 GCF_054185225.1 Bradyrhizobium sp. 18BD | reverse complement strand
GGAGAATTATTCGGTGATGTACCAAGTGACATTTTATTAAATAGAGATTTAAATATTGCTGAAGGCGAAGCGGAAACAACGTTACTTAGAAGATTAAATCGCATTGCAAGCAAGAATATCACTAAAGAAACGCATACATCATTTTTGGGTGCTGGTGTTTATGATCATTACGCGCCATCAGTTGTGGATGCTATGATTTCAAGATCAGAATTTTACACAGCATATACGCCATATCAACCGGAAATTTCTCAAGGTGAATTACAAGCCATTTTTGAGTTCCAAACTTTAATTTGTGAATTAACAGATATGGATGTAGCAAATTCTTCTATGTATGATGGGATGACTAGCTTTGCTGAAGCATGTATCTTAGCATTTAGTCAAACAAAGAAAAATAAAATTGTAGTCTCAAAAGGTTTACATTATCAAGCATTACAAGTACTTCATACTTATGCTAAGACGCGT
>NZ_JAVAYL010000194.1:0-462 GCF_054185225.1 Bradyrhizobium sp. 18BD | reverse complement strand
CAACCCTGAGCCAACTGGAAAACGCGACTTTAGAATTTATCGTTGCAGGTTCTGAGCATGACATCAACATGGTTGAAGGTGAATCAAAAGAAATTCAGGAAGCCGAATTGGTTGAAGCTATCAAATTTGCGCACACTGCTATTAAATTACAGTGTTTAGCTCAAAAAGAATTAACTGCCGAAGTTGGTAAAACTGTAAAACGTACTTACAGCCATGAGCACAGCAACGAAGACTTGAAAAAAGCCATCTACGCTGCTACTTATGACCAGGTTTACGCTATCGCTTCTTCTGCATCTGCAAAAGACGAGCGTGGTGTTAAATTTAAAGAAGTTCGTGACGCGTATATCGAAACCTTAGGTGAGATAGATGACGTGACTAAATTCCTGGCTAAAAAATATTACCATGATGTAGAGTATGATGCTATCCGTAACCTGGTATTAGACGAAGGCAAACGTTTAGACG
>NZ_JAVAYL010000193.1:0-463 GCF_054185225.1 Bradyrhizobium sp. 18BD | reverse complement strand
ATCGGACCTGTCGCGATCGGCGCCCTTATTTCGGTCGCCTTGTCTCGCCGGTCCTATTCTTAATCCGATGAGGTCGCCCCGACTCTTTCGTGGGCTCGCTGCACGGCGCGCTGTTTCCTGTCGCCCCGGCACCATGTTCGAGCCGGCCTCCGCGGGCAACACGCATCCGTGATTCAGAAAGGCTCCGGACAGGCTTTGGCGGGCCGTGTTGCAGTCTCGCAACGACATCTGTGGCCCCGAAGGGGTGTTTGTCGCGTGTTCGACTGTGAAAGAGAACGTTTTGCCGGTTAACTCGTCTTCCCCGGCGCCGAAATGCGATCGTCCCGTGCTCCGGACCGGATTCGGACCGGGATCAGCGGGCCGCCGATTCCTCGCGCAGCATCTCGAGGGTCAGCCAGCGCTCCTCGCAGGCGGCCAGATCCCCCTGCGCCTCGACCAGCAGCGCCGAGGCCTTCTCGAACCG
>NZ_JAVAYL010000192.1:0-463 GCF_054185225.1 Bradyrhizobium sp. 18BD | reverse complement strand
GCCATATTCATCTTTTGAAAGTGTAACGAGAGTTGTTGATTTAATACCTTCAACCATTAATGCGAATAGTCAACATTTTGAAAATATAGAAGACGTACCTAAGCAAGCGATTTCTATGGGATTGTCGTCTATTATGAAAGCAAAACGGATCATATTGTTAGCATTTGGTAAAAATAAACAGCAAGCAATAAAAGCTTTGTTAGAAGGCGAAGTGTCAGAAGCATTGCCAGCTTCTATTTTCCACAAACATCCTAATGTAGAAGTTATTATTGATGATGAAATTTTTACTTCACTCATAGAAGATGGAACATTGTAAGTGAGATGTAAATAATCATATGCGTCCTTCAAAGTAGACATTCTAAAAATGACAACTTTGGAGGGCGCATTTTTATGTCTTGTAATAATTAAATACTATTTTTAATGAATCAAAAATGAGTCTGTATCGTTTTTAATGAAATACATA
>NZ_JAVAYL010000191.1:0-463 GCF_054185225.1 Bradyrhizobium sp. 18BD | reverse complement strand
CATGAGTGATGATCTGAACGGCCTGATGGAAGCTTTGAACTTAGATTCGGTGTACCTGGCCGGCTACAGCTTTGGCGGATTGATCACCCTGAAAATGGCGCTGCGTTTCCCGGATAAGGTAAAAAAGCTGGTTGTTATAGAAGCACCAGATCCAAAGGACGAGAAAGCACGTGGTATTATTGACGATTACAGTCGTGAGTTTTTGGAGCATTACGTAGAGAATTTCACCGATACTACCAAGGTAAAAATGGGTAAACGCCAGATGGAACGTAACCATCGCATGTATGAATACCTGTTTTACCAAACCAGTATCAAAAGTGATATGATAGCCGAAAAGGATTTTCTGGATGAGCCGGAGATTTCGCTTTTGAACAAGGATACGCTATTGCTTTACGGAGCAGATTCCAACTGCCTGGAAACTGGCAAAGAACTGAACGAAAAAATAAAAACATCAGAACTAACC
>NZ_JAVAYL010000190.1:0-464 GCF_054185225.1 Bradyrhizobium sp. 18BD | reverse complement strand
GATAGATCGGAAGCACCCAGGTGCCGATCACCGTATGCAGCGACCGGTGCAGGGCGCGGCCGCCGAGGGCGAGATTCGGCTTCAGCCACATCTTCACGCTGCTGGCGCGGCGCGGCCAGCGCAGCACGAGGCCGGAAATCAGCATCACGATCAGGCCGAGCGCGGCAGTGCCCGTGATCGGACGTCCCCAGCCCTTGGCGTCACCGGGGATGAGAAGCCAGCGATGCAGCCTGCGCACGGTCGCGAAAAATTCCTCGCCACGCGGCGAGCCCAGTACGCGCGCGTCGTAGGGGTCGACATAGAGCGAGGCGGGCCGTCCGCCCTGCTCGTCGCGGCCGAAGCGGACATGAACCGCAGCGGCCGGATCGCTCGACAGCGTGACGGCCGAGACCTTGCCGAGATCCTGCCCCGCCTTCAGCCGGGCCACCAGTTCGTCCGGCATCAACACCGGCACCTGACGCGGC
>NZ_JAVAYL010000189.1:0-464 GCF_054185225.1 Bradyrhizobium sp. 18BD | reverse complement strand
TGTTGCCTGTTTTGATTACTGTTTACGTTGATAAATCTTTCGATTTTATCATTAAAACCCCTCCGGTTGCAATCCAGTTATTGGAAGCAACAGGATTAAAAAGTGGTTCAGCAGAGCCCAACCGTAAAAAAGTTGCCAATGTAAATTGGGAACAGGTTGAAACTATTGCTAAAGATAAAATGGTGGATCTAAACGCATTCACAGTTGAATCAGCCATGAAAATGGTGGCAGGTACTGCCCGTAGTATGGGAATAACCGTATCAGGTACGGCTCCCTGGAATTAATTAATTTATATTAAAATCAGTTTAAGACAGTGGCTAGATTAACAAAAAATCAGAAAGTGGCACTCTCCAAAATTGAGGCTAACAAATCGTATTCATTACAGGATGCGTCATCTTTAGTAAAGGAATTAACCCTTACCAAATTTGATTCATCAGTTGATATAGACGTTCGTTTAGGTGTTG
>NZ_JAVAYL010000188.1:0-464 GCF_054185225.1 Bradyrhizobium sp. 18BD | reverse complement strand
TTAAGTTGTACCGTAAGTACCATCTCACTGTAAGAAGGATGATTTTAGGCTAATAATGTTTCAGATTAAACAAATTTTGGTTTCTCATACTGATAATGCCCCTTTTTAGAGTAGTAATATCAGTATGTCTAAGTTTAAGAGATTTTTTGCACCATGACCGCGAAAAAAAATAATGTCAAAGGGAATTGCATGATATTCCTGTTTTTTTACGAGTTTAACATTTTATGTGTTTTGTAAAACTAATTTATTAAATAAAAAAATCCCTTCACCATTTGTAAAGGGGTCAGTATACATTGAAAGGGTACTTCCATTTTAATATGTAAAAGAAAAAACTCGTATTGATAAAATTACTCTTTTTATTTTTTCCGCTTTTAATTCACTGTAAAGAAACTGTAAGGATTTAATTCACCTTAGAAAATTATACCATTTAATTTTCAAATATTATTAAATCTATAATTAAATTA
>NZ_JAVAYL010000187.1:0-464 GCF_054185225.1 Bradyrhizobium sp. 18BD | reverse complement strand
ACAGACACGTTATACCCTTTTTTTGTTAATTCGTTATAAAGCGCTTTAAAGCCTGAACCATCGGCGAATGCTCCGTGTACCAACACTACATTCTTTACATTTGAGTTTTTCATTGTTTTGTGAGTTTGAATTGTTTGAATGATTTAACAATACAAAGATGGCGCTTAAGTGAACGCCAGGGAATGCAAGGATTTCCCGAAGAGTTGTAATTATTTCCCATCAACGCCTTAGAGGCAGACAATGGAGATTCAAACAATCATTAACTGACAAATATTTGAATCTGCCCGTGTATCTTTCAAACATCATTTTCCCTGTAAAGCAAAGCGGTTCTTATTCATCATAAGAACCGCTTACTAAGTGATACACACTCAATTTACAGTATTTCTATATATCCGTCAGTTCCGTTCACCCGGATCTGTTGACCGTCTTTAATCAGTTTGGTAGCATTATCAACTCCAACAACC
>NZ_JAVAYL010000020.1:0-178426 GCF_054185225.1 Bradyrhizobium sp. 18BD | reverse complement strand
CGGCGGCTCGCTCTGGCGCGGCGGGCGCGGCATCAGCGGCGGCTCGTTACGGGCGACGCGCGGCGGAATCGGTTCGGGACGCGGCTCGCGCTCGGGGCGCGGCGCCATCGGCTCGGGCGGGAAGGCGGCCAGCGGCGGCTCGTTGCGGCGCTCGGCCAGGACGGGAGCGGGCCGCCGCACTTCGTCGGCGAAGGAGGGACGTGCCGGCCGCGGCGGCGGCTCGGGCATCTGCGGCTCGGGATGATCGAGCATTTCAGGGCGCGGGGCCTCGTCGGCCCAGCCGCCGGCATCCGGCATCGGCGCAAGGCGCGGCGGTTCGGCGGCGTTGGGGCGCTGCGGAAGCTGGTCGCGGCCGGGCGCGGCGCGAACGATATTGGGCTCGACGACGATGTCGGTGGGACCGCCGATCATCAGGAGATGCTCGACATTGTCACGCCGCACCAGCACCAGGCGCCGGCGGCCGTCGACCGCGGCGGCATCGATCACCGCCAGGCGTGGCATCCGGCCGCGCTGGGTGTTGGCGCCGAGCCGCGTGGTCGCGAATCGGCGGACCAGCCAAGCGGCAACGCCGATCAACGCCAGAACGACGATGAACGCGACGATGAAGGTGATAGGGCTACCGTTCATACCTGTCCCCGGCAAATGGCGCTTCGTTCGTGCCCATGGTCAGATGCGCCAACCACCGGCTTCTTGATGCCCCAAAACTGCGATTTCTTAATGTCCCACGGCAAGTTTCGCCGTCCCCAACTCTTAATAACCTATGAATCGCTCGATCCAAAACGACTTCTTGGCCTGTACATGCGCCGCCAAGCGGTTGGGTTAATGCCACTTTTGGACGCGTAGAATCACGGGCCCACGAGGTCGTGTCCCGGCGGGAGACAGGCGGAAGCGGCGTCTTTAACGACCTGTTAACCATACACGCGGCAAATTCTGCCTAGCTTCGGACCTCGAGGTCCTGAAGGGGCGGAAGGAGCCGCAACGAATGTCCATCAACGACCTCCCGGTGCTGTCGGCGCTTCGCACCAAGATGCAATGGCACCAGGAACGCCAGCGCGTCCTGTCCGAGAACGTTTCCAACTCCGATACGCCCAAGTTCCGCCCGCGCGACCTGGTCGAGCCGAAACTCGACAAGGCCGGAGCGGTCACGGGCTCGATGGGCCCGCTGGCGATGACCGTCACCAGCGCCTCGCACATGAAGCCGTCGGGCGCGGCGTCCGGATTCGACCAGAACAGGAATGCCGGTTTCGAGACCCGTCCTGCGGGCAACGCGGTCAATCTCGAAGAAGAGATGATGAAGGCCGCCAGCAACCAGATGGACTACGCGGCGGCGACCTCGCTCTATTCGAAGAGCCTGCATCTGCTCAAGACCGCGATCGGCAAGGGCTAGAGCTAGGGGAACCGCATCATGGCGAATGACAGCAGCGACTTTGCCCGCTCGATGGCGATCGCGACCTCTGGCCTGCGGGCGCAGGCGGGGCGCATGCGGGTGATCTCGGAAAACATTGCGAACGCGGATTCGACCGCGCAGAGCGCCGGCGGCGATCCCTATCGGCGCAAGGTGCCGACCTTCTCCTCGGCGCTCGACCGCACGCTCGATGCGCAGGTCGTCACGCTCGGCAAGATCAAGCCCGACCAGTCCAACTTCCGCGTCAAATATGAGCCGAACAATCCGGCGGCGGATACGATCGGCAACGTCAAATATCCCAACGTGAACTCGGTGGTCGAGATGACCGACATGCGCGATGCGCAGCGGTCCTACGAGGCCAACCTCAACATCATCAGTGCGACGCGCCGGATGATCCAGCGCACGCTCGACATCCTCAAGACCTGAACAGGACAACTGAGCCATGGCATCACCGTCAGTCGCCGCCAATGCTTATGCGAACCTCGCCCGCGTGCTGGAAAACACCGGCGCCGGTGCCGGCAAGGGCAGCGAAGCGAGCGGGCAGTCCTTTGCCTCGCTGCTGAAAGACGCGGTCGGCAGCGTCATGGAATCCGGCCGCAAGTCCGACGCGCAGACGGTGGCGATGGCCGCCGGCAAGGCCAACGTGATGGACGTGGTGACGGCGGTCGCCGACACCGACGTCGCGGTGTCGACGCTGGTCTCGGTCCGCGACCGCGTGATCGCGGCGTACGAAGACATCATGAAGATGCCGATCTGACTTTAGCGCTGGCGCTCGCCCCAATCGTCATTGCGAGCGAAGCGAAGCAATCCAGAATCTTTCCGCGGCGGCAGTCTGGATTGCTTCGCTTCGCTCGCAATGACGAGGGGAGAGGGCATTCGTTCCCCGCCGAGGTGGCGGGGATGAAGGTTCAATAGAGGAATTCTGCAAATGACCGGACCCGAGACCCTCGACGTCGCCCGCGATGCGATCTGGACCATCGTGATCGTGTCGTCGCCTTTGATGGTGGTCGGCCTCGTGGTCGGCGTGATCGTGTCGCTGTTCCAGGCGCTGACGCAGATCCAGGAGCAGACGCTGATCTACGTGCCGAAGATCCTCGCCATCTTTGCCACGATGCTATTGGCGCTACCGTTCATGGCCGACTCGCTCCACGCCCACATGCTGCGGATCTCGTCGCGAATCATCGGCGGCTGAGGCAAGATGCGTAGATTATGCGCATCGACGTCTCGCTGCTGCCGGCGCTCGCCGCTTCCTTCATGCTCGCCTTCGCCCGAGTCGGCGCGATGGTGATGCTGCTGCCGGGCCTCGGCGAGACCAACATCCCGACGCGCATAAAACTGTCGATCGCGCTCCTGCTCACGCTGATCATCCTGCCGCTGCATCGCAGCGCCTATCAGGTCGACATGGGATCGCTGGCGCCACTGCTGGTGCTGATGCTGCATGAGATCGTGATCGGAATCGTACTCGGGGCGACCGCGCGCGTGACGCTGTCGGCGCTCCAGGTCGCGGGGGCCGTGATCGCGCAGCAGATGGGGCTCGGCTTCGTCACCTCGGTCGATCCGACGCAGGGACAGCAGGGCGTGCTGGTCGGCAACTTCCTGACCATGCTCGGGGTGACGCTGCTGTTCGCCACCGACAGCCATCATCTGGTGATCGCGGCGCTGAACGACAGCTACACGATCTTCTCGCCGGGCGAGACGATGTCGAGCGGCGATGTCGCCTCGCTGGCGACGCGCGCCTTTGCCGCCGCGTTCCGGCTCGGCCTGCAGCTCTCCGGCCCGTTCCTGGTGTTCGGCCTCGTCTTCAATATCGGGCTCGGGGTGCTGGCGCGGCTGATGCCGCAGATGCAGGTCTATTTCGTCGGCGTGCCGCTGTCGATCTTCGCCGGCTTCCTGGTGCTCGCCGTGGTGCTCACCGCGATGATGGGCACGTATCTGGATTACTTCATCGGTGTCATGCACCAGATGATGCCGCTGAAATAGGTGATCGATGGCGGAAGACAACGATCCAGAGAGTCAAACAGAAGACCCGACACAAAAGCGTCTTGACGACGCGCTCGAACGCGGCGACGTCGCCAAGAGCCAGGAGATCAACACCTGGTTCATGATCGCGGGCGGCACGCTCGTGGTCTCGACCTTCTCGGGTTCGGTCGGCGGCGGGCTGCTGACGCCGATGCGCAACCTGCTCGCCAATTCCTGGATGATCAAGACCGACGGCAGGGCTCTGCTCGCATTGATGCAGCAGATCGAATTCGCCGTGCTCGCGGCGATCGGCGTGCCGCTGTTGATGCTGGTGCTGGTGGCGATTGCCGGCAACATGCTCCAGCATCGCCTGGTGTGGTCGGCCGAATCCCTCAAACCCAAATTCAGCAAGCTCTCGCCCGCCGAGGGCTTCAAGCGCATCTTCGGCAAGCAGGCTGCGGCGAACTTCCTCAAGGGGCTCGGCAAGCTGGTCGTGCTCGGCGTGGTCATGACCGTGGTGCTGTGGCCGGAACGGCATCGCATGGAGGCGATGGTCAGGCTCGACCCGGCCTCCATGCTCGGCGCCACCACCAGCATGACCATCCACCTGCTCGGTGCGGTGGTCGCCGCGCTCGCGATCATCGCGATCGGCGACTATTTCTTCCAGTACCGCAGCTGGTTCCAGCGGCAGAAGATGTCGCTCCAGGAGATCAAGGAAGAGTTCAAGCAGTCCGAAGGCGACCCGCACATCAAGGGCAAGATCAGGCAGTTGCGGCAGCAGCGTGCCAAGAAGCGCATGATGGCGGCGGTTCCCAAGGCCTCCGTGATCATCACCAACCCTACCCACTATTCGGTGGCGCTGTCCTACGAGCGCGGCATGTCGGCGCCGATCTGCGTTGCCAAGGGCGTCGACAATCTCGCCTTCAAGATCCGGGAGATCGCGCGCGAGCACGACATCCCGATCGTCGAGAACGTGCCGCTGGCCCGTGCGCTCTACGCCACCGTCGACATCGACCAGGAAATCCCCACCGAGCACTACCACGCGGTCGCCGAAGTCATCGGCTACGTCATGCGGCTGAAACAGGGATTCCGCGCCGGGCGCGGATAAAACCCCCGAAAAGTACCGGAAATGGCCGTAAACTGGGAATCAGCGTACCTTTCAGCCTTGCTGCCCTTGCGCCTGCGGGTCCTGATGAGGCAGGGAAGGCCCCGTGCGCGCGGCGGCGCGTTGATTCTCTGCCAACAGGCTGCGCCAGCTCGAGATGACTGCTGAGACCGACCACGACCTCACACGCGAGCCCGTTGCGGCGCACGAGCCGTCGCCGCGCTCGGGCAGCATTGCGCTGGTGCTGCTGGTGGCCGCCGGCCTCGTCGCCGTCGCCGTCGGGCTGATGACGCTCGGGCGCGCGCAGGCGCAGCCCTATATCCTCGGAATTCTGGCCGTGCTGGCGATGGTCGGCCTGTTCAGCCTGTTCGCCTTTGCCGCCGGCATCATCCGCTTCGTCGACCGCAATCTCGACGATCCCGTGATGGGGCGCATCGCCGACCACGATTTCGACGGCCTCGCGGTGACCGATCCGCGCGGCCATATCGTCTACTCCAATGCGGCCTATCTGACCCTGACCGGCGCCTCAGGCCCGCAGGAGGTGCGCCCGGTCGAGCGCGTCTTCATCGGCAATCCCGATGTCTCCGAAGCCGTGTTCCGCCTGCTCAAGGCCGCCCGCGAGGGCAAGCGGCAGCAGGAGGAGGTGCGCATCTCCGGCCAGGACGGCAGCCAGGGCCGCTGGCTGCGCATGCGCGTCCGGCCGCTCGGCACCGGCAAGCGCGAGGCCAAATACGCGGTGTGGTCGATCGCCGACATCACGCGCGACCGCGAGCGCCAGGAAGACGTGTTCCAGGAGCTCCAGCACGCGATCGAATATCTCGATCACGCGCCGTGCGGCTTCTTCTCGGTCAATCCGGCAGGCGAGCTTGCCTATGTCAATGCGACCCTGGCGAACTGGCTCGACTATGACCTCGCCGAGATCGGCTCGGGCGGCCTGAAGCTCACCGACATCGTCTCCGGCGACGGCGCTTCGCTGCTCACCTCGATCGTGGCGGTGCCGGGCGAGGTGAAGACCGAAGTCTTCGACATCGACCTGCGGATGCGGACCGGCAAGACCATGCCGGTGCGGCTCTATCACAAGCTCGCTTTCGGCGCCGACGGTGCGCCGGGGCCGTCGCGCACGCTGGTCATCAGCCGCGCCCGCGACGAGCGCAGCGATCCCGATCGGGCCGCCGAAGTGCGCTTCATGCGCTTCTTCGACCACACGCCGATGGCGATCGCGACGGTCGACCGCAGCGGCAACGTCGTGCGGGCCAATGCGCGCTATGCCAAGCTCGGGCAGGCGCTCGGGCTCGACAGCGCCAGCAAGTCGATCTTCCGCGCCGTCAATTCGCGCGACCGTCACCTCCTGATCGCGGCGATCAACCAGGCCGCCGAAGGCCAGGCCGACGTTGCGCCGGTCGAGGTCGCGCTCGAAGGCGCCAAGGAACGCTGGGGCCAGTTCTTCGTCACGCCGGTGGACGCCGCCGAGAACGACGCGGAAGCCGCCATCGTGCACATGCTTGAGACCACCGAGCGGCGCGCGCTGGAGAACCAGATCAACCAGTCGCAGAAGATGGAGACGGTTGGCCAGCTCGCCGGCGGCATCGCCCACGACTTCAACAACGTGCTCTCCGCCATCATGATGGCGAACGACTTCCTGCTGAACGCGCACAAGCCGACCGATCCGTCGTTCCAGGACATCATGCAGATCAAGCAGAACGCGACGCGTGCTGCGACGCTGGTGCGCCAGCTGCTGGCGTTCTCGCGGCGCCAGACGCTGCGGCCGCAGGTGCTCGATCTCGGCGATGCTTTGAGCGATCTCACCATGCTGCTGCGCCGCCTGATCGGCGAGAAGGTCAAGCTCGACCTGATCCACGGTCGCGACCTCTGGCCGGTCAAGGTCGACGTCTCCCAGTTCGAGCAGGTGATCGTCAATCTCGCGGTGAACGCGCGCGATGCCATGCCTGACGGCGGCAAGCTGATCATCCGCACCGCCAACGTCACGACTGATGACGCCGGCAAGCTCGCCTACAAGGGCATGCCGGCCGCGGACTATGTGCGGATCGAGGTCGCCGACACCGGCACCGGCATCCCCGCCGACATCCGCGACAAGATTTTCGAGCCGTTCTTCTCGACCAAGGAAGTCGGCAAGGGCACCGGCCTCGGTCTCTCCACCGTCTACGGCATCGTCAAGCAGACCGGCGGTTTCATCTACGTGGATTCCGAGCCGGGGCAGGGCACCTCGTTCCACATCTTCCTGCCACGCCATCATGCCGAGCCGGAGGTGCAGGTCGAGCAGCCCGCAGCCGCGGTCAGCGCGGCCAATGGCGCCGCGAAGGAAGCTGCACCCGCCGCAGCGGAAGCCAAGCCGCGCACCGATCTCACCGGGCAGGGCACCATCCTGCTGGTCGAGGACGAAGAGGGCCTGCGCGCGCTCAACGCTCGCGGCCTGCGCTCGCGCGGCTACACCGTGGTCGAGGCCGAGAACGGCGTCGAGGCCATGGAGGTGCTGGAAGAGCAGAGCGGCGCGATCGATCTCGTCGTTTCCGATGTCGTGATGCCGGAGATGGACGGCCCGACCTTGCTCAAGGCGATGCGCGAGAAGAACCCCGACATCAAGTTCATCTTCGTCTCCGGCTATGCCGAGGACGCCTTCGAGAAGAGCTTGCCCGAGGGCCAGCAGTTCGACTTCCTGCCAAAGCCATTCACGCTCAGCCAGCTCGTGGCTGCGGTGAAGGAGACGATGACGAAGCAGGGGTGAGGGCGAGAGTCGGCGCGCCGCTCCGTCATTGCGAGCGAAGCGAAGCAATCCAGAATTTCTCCGCGGAAACACTCTGGATTGCTTCGTCGCTTCGCTCCTCGCAATGACGGTGGTGAGAGAGCTTGGCCTGCAATCACGCGGGGAAAAAGCTGAAATCCCGCCGTTAAGCCGCCGGTAACCGGCGACCACGGTTCCCCCACCCACCCGGCCAAACCCCCGCCAAATATGGGCTTTTGCCACATCCCCGCGACTGAGGGCCGCAGCCACAAGTTCCGAAACCGTCTTCACTTTTCGGGAAGTCTGCCCATGTTAGGGGCACATCCCCATGCCGGGGATTTGGGAAACGCAAATGACTTTCTCGCAACGCTCCCGCTCTCTCTTCAAGACGATTGCCGTCGTGCTGGCGCTTGCGCTGCCGACCGCGCTCGCCATCTCGTCCGCCGACGCGCGGGTCGGTGGCGGCATGTCGTCGGGTTCGCGCGGCTCGCGCACCTATTCGGCGCCGCCGTCGACCACGACTGCGCCGGGCTCGGCCTCCCAGTTCAACCGCACCTACACCCAGCCGGGTGCAGGCATGAATTCGGCCGCGGCTGCGCCCGCGCGCGGCGGCCTGTTCGGCCGCGCCGGCGGCTTCATGGGCGGCCTTGCGGCCGGCTTCCTCGGCGCAGGTCTGCTCGGCATGCTGTTCGGTGGCGGCCTGTTCGGTGGCCTCGGCGGCCTGTCGTCGATCCTGGGCCTGATCATCCAGATCGTGCTCGTGGTGTTCGTGGTGCGGCTGGTGATGTCTTGGTGGCAGCGCCGTCATGCCCCGCAGGCGGCCTATGCCAATGCTGACGCAGGCAACGGTCCCGGACCGCAGACCAACTATCGCAGCGCCCTCGGCGGCGGTCTTGGGGGCGGCCTCGGTGGCTTCGGCTTCGGCGGCGCCAACAACGCGCCGCTCGAGATCAAGCCGGATGACTATGAGGCGTTCGAGCGCCTGCTCGGCGAAGTCCAGACCGCGTGGTCGAACGAGGACGTGGCCAAGCTGCACACGCTCGCGACGCCGGAGATGGTCTCCTATCTCGAGCAGGACCTTAACCAGAACCGCGCGCGCAACGTCGTCAACAAGACCAGCAACGTGAAGCTGCTGCAGGGCGACCTCGCGGAAGCCTGGCGCGAAGGCGAGACCGAATACGCCACGGTGGCGCTGCGCTTCGCGCTCACCGACAAGACGGTAGACCGCAACACCGGCGCGGTTGTCGCCGGCAGCGAGCAGCCGGGCGAGGTGACCGAAGTCTGGACCTTCGCCCGCCGTCCGGGCGGTTCTTGGGAACTCTCGGCGATCCAGCAGACCAACTGATCGCATCCGACCATCAGAAACCAGGGCGTCGTGCTTCCAGCACGGCGCCTTTTTCTTTTGGGTCTCTCGCATCGCGGCATCGGAATAAGCGGGCGCACGTCGGGTTGAAATCAGGCGGCCAACAAAAACACAATCGGGAGGACAAGATGATCCGTATCGAGAGATCCGTGACGATATCAGGCCTCGCGGTGGCGATGGCCTTGCTTGCGGCGCCATCGGCACAGGCGCAGTCGGCCGACATGACGTTCTTCGTGACCTCCAACGGCCCGGGCAAGGGCGCCGATCTCGGTGGCCTCGAGGGCGCCGATGCGCAGTGCCAGAAGCTGGCGCAGGCCGGCGGCGCCGGCGCCAAGACCTGGCGCGCCTATCTGTCGACGCAGGCCGCCGACGGCAAGCCGGCCGTCAACGCCAAGGACCGTATCGGTAAGGGACCGTGGCAGAACGCCAAGGGCGCGGTGATCGCCAAGGACGTCGCCGATCTGCACGGCGCTAGCAACAATCTCACCAAGCAGACCGCGCTCAGCGAGAAGGGCGAGGTCATCAACGGCCGCGGCGACACGCCGAACCGGCACGACATCCTCACGGGCTCGCAACCGGACGGCACCGCCTTTGCCGCGGGCGACGACAAGACCTGCAAGAACTGGACGTCGAGCACGCAAGGCTCAGCAGTCGTCGGCCATGCCGATCGCCAGGGCCTGCGCGACGACGAGCCGTCAAAATCGTGGAACAGCTCGCACCCCTCGCGCGGCCCCGACGGCGGCTGCTCGCAGGCCGATCTGAAGAGCACCGGCGGCGACGGCCTGCTGTATTGTTTTGCCGCGAACTGAGGCTCTCTCCTTCGTCATTGCGAGGAGCGGAGCGACGAAGCAATCCAGACTGCCTCCGTGGAAAGACACTGGCTTGCTTCGCTTCGCTCGCAATGACGGAGTGTGTTGCGAGAGGGTTCCGCCCTCACCCTGACGGAACCCGTAGCCACATGCTACATTGGTCCTGACGCATCCACGCTCACGGACCTCTCCCATGAAATACGAGCTCTACTACTGGCCCGAGATCCAGGGCCGCGGCGAATATGTGCGGCTGGCGCTGGAGGAGGCGGGGGCGGCTTACGTCGACGTCGCACGCGGTCCGCGCGGCTCCGGTGCGATGATGAAGATGATGGACGCCCACAAGGGCACGCCGCCCTTTGCGCCGCCGTTCCTGAAAGCCGGCAAGCTCGTCATCGGCCAGACCGCCAACATCCTGCTCTATCTCGGCAGCCGCCATGGGCTGGCGCCGAAGACGGAGGCGGGCAAACTCTGGGTGCACCAGCTTCAGCTCACCATCACCGATCTCGTGGTCGAGATCCACGACACCCATCATCCGCTTGGGCCTTCGATGTACTACGAAGACCAGAAGGCGCCGTCGAAGAAGCGCACGGCGGAGTTTTGGGACGAGCGCGTGCCGAAATATCTCGGCTATTTCGAGCAGCTTCTCGACGACAATGGCGGCACCTACGTCACCGGCCGCAAGCTCACCTATGTCGACCTCTCGCTGTTCCAGATCGTCGCCGGACTGCGTTATGCGTTCCCCAAGCGCATGAAGGTGTTCGAGAAGGATATTCCCGGCCTCGTCGGCCTGCACGATCGCATCGCCGCGCGGCCGAACATCAAGGCCTACCTTGCGAGCGAGCGCCGGATTCCCTTCAACGAGCAGGGCATCTTTCGCCGTTACAAAGAGTTGGACAGCTAAAGCGTTTCCGAGCGAAGTGGATACCGGTTTGCGTGATGGCCACTCACCACACGCCGGGCAGCAGGCGATAGCGCACGCGCGTCACATAGTCGGAATAGCCCGGCAGGCCATCGCGCAGTGTGCGCTCCTCGATGCCGATGCGGATCGCAAACAAGGCGATGATCACAGGCACTATCACCAGGCCCCACCACGAGCCCAGCAGCAGCGGCACGCCGGCGAAGAACAGCACCATGCCGCTGTACATGGGATGGCGCACATGGGCGTAAGGCCCGGTCGAGATCACGCGCTGCGCGCGCTCGGCCTGCAGCTTCACCACGGGCGCCGCGAACGAGTTCTCGCGGAACACCCACAGGATGAACAGCGTCGAGTACACGAATAGCACGAGGCCGAGCATCTGCACCGCGACCGGCACGTCGGAGGATTGCGAACGCCGGTCGAGCCCCATCGCAACCAGCCAGGCCAGCATCGCGACGGCGAAGACGATCATGAAGGCCTTGTCGGCGCCCGGCTGATCCTTTTGCAGGACCGGCCGCAGACGTTCGGCGAGCAGTGCGGGATCGATCCGGTAGAGCCACCAGCCGCAGAGCGGACCGAGCAGCGCGCAGGTGCCGAGGAACACCCAGGCCGAAGGCCAGTGCATCGTTCCGGCGCACGCGAACAGCAATGCGCCCATGCCGACGGTGGTGATCGTGTTCTGCAGCAGCAGTTTTGCAATCATGCGCAGGTCTCAGCTCAGCCGCGCACGATACTGGCCCCGCTATCCGGCGAAGATGCGGCCGGACACGCGAAAAGCCCGATCGAACGGATCGGGCGTTTCATCTCCGGCGGGGCCTATCAGGCGAGCTGATCGATCCGCGTGCCCTGGCCCGGCGGCAGCGGCGCGGGCGGCTGCGGCTTGTAGGTCGGGTCGGCATCCCTAGTCTTGGTCTGGTCGTCCTGCTGCTTGGTCGTGTCGTAGCTCGGCACCACGATCGGCGGCGGCGCAACGGTGGAAACGCTCATCCACAAATCCTCACACATGGAAACAATTGACCCTGGCCCGCGAGGCGCGAAATTTCCTTCAAGGCAATCATTAAAATGCGAGGGAATTGGTGCAGGGGGAGAGGTTGTTCTTACGCCTCATCCGCGCCGTGTGAGGACGACGACAAATCTCTCCCCGTCATTGCTGGAAGCAATCCAGAGTCTTTCCGCGGAGACAGTCTGGATTGCTTCGCTACGCTCGCAATGACGGCGTGTGTGGTGGGCGGCGTCGCGATGCTGGGGGCGCCGCGCTCGTGGCGAGGAAACCTTTTCTACTCGTCCTTGCCGCGCGTGATCGCGATGGACGCATCCGTCTTGGTGCGGGTGCATTCCATGTTGAGCCGCCGGTAGCGCATCGTGATCTTGTCGCCGCGCAAGAGGCCCATCCGCTTCAGGCAGCGCGTCGCGCCTGTCGTGGTGTCGTCCTTGGTGACGGTGAAGACGATCGCCGCCATCGACCCCACCAGCGCGAAGAATTCCGGCGTCGGCTTGCGGTCGCCCTTGGCATAGAGCTCGATGGAATATTTGTCGCCGCGGCAACCGACCGACAGCTCCTTGGCCGCCGGGTGCGTCAGATAGACGACGTTGCCGGCGCGAAAGTTCACCTTGAGGCGATCGACCTGGTTGGCCAGCTCCTTGGCGCTGTCGTCGCAGCGGTCGGCGCGTGCGGGTGTGGCGAGGGTCACAAGGCCGGTGATGGCGGCGGCGACCAGAATCGCGCCGCGGAGGTTCAGTTTGAAAATCATGATGAAAAGCCTCTTCGACCTCATAAGAGCCTGAGCGCTCGCCTCACGCAAGAGCTTCAGACCGGTGAGCTTTGTATGGCGTTAGCGCCGCTCACCGTCACCGTTTACCCCGTCGTCGAGGCGCTATTGCAGAAAGGCGTTTGTAAAGCGAAGGGTGAATCGTCATTCGCTTGTCGAGCAAAAGATTAGGATCTCCTCGAAATGCCCATCGATTCCGTACTTTGTCTGCAGTCGTTCCTGCGCGGAATACGTTGCCTATGGCTCCTAATCGATATAGGTCCGAAAGTATCTCTTTCGCGGACCGGCGGCTCAGCAATTTTTGCGCGTTCGAAGACTCTCGAGCCAATGTTTCAAAGCGTCGATCAATGTCGTCAAGTTGGAATGCGGATGATGACCCCGCGATGACCATCTCAATCACGTCGATGTCCGAAGTAGAGTAGCTTGCACTCAATTCGTACTTTATTTCATCCCACATTTTCGCAGAATAGTCGACCTCAGTTTCGGTTAGAACGTCGATGGAAAATTTTGTGGCTTCTGGGTATTGCTTCTGTGCGATGGATAGCCGCCATACGAGATCGCGAGGCTTGTAAAATGATCGGTCGAGAAGAAATGCATCAATCGTCTGTCCGTTGATGTTTTGCGGAAAGAACTCCTCAATGGAATTCGCCGTGGCTTGGACGCCGAGTGCTCTCTTCGATGAATCGATTTTTCTTCGGATAACCTCTACCAATGGGTGATGAAGGGATCGCCTCGCCATATACCAAGCGAGATTGAATCCTTTGTCGTGGATCAGGCGGTCTACTTCTTGCCCGAGCGGGCCCATGCCATCGACAACCTCGGATCGCACGGCAGCCAAGATATGCACGGATGAATCCGCTCGTCGACAAAGATCATTAATCGCGGCTACCGAAAATATTAGATCGCGTACCATCCGTTGGTCGCGATGATATTGCTCAAGGCTATGAAAGAAGACCTCAAGCTCATCGAAAAAGAGATAGAGGGGCTTAACAAATGTCAGATCGACAAAAATTGTGTCCAGACGACGAGCTAGGGCATCCAACGTTGTTTTTCCGGTCGACCCGTTGGGTTTGAAGTCGCCGCCCAGTTCAGCCTGAAAGAACGACGCATCCGCCTTAACGGTTACATGTGCCCCTTCTAATTTCGGGAGGAAGCCGATTACTTTCGAAAAGACCGTCGGATCTTGAAGGCCGAGAAGCTTGAGATAGGTTTCGAGTTTAGACCCTATCGCTAGGCCTGGCTCCTTCTTGATTGTCTCGCCGATCTTGTGGTGGATGAACCATTTCCAGGCCGTCTTGAAATCCTGCGAGACCTCCATTCGCTTCGCGTCAATGTCGACCCAGCTTATGCCCACTTCGGTTGAAATTTGGAGCCGCTGTTGTTCTGTCAGATCGGATTTGAATAGGATAAAGTCTGTATACGCGCCGGCTTTGCGACATTCTTCGGCGAACCATCGCAGCAAAGACGTCTTACCTGTGCCTCGAAATCCTTCGATCAGAAATATATCATCGTTGCTAAATCGGGCCGGCTCTACTGACTGTGGAATTAGATAGGCGTCAAAAAAGTGCCTGTCTCGGTCGTTCCGAGGTGTGAGATACTCGTGCTTCCCATCTACTTTCCCAATGTTCAAGTTCTTCAACGTGATCGACACAGATTGCGCCCCCCCCATCTGACAGCCGGCCGGAGCCGTCCCGCCTCCGCTAGTAGAACGCTATCATTCTCAGAACGCCCGAGCCATCGATTGTATGCGCTGCTGAGTGCAACTTAGTTCGGGTGTAGGGGAGGCCAACAGCCTAAAATAGATACCCTTCCCTTTATAGCAAAAAAGCTTAGAACGTTTCTATGCTTAGAGGCCCGCAAGGGCTCCAAAACCCCGAGATTCGCTCCATGAACGCTCCCACCGCCTTCCCCGATCCCGCAAAGCCCGTTCCGCCCTACAAGCACACTCCGCTGTTCCCGCTCGGCAAGGACGAGACGCCCTACAAGAAGATCACATCCGAGGGTGTCCGGGTCGAGAAGGTCCTGGGCAAGGACATGCTGGTGGTCTCGCGCGAGGCGCTGCGGGCGCTGTCGGAGGCGGCTTTTGGCGACATCAACCACTATCTGCGTCCGGGCCATCTGAAGCAGCTCCGCGCGATCCTGGAGGACGGCGAAGCGAGCCCCAATGACAAGTTCGTCGCGCTCGACTTTCTGAAGAACGCCAACATCGCGGCCGGCGGCGTGCTGCCGATGTGCCAGGACACCGGCACCGCGATTATCATGGGCAAGAAGGGCTGCAACGTCATCACCGACGGTGACGACGAGGCGGCGCTGTCGGAAGGCGCGCGCGATGCTTACCTGCGTCGCAATCTGCGCTACTCGCAGGTCGCACCGCTCTCGATGTACGAGGAGAAGAACACCGCCAACAACATGCCGGCGCAGTGCGAGATCTACGCCGAGGGCGGCTCTTCAGAAGTAGATTCGGCCTACAAGTTCATGTTCATGGCGAAGGGCGGCGGCTCCGCCAACAAGAGCTTTCTGTTCCAGGCCACGCCCTCGGTGCTGACCAAGGACCGGCTGCTCGCGTTCCTGAAGGAGAAGATCCTCACCCTCGGTACCGCGGCGTGCCCGCCTTATCACCTCGCCATCGTGATCGGCGGCACCTCGGCCGAGCTCTGCATGAAGACGGTGAAGCTCGCTTCCGCCCGCTATCTCGACGCGCTGCCGACCCACGGCTCGCCCGACGGCAACGCCTTCCGCGACGTCGAGATGGAGAAGGAAATCCACAAGATGACGCAGTCGCTCGGCGTCGGCGCGCAGTTCGGCGGCAAGTATTTCTGCCACGACGTCCGCGTGATCCGCATGCCGCGCCACGGCGCCTCGCTGCCGATCGGGCTCGGCGTGTCGTGCTCGGCCGACCGCCAGGTGCTTGGCAAGATCACCAAGGACGGTGTCTATCTCGAAGAGCTCGAGCATAACCCCGCGCAGTATCTGCCGCAGGTCGAGGAGTCGCTCGGCGGTGAGGTCGTCAAGATCGACCTCAACCAGCCGATGAAGGACATCCTGGCGACGTTCTCGAAGAACCCGATCAAGACGCGGGTGTCGATGACCGGCACCATGATCGTCGCGCGCGATAGCGCCCATGCCAAGCTGCGCGAGCGGCTGGAGAAGGGCGAGCCGCTGCCGGATTACTTCAAGAACCATCCGGTCTATTACGCCGGCCCGGCCAAGACGCCCGAGGGCTACGCCTCCGGCGCGTTCGGTCCGACTACCGCGGGCCGCATGGATTCCTTCGTCGACCAGTTCCAGGCCGCCGGTGGTTCGATGGTGATGGTGGCCAAGGGCAACCGTGCGCCCGCCGTGCGCGAAGCCTGCAAGAAGTATGGCGGCTTCTATCTCGGCTCGATCGGCGGTGCGGCTGCGAACCTCGCCGAGCACTGCATCAAGAAGGTCGAGGTGCTCGAATATCCCGAGCTCGGCATGGAAGCGATCTGGCGCATCGAAGTCGTCGACTTCCCCGCGTTCATCATCATCGATGACAAGGGGAACGATTTCTTCAAGGAGTTGAATCTGGGCTAGCTCTTCACCTCGCCCCGCTTGCGAAGAGAGGTCGGACTTTGCGCGTGGCGCAAAGTCCGGGTGAGGGGACTCTCCAGGAGTCCAACTGCCACCGCCCTCGCGGAGACTGCCCCTCATCCCTACCCTCTCAGAGTGAGCGTAGCTCGTCGCGGCCCCGCGAGCGGGGAGAGGGAGATGAACGAGCTAACTGCAATTCGTAACCTGGTTCGAGCAGAGCGCGCGCCACCAGCCGCGGACGTTGTCCTCGCTTTCGACCAGGCCCCAGATTCCGCTGCAAGCAAAAATGCGTTTCGGGCCGCCGTCGGTGTCGATCGCCCCGCCAAGCTCGCGCTGCGCGGGCGTCCATTTGGCATCGACGAACGGCGCCTGGAACAGGCCGCCCGTGCGCGTGGCGCCATTGGCGTAATTCGCGCCGACCTTGTTGGAGGCGACCCAGCCGCGGCCCGCGTAAGGCTTCGGTGCGCTCCGCGGATATCGCTTCTCGTCCTCGTAATCCTTGCCCGGAGGCTTGGCGCCTTCGATCAGAAACCAGCCGTCCTTGAAGCCGATGATGCGGAATTCGGTCAGCCAGCCGCCATCAGGGGTGTTCTCGGCGCCGCCGAGCTTGAGCTTGTAGGGCGGAGGCAGGGTGCCGAGCACGCGCGCCTTCACTGACGGCTCGGCGCGGACGTTGAGTCCAGCAGGATCCTTGTCGATCGACCAGGCGCCGAGATCGCAGGGCTCGGTGCCCTCAGGCAGCGTTGCGCGCTTCGCCGCAAGATCGGCGTGCCATTTTGCGAATTCAGTATCGTCGTTATTAGGGTCCGGCGCGGTGCGCGGCTTCAGTTCGGCCGAGAGTGCGCGCGTCGCATCCGGTGTAAGCGTGACCACGAGCGACTGGCGCGCAGCGAACACGCTTGCCGGTGTCTTCGGATCGTTCGACGTCGCGGGATAGACGGCGAGGTAGCCGGTCGCGCCGTCAGTCCGGTAGGCAAGGCCTGCGACATAGCCTGCCGGCACCATGGCGAGCGCGCTTGCGCGCCACGCCGGTTCAGTGTCATCCGCGCGCGCCGCTTGTGTCGCGGCACACAGGATCACCGCCGCGATGAGACGGAGCGCACGCATGGATGCCGCGCGGACCTTAGGCGCGCGCGCCGGTGAACGGGAAGCTGCCCATCGGGCCGATACCCATCTCGCCGCTCATGCTGTCGCCGGACACCGTTCCGATGAACTCGAGCGTCAACGGCATCGGATTCGTGATCGAGACTTTCCAGTTGACGGCGTCGCCGCTGACGGTGCCGTCGAAAATCTCGGCGGTATTGCCTTCCGCACCCTGCGTGCCCGTGAGTGTACCGCCCGCGGCCGTCAGGCTCAGCGTCGCCGTGCGCTCGCCCATGGGCGTCGTCATGGTCAGAGTCCAGTTGCCGTCCACGGCCATTCGCGTCTCCCATTTTTTTCCCAGCGCCTCGCGACAATCCGCGGGGGCTAGCCGGCAACGCCTATAACCCAACTCGCGCGGCGTGCCTAACGCTCTCTTTGACGCGGCCTCAGGCGCGGGCGGCAGCGCGCATGCGGCTGC
The DNA here is from genome assembly GCF_054185225.1 of Bradyrhizobium sp. 18BD. Taxonomy (NCBI): domain Bacteria; kingdom Pseudomonadati; phylum Pseudomonadota; class Alphaproteobacteria; order Hyphomicrobiales; family Nitrobacteraceae; genus Bradyrhizobium; species Bradyrhizobium sp. 18BD. The sequence continues at coordinate 161,244 of NZ_JAVAYL010000020.1, read as the reverse complement.
CGACCAGGAGGCGGAAGGCAACGTACTGGATGGCGAACGCAAGGACTTTCGCGCCGATCAGCACCACCGAAATATAGAAGGCCCACAGCTTCATGTCGCCGGTCATGGCGACGGCGACGGTGCCTGCGGCGAGCGCGAACATCAGCGCGGCCCAGGCGTAGCCCGCGACGGTGACGTATTCCGGAATGGTCTCGGTCACGATCGCGGGCAGATAGCGCAGCATCCAGCCGCGCTTGAGCATGATGATGCCGATCGCGACATGTCCGATCGCAGGCTTTGCCAGCACAAAGCGCGGGTCGTGGGTGAGCAGCGTTGCGCCGCCGAGCACGATGACGAGGCCGAGGCTTGCCCAGGTCATGTAGCCCAGGGTCTGGCCCTTGATGCGCGACCACACCACTTGGCCGATGGCGCCGAGGATGGCGACGGCGGTTGCGAGGATGACGTTGTCGGTCGCGAGATAGATCACCAGGAAGACGATGGTGGAAAGGAAATCAGAGACGAGCCGGCGGAATACGTCTTTCATCGTCTGTCCTGTCTTCAGTGGGCGTGGGGCAGTGCGCGGGCGGCCGTACCGTACTTGATCTGGCGATACTCGGGGTACCATTTTGTGAAGTAGATGGCGCTGTTGCGGGCGGCGAAGGCGACCGCGAGGCTCGACCACAGCGGCAGGCCGGGGAAGTAGAGCAGGGCGATGTTGGCGGTCGCCATCAACAAAGCGGCCGCGGTCCACGCGCCGGTGATGACGTAGTTGGCCGTGAGGAAGCCTGACATCGCCGCGGTTTCGGCCGGGACCGCTTCAAGCGCATATTGCAGCGTGAACGGACGGCGGACCAGCATCGAGCCGAGCGAGATGACGAAGACGCCGATATCGACCGACAGCTTGACGCCGAGCGTGCCGAGCGCGGGGTCGATCAGGGCGAGGTAAAGACCGATGGCGGCGAACACGATCGCCGAACCCGCGGCCAGGATCTTCACGGAGCGGCCGCGCGCGACATCGATTGCGATGGTGGCGAGGCAGATCGCGGCGGCCGCGAACACGCTTGAAGTGGCCGACGTCACCAGCATCAGGAACGTGAAGGCGCCATAGGGCGCAAGGATCAGGAAAATCGCCATGGGCCGCCTCGGTCTGGCCAATCTTTACGATGTAAAGATCAATAGTTCGGGCGCGGCGCCGGGTCAAGCGAAATCTTTACAGTGTCAAAATGACGTAGGCGACCTCTAAGAGATGAAGCGCTGCAACGGCTTGGTCGGAGGCCTCCTCGGTCAATTCCGCCCAGGGCAGGCGCGCCAGGAGCGGCAGTGCGGAGGCCGCCAACAGGCCCAGGGCGAGCAGGATGCCGCCGTTGAAGATGGTCTGGCTGCTCCGCCGCAGCCGGATCGCCTGGAATGCGAGCGCAGCGCAGGCCAGAGCGAGGACGACCAGACAGTCCGCGGTGAGCGAGGGCATCTGCATGTGAAACTCCTCTGTCCGTCGGTGGCGCGCTACGCCGCACCCACCCAATTGCCGTGAAAGCCGTCCGGCACGCGGTGGCCGAGCTGGACCAGCGCGACGGGACCGGCCTCGACATCGGTGGCATTGAACACGGCGAGGTCGCTGCGGTTCTCCCGCGCGCGCCAGACCACGGCGAGCAGCCAGCCGTCGCCCTCGGCTGCGTCCTTCGACCGTTCGACGAAGACTGGCTCGGAGATGGTGTCGCCGGCCGGCAGCAGATAATGGCCGAGCCGTTTGCCGTTGCCGTCGACATGGACGATGCCCGACAGCGCGCCGAACATCGGCAGCTTCGGATTGGCGCAGGCGTACCAGCCGTGACGGCTCTTCAGCCCGGCACGGCGATCGTCGATGCGCGGGAATTCGCCGGTGAGATCGTCCAGATAAGTCTGCTGGAAGCGGTCGGTATTGCCAGCGAGATCGAACGTCCAGCGGCAATGGCGGGCGCGCGATTTCTCCGGATCGGTCGGCCGCCCGTCAGGATGCGGAAACAGCGGTGCCTCCTCGAACTGCATGACGTCGGCAACGATGCGGTCACCATCCTCCCAGGCATTCATGATGTGGAAGACGTAGCAGGCCTCGCCGCGAAACCAGACGATGTCTTTCGCCGTGCCGCTACGCTTCATCACGCCGACATAGGCGCCCTTGTCCGGCTCCCACGCATAGGGCGGCCGTCCGCTAATCGCGCGCTCCATGCTGCCGGTAATGGGCAGGATCGGAAACAGCACGTGGTTCGCCGTGACGATGAAGTCGTGCACCATGCTGGCATAGGGCGCCTCGAACCGTTCGAAACGCGTCGCCTTGCCGGAGGCGTCGATCGATCCGTAGGAGAGGGCGGACGTCAGCGGCCCCGCGGCGTTGTAGCCGAAGAACACGAGCTCGCCGGTGACGGGATCGACCTTCGGATGCGCCGTAAAGCTGCCGGCGACGCGGCCCTGGTAATTGTGATAGCCGCGCGTTGCCAGCGTGCCCGGCTCGATCTCGGTCGGCAGGTGCGCTTCTTCCAGCGCCAGCAGCTTGCCGGCGTGGAAGATGATGTTGGTGTTGGCGACGCCGCCATCGGTAAGGTCTTTCGGCGCATCCGCCAGCTTGCGGCCGAAGCCGCCGAACAGCGCACGGCCGGCATCATGCTCGGCCAGCCATTTCGGCGTGCGGACCCAGCGGTTGCGGTAGCTGGCGCGGCCGTTCTCGAGATGGAAGGCGTGCAGCATGCCGTCGCCGACGAACCAGTGCGCGCCGGGGGAGTCGAACTGCGGATTGGGGCCGTTGCGGTAGAGCACCCCGTTCAGATCGCGCGGCAATTCGCCGACGATCTTCAGGAAGGGCGCGTCGGCCTCGAAAGGAATCGGCGCGAGATTGTTGCGGCGCTCGGTGACGGCGGCCTGCTGCACGACGGATCCCTCCCTATCTTTACATCGTAAAGATGACATAGAGTGGTTTGTCGCGCTGGTCAAGCGAAATCTTTACACTGTCAATATTGCGTCATATAGCATGGGTCCATGGGCAAGAGTGAAACCAGGACCGAAACCGCGCGCGCTGTGCGCACCCCGAGGAAGACGCCGCCGGCAACCGGTGCGCGCGCCGCGCGCCGTCCGGCAAGCGCGAAGACGGAGACGCCGTATCATCACGGCGCATTGCGCGAGGCGCTGCTCCAGGCCGCCGAGCGGGTGCTGGAGCGTGAGGGGCTTGCCGGCCTGACATTGCGCGCGGTGGCGCGCGAGGCGGGCGTCTCGCATGCCGCGCCGACCCATCATTTCGGCGATCTCACCGGCCTGCTCAGCGAGCTCGCGGCGGTCGGCTTCCGTCAGTTCAACACGGCGATGGCCTCGTCCTGCGACGCCGCCACCACGCCGCTCGAGCGTGCGCTGGCGCGGCCGAAGGCCTATGTCGCCTACGCGCAGGCCCATCCCGGCATGTACGGCATCATGTTCCGCACCGAGCGGCTCGATTATTCCAGGCCCTCGCTGCACGAGGCGGCGGAGGCGTCCTTCGCCGGGCTCGCCAATGCCGTCGGCATGATGCGGCAGGAGCAGATCAGCGGCGATGCGCTGACGCTGAACCAGGGCGCAGCGATCGCGCGCGCGTGGTCGATGGTGCACGGCTTCACCATGCTGCTGCTCGACGGACGGCTCGAGGACATTCTGGGACGGCTGCCCGAAGGCACGACGGCCGAACGGCTGCTCGAGGCGATGTTGACGGCGCCGATCACGGGCAAGCTCCCGGGTCCCTGATCGGCCGGGAAAGTCTTAGCGCATTGTCGCGAGCTCAACCGCGCGGCCGCGTGTGCCGATGATCTTCACCTCGTCCTTGTCGCAAGCGAAGCTGCGGGCAAAATCGTCGGCCGCCTTGCGCGCGAGCTCATTGGCGTTGGGGTTGGCGATGGTATCGACATAGGCGACATGGCAGACCGGGCCCGGCGGCAGCCGCGTCACCACCAGCATCGCCTTGGTGTTGGGACGTCCCCGCTTGTCGGGATCGTTGTTGTCGGCGATGTGCCAGCGCTGGATCATCGCAAAGGGCTTTGCGCCCGCGTTGCGCCATTCGACGGTGGTCTCGGAGGAATTGAACGGGCCGAACCAGACCTTCGCCGCCGGTTCCTCTGCGGCAGCCTTGCGGCTGCTGCCGACCGAGACGATTTCGCGGAGATCATCCTCGGCGATCAGCACGACGAGGCCAGCCTTGCCCGGGCAGACTCGCGTCGTGCTGCCGTCGAGATCGCTGGGCTTGCCGATCTGGCGGCAATCCTTCGGTGCGGTGGAGGTGTAGCTGCTGCCCATGGATTGGGCGCTGGCGCCGTTCAGGGCGATGCAGCTCATCAGGATGGCCAGGCTTATGCGGATACGGTTCATCATGACGCCTTGATGTCGCGGGAACTCCTTCCATCAGACGTCTTCATTGTGGGCAAGGTTCAAACAAGGGCGGGATTGACCTGACAGCGGCGCGGAATCGTTCTAGAAGGGCGGCTTCCGCCCGCGCTTAGCGCGCCTCGTTCGCGTCACCTCATTCGATCATGCCCATCATCGCTTCCCGCAAAGCTTATCGTGTCGGCCGTTCCAAGACCGGCCTTGGCCTCTTCGCCACCATGCCGATCAAGAAGGGCACAAGGATCATCCGCTATTTCGGACCGATCCTGGACTCGCGCATTCCGGCGCATGACGAGATCGAGAACAAATATCTGTTCGAGCTCAACGGCCGCTGGACCATCGACGGCTCGGTGCGCAAGAATCTCGCCCGCTACATCAACCATTCCTGCCGCCCCAACGCCGAGTCCGACGTCCGGCCGCGCGAGCGCAAGGTCTTCATCCGCGCCATCAAGAACATCGAGCCCGGCGACGAGATCAATTACGATTACGGCACCGACTACTTCAAAGCCTATCTGAAGCCGATCGGCTGCAAGTGTCCCTCCTGCGAGAACAAGCGCAAGAAGCAGCGTGCCGAAGCCCGCGCCGAGCGCGCCAAGGTGAAGGCGCGCAGCGAGCGCAAGGCGCAGAAGGCGGGCGCCAAGGGCGCCAAAAAGAAGAAGCTCAACGGTCACGCGTTCAGCAAGGCCCGCGCGCGGGCGTAGCCGTTAGCCACGGTGTCATGCCCCGCGAAGGGGCATCCAGTACGCCGCGGCTTCTCGATTCGATCACTGACGTCTGGAATAATGGGTCGCCCGGTCCAGTGCGCAATTGCGCACAAGGCCGGGCGACGACAGCGCGTGATGCGGCCTCACGCCACCACCCACGCCCGCTCTTCCGCAATCCCACATATTGCAGCTCCGCAAACACACCGGTCGCAATCGCCTGCGTAACCACCATGAGCTCGCCGGCGAGATTCGGCGAGACCGCGCCCGAGAGCAGCAGCGCGATGCTGCCGACCGTCCAGGCTGCGTTGCCGATCACCACCAGCAGCACGAGCGGCTTTGCCACTGACGCCCGTGAGGCAAGCCAGCCGACCAGCGCGGTGTAGGCGATCAGGAACAGGCCGGTCTCCCGCAGCAGCGCTTCGGGCAGGTTGAACAGCGAGGCAAACGCGCCGGCGCCCAAGATGAAGCCGAGGGCGGCGATGCCGCTGAAGATGGCGTCGGCAAGCAGCGCGCGGCGGAGGAAGGTGGATGCGTCGATCATCTGAAGTCTCCTTGGCTAGGGTGAAACTCAATGCAGTCCGCGCCACCAGGCGCGAAGCAGGCGGGCGAGGCGGTACGGGCAGAGGCCCCTGGCGACGCTGTGCTCGAAAGCCGTGACCTGCGCGACGACGTAGTCGCCGGTCGAATGCACCAGCGGCTCGGGCATGTTGAGGCTGCGCGCCAGCATCCGGGTCGCCAGCGTGGCGGCCCAGGGCAGGACGTTGTCTGCGATGGTCCGGTAGAGCAGCAGCGCGATCATGGTCATCTCCTGTTGCGACCGAAGATGCGCGCGGGCGAGGCCCAATTCGATTACCTCGCGGGTAATGGAAGGGCCGAAATCTGCATGCTAGGTTTTTGACCATGAGCGCACATGCATCCACGGCCCCCACCGAGCGCAGCCAGCCGGTCCATATCGGCGATCATTTGCGCGAATGGCGGCAGCGCCGCCGCATGAGCCAGCTCGATCTCGCGGGCGAGGCGGAGATCTCCGCGCGGCATCTGAGCTTCGTCGAGACCGGCCGTGCCGCGCCCTCGCGCGACATGGTGCTGCGGCTCGCCGAGCGCCTCGACGTGCCCTTGCGCGAACGCAACGTGCTGCTGGTCGCCGCCGGTTACGCGCCGGCCTTTCCGCAGCGCCCGCTGGAGGATCCCGCCTTGAAATCAGCCCGTCAGGCGATCGACCTCGTCCTTAGGGCGCACGAGCCCAATCCGGCGCTAGCCTATGACCGGCACTGGAACCTGGTCTCCGCCAACCGCATGGTGGCGCCGTTGCTCGAGGGCGTCCCGCAGCGGCTGCTCGGCCAGCCCTTCAACGTGCTCCGGCTCGCCTTTCATCCCGAGGGGCTGGCGCCGCGCACCGTCAATCTCGCGGAATGGTGTGGGCATCTGCTTGAGCGGTTGCACCGGCAATGCGAAGCCACCGCCGATCCGGAACTGATCAAGCTCTATCACGACCTCAAGAGCTATCCCATTCCGGCGCGCTCGGCGCCGCTGTCGAGCGACAATGTCGCCATCCCCTTCAAGCTGCGCCTGGACGGAGAGATACTAAGTTTCTTCTCCACCACCATGGTGTTCGGTACGCCCGTGGACATCACCCTGTCCGAGCTGGCGCTGGAGACCTTCTTTCCGGCCGATGAGCGCACCGCCGAGCGGCTCAGGCAGATGGCCGCAACCATGTCCTAGCGGCCTTGCCACGGAGCGGGTTCGGCTTATCTTGGGGCGAACCCGCACCGCCCGAAGGAGGCGCTCATGAGCACCCTAAAACCGCTCCAGATCGATGTCGTCTCCGACGTGGTGTGCCCGTGGTGCTATATCGGCAAGCACCGGATCGAGAGCGCGCTGGCGCTCGTTCCTGATGTCCCAGTGAAACTGAATTTCCGTCCCTTCTTCCTCAATCCCTGGGTGCCGCGCGAAGGCATCAGCCGCGAGGACTACCTCACGACCAAGTTCGGCTCGGTCGAGGCCTATAAGGGCATTGCCGGCCGCGTCGTCGCCGCCGCGAGCGAGGAAGGCCTCATCTACAAGCCCGAGCTGGTCGCGCGCCAGCCCAACACGACCGACTGCCATCGCCTGATCCTGTGGGCCGAGGCGATCGGCAAGGCGCCCGAGATGAAGCAGCGCCTGATGGAGCTGTACTTCCGCGACGGCGGCGATCTCACCGATGTGAACGTGCTGGTGCAGGCGGCCGCCGACGTCGGCCTCGATGCCGGCGACGTGCGCAAGCGCCTCGCCACCGACGAGGATGTCGCGCGCGTTTCGGCCGACGCGCAGGAAGCCGCCCAGAAGGGCATTTCCGGCGTGCCGACCTACGTCTTCGCGCAGAAATACGCTGTCTCCGGTGCGCAGGACCCGAACCTGCTCGCCCGTGCCATCCGCCAAGTCTCGGAAGAGATCAACGCGCAGGCGGCGGAGTAACTTCGCTCATTTGCGGAGCAGATGGACCACGCGTCGCGCGCCCTCGTGCGCGACGTTGAAGCCGGCCAGTGCTGCGTGAATCAGCGCGACGACCGGGTCATTCCGCCGCAGCGGGATCAAGACATCACCGATCGCAAAGCGCCCCCGCCAGATCGGGTTGATCATGGGATGATCCGCGCTTGCCGTGGAATCCGCGCTGGCAATGGCGGGATCGGCGCAGAGGTGACGGGTGAGGTCGAGCGTGAGCTGCACGCCCGGCGAATATTTGGCGAAGCGTTCGTCGATGCCGAGCTTGAAGAAGAAGGCGCGGTCCTGATGACGCAGCACGATGCCGGCCGCCACCGGCGTCGTGCCGGCGCGGAGCGTGACGATCTCGCATTGCGCAGTCTCTGCCAGCGCCGGCACCGCGCGACGGATGAAGGTCGCATCGCCGGCATGCTGGACCAGCGCCGTGCCGCGCTTGCCCTTCCAGCCGCTGGCTTCGAGCTGCAGGAATGTTTCGAGCGCCGGCCTGATCTCGTCCGGCTTGCGCGCGACGTCGAAGACGACAGGGCCGTGCTCTGCGAGGCGATGGCGCTGACGGCGCAGCTCCTTGAGCTTCTTGGTGCCGAGTGCGTCGCGCAGCAGCGTCTCGCCATCCTGCGTCGCATCGAGGCTGGCGCGGATGTAGGAGGACAGCACGCGCGGCTTCAAACCGTCGTGGCTCAGAACTTGTTTGATCGTACTCATCGCAGCGCCGTCGAGCGCAACGTCGTTCAGCACCAGCGCATGCGCGCCGGACTTGCGCGCCTGCTGCAACAGGCGCGTGGCCGCCTCGGTCGCGGCGTCGCGGTCGATCAGCGGGCTGCAGAGGGTGCCATAGGGATGCGCGCTGACCAGCGCGGGCAGGGGGATCTTCAGGGCGCGCCAGAGCGAGATCACGGGCATCAGCCCGATCAGCCGCGCCGAAGAGCCGCTGAATGCCGCAAGTGCCGAAGCATCGTTGCGCCCGCGCGCGGTGGCGCTGACGGCAAGCTCCCAGGCGGGCAGGTAATATCCGTTCGGCTCGGTCGCGCGCTGTGCCAGCGCGCGCCATTGGCCGGGGTCGATGGATGTCAGCGGGACGCGCGCACGCGCCGTCGCGGCATCCTTCGATGCCGGATTGATCGCTGCCTGGTGCGCGATGTCGACCACGTCCCGTCGTCCCCGTTCAGAGGGCATGCTTAGCGCAAAGATTGGAAGATACCGTTGGGACGCCGCATCAATTCGAGTGGTATTGTTAACGTCTCATTGAGCATACGGGCGCGACGCCGCCGGCCGGCTCGATGGATGCGCGAAGATCGTTCTCGACCCGGAGGATCATGATGATCGCTACATCTTTCACACCGGTTGCTTCGCTCTTCGGCGGGGCGTTGATCGGTCTATCCGCCGTGCTCCTGATGTGGACCACCGGGCGGATTGCCGGCGTCAGCGGCATCGCTGCTCGGCTGTTTCCACCTTACGAGGACAGCCAATTCGCCGGCCGGCTTGCCTTCGTCGCAGGCCTCATCGCCGCGCCGATATTGGTCCGCCTCGTCACTGGAAGCCTGCCGGCGCAAACCATCGCTGCGACGACGCCGGTGATGATCGTGGCCGGATTGCTCACGGGTTTTGGTTCGGTGTGGGGCAACGGCTGCACGTCCGGCCATGGCGTCTGTGGCCTGTCGCGGCTGTCGGTGCGCTCGCTGGTCGCGACCGTCGTTTTCATGGCGACGGGCGTCGCGACCGTCTTCGTAATGCGCCACTGGAGCTGACGACGATGGCAATCCTCGTTCAATTCGCGATCGGCCTGGTCTTCGGCCTCGGCCTCATCATCTCGGGCATGTCTAACCCGGCAAAGGTGCTGAATTTTCTGGATGTCGGCGGCATCGCCGCGGGCACATGGGACGCGAGCCTTGCCTTCGTGATGGCGGGTGCGGTCGCTGTGACCTTCATCGGCTTCAAACGCGTCCTGAAGCTCGCACGACCATTCTTCGCCGAACGCTTCTATGTTCCGACGCGAACAGACATCGATCCGAAAATCATCGTCGGCCCCGCCATCTTCGGCATCGGCTGGGGATTGGCAGGCTTCTGTCCGGGACCGGCACTGACCGCGCTCGGATTCGGTTCGATCTCGGCCTTCATCTTCGTCGCCGCGATGTGCGCCGGCATGGTGCTCGCGCGTTTCATCGCACGGCTTCCGTCGTCGACCGGCATTGTCACACCGGCCGATCCGCTTGAAACCTGACGCTTGAAACCGGACATGGGCAGGACCGGACGAACTGTCTCGTCCGGTCCTGCCTGTCATGGCTTCATCGATTACCAGCGGTCGCCGATACCGACGCTGACACCGGGCGCGCGAATGCCGACGCCGCCGCGCGGACCATCATCCCAGTCGCGATAGGTGCGGCGCTCGTAGTAGCGGTCGCGCGGCATGGTCGCGTAGGAGTCGCGCACGATCACGCGCGAGCCGCCGCGGCTGCGATAGCAATTGCCGGCGTCATCGCAGACCAGCCGGACTTCCTGAACGAGCTCGGGGTTGGCGTATTCGCTGGTCGTGTAGATATCGGTGGCCTTTGCGCCGCTCGCCGCAGCGAGGGCCCCGACGCCGGCCAGCAGTGCAATCGTTAACGTCCTCATCCTGTCCTCCTCCGAAACTGCCCTCGGCGGTAACAAGAAAGGGAGGCGGGGATCGTTCCGGCCGGAATGCGGGATTTTCCCGGAACTGACACCCTTTTTGGGGCGGGCGTTCCCTTCCATGTCAGGTCGGAAATATGAGGCACGTGGTTGTGCCGTGGGCGAGCAGTCGGCCCTTGGCATCTGTCGCGCGTCCGTCGGCTGTTCCGACGCGACGGCCGCAATTCAGGACCTTGCCCTCGGCGATGATCGGACCGGTTTCCGGCGTGATCGGCCGCAACAGCGAGATCTTGAACTCGAGCGTGGTCTGGCCAATCCCATTGTCGAGCGTCGACTGGATCGCCAGCCCCATGCAACTGTCGAGCAAGGTCGCCGTGAGACCGCCATGCACCGTGCCTGCCGGGTTGAGATGGGCGCCAGTCGGCACGAGCGCGACGAGGACGCGGCCACTCTCCGCAGTCACGACTTCATAGCCGAGGGTCTGTGCGATCGTGTTGAGGGGCAGCGTTCCGCTCGCGAGGCCTTGGACGAACTCCAGTCCGCTCATGTTTTTCTGTCGTTCGGCATCGACGGTTCCATAGGTTCTGATCTCCATCGCGGTGTCCCTTTGCTCACCCGTTTTTGAATTTTCGTCCTGCAGTCTTCCCGCGAAATGCCGAGGGCGGACGGCCATAGAGCTGTGTGAAGGCGATCCTCATGCGTCGCGTGCTCGAAAAGCCGGAGCGCTCTGCGACGGCCTCGATCGGAAGATCGCTCGAATCGAGCAGCCGCTTGGCACGCTGCATGCGCAGTGGCAACGCAACTTGCAGCGGTGATGCTTCGAGGTGTCGGGCAAACAGGCGCGTCAGATGGCGCGGACCGATTCCCAAAAGTTCGGCCAGCCGTTCCACGCCACCCCGATCGAGCTCTCCGGCCTCAATCAGGGCCAGCGCGCGCTCGACCGTGGTTCTGGTCCCCTTCCAGGCCGGACAAAACGGCGCCGTTTCAGGACGGCATCGGAGACAGGGGCGGAAGCCGTCCTGCTCGGCTGCGGCTGCGCTGCGAAAGAATTTGACGTTGCGCGCGAGAGGTGTTTTCGCAGGACAGACCGGGCGGCAATAAATCCCCGTCGTCTTGACCGCGACGAAGACGACGCCATCCATTGTGGCGTCACGGCGGCGAAGGGCTTCATAGCTCGCGGCGAAGTCGGGCATGAGGCCGCTATAGCGGCGGCGGTTTCGCCGTGCCAGTCCGATCCGATGACCATGTCCGGAAACGACCGAAGCTGCCGCCGGGCGATAGCGTGCGGCCCCTTACACAGAGCTGACGGCGAGACCTGTTCCTAGATCGGCTCGTAGGTCTCGGTCCCGCAGATGTCGTCCGCTTCCGCCCGTCGGCGATCGACCACCTTTCCGCCGTTGATGGTCACGATATAGGTCTGGGCGCCGAGCGAAGAGCCGGTTGCCGAGGTGAGTTGCGCGCGGACGCAGGCGGTCCAGCCCGGTCCTCGCACCTCGTGATGCGGCGCAGCGACGTGAATCTCGCGTGGATTGGACGTGTTCAGGAAGACGACATCGATCTGCTCGCGTACCAGGCGTTTGACGTCGGGGGGCGGCTCTGGCCGCGGCTGCTCGGCTTCCTTCATGCGCATGAACTCGGGCACCGGGGCGCGGCTGTCGGCAAAGCCGCAGCCACCGAGCGCGAGCGCGCCGGCCAGCAGCGCCGCATGAGAAATGATCCGCAACATCCGTGAAGGTCCCCTGCGGGCCAACAGATAGGCACGAATGCGATCCGGCGAAGTCCGGGCCGATCAACATTTGCTGAAGATAAGTTTTGCTGAGACTTGGGACCCACGGCATTTGCTATTACGGGATTGCAGGCTAGTTTGTGCCCCAGACGAGGGGGATTGCGCGAATGAGGGTTTTGGTCATAGCGGCGGCCGTGCTGGTGCTGGCGGGCGGATCGGCCCATGCGCAGATGGGGGCCGGCAGCAAGCGCCAGGGCAATGCGCCGAAGGCTGACAACACGCCCAAGGTCGACGAAAAGGCCTACAAGGCTGCGCTCGAGCGCATTCCCGAGCCCAAGGAGAAATACGATCCGTGGAGCGGGGCCCGCCCAAGCGAGCCCGCCAAGAAACCGAAATAGAGCGAGGCGGCGTTGCGGACCGGTCTGCGCATTGCGGCCGCGTTCGTTGCGTTGCTGTTCATTACGGTACGGCCGTGCTCGGCGTGGGAGAGTTGGGGCGGCGATGCCGGCGGCTCGCGCTTCTCGCCGTTGCGACAGATCACGCCCGACAATGTCGGCCAACTGGTCCGCGCGTTCGAATATCGCACCGGCGATCTCACCGCGCGCGCGCCGGAGGTGATGCGGCGAACCAAATTCGAGGCGACGCCGCTCCTCGTCGAGGACAGCCTGATCTTCTGCTCTCCCTTCAACGAGGTGATTGCGCTCGATCCCGGCACAGGCGCGCAGAAGTGGCGTTACGATCCCAAAATCGCGACCAATCAGCGTCCCGCGAACCGCTATGTCTGCCGTGGTGTCACATACTGGATCGATGACAAGGCGCCGCAGGATGCCGTCTGCCGATCGCGCGTCTTCATGGGCACCAATGATGTCCGCCTGATCGCGCTCGATGCGAAGATGGGAATCCCCTGTGCCGATTTCGGCAAGGGCGGCGAGATCAAGCTCGACATCGGCATGCGGCTGGATTGGCCCGGCGAATTCCAGATCACCTCGCCACCTGCGGTCGGCCGCGGTGTCGTCGTGGTCGGCTCGTCGATCGGCGACAACAGCCGCGTCGATGCGCCGAGCGGGAAGGTACGCGCGTTCGACGCGCGCACCGGTGAGGCGCGCTGGACGTTCGAGCCGCTCAAGCGAGACGGCATCGAGGCCGGTCATGCCAATGTCTGGGCCCCGATGTCGGTCGACGAGGCACGCGGGCTCGTTTTCCTGCCGACCACCTCGCCGTCGCCGGATTTCTGGGGCGGCAAGCGGCCGGGCAACAACGAGCACGCCAATTCGGTGGTTGCGCTTCGCATCGAGACCGGTGAGCTCGTATGGGCGTTCCAGACCGTGCATCACGACGTCTGGGACTACGATCTGCCGGCGCAGCCCACGCTGACGCGTCTCGACACCGGCGAGGGCCAACGCGACGTCGTGATCCAGCCGACCAAGCAGGGTTTTGTGTTCGTGCTCGATCGCGACACCGGCAAACCGGTGTGGCCGGTGGAAGAGCGCGCGGTGCCGCAGGGCGGCGCGGAAGGCGAGATACTGTCGCCGACGCAGCCATTCCCGACGCATGTGCCTGTACTGACGTCGCAGACAATCTCGACCGATGATGCGCTCTCACTACTCCCTGGTCTGCGCTGCTCGTCCTGCGAGCTCAAGTTCGCGGACGCGCGCAACGAGGGCCTGTTCACGCCGCCTTCAGTTCAGGGCACGCTGGAGTTTCCCTTCACCGGCGGCGGTGTGAACTGGGGCGGCGCGGCGTTCGATCCGACTGGTGAGATCCTTTATGCCAACACCAGCCGCGCCGTTCATCTCATCAAGCTGATCCCGCGCGCGGAGGCTGCCGGATTCAATCCGCCGCCCGGTCATGATTTCGGCCGGCAACGCGGCGCGCCGTTCGCGATGTCGCGTGCGGTGGTGATGTCGCCGCTCGGCTTGCTCTGCAACAAGCCGCCCTGGGGCGAGATGGTTGCGGTCGATCTCAAGGGCGGAAAAATCCTCTGGCGCTCGACGGTCGGCACCACCGAGGATCTGGCGCCGCTCGGCCTGCCGCTGCCCTGGGGCACGCCGCTCGTCAACGGGCTCGCGGTCACCGCGGGTGGTCTCGTCTTCACCGGTGCGATGGATGCCTATCTGCGCGCGTTCGATGCGCGCAGCGGACGCGAGCTGTGGCAGGGTCGGCTGCCGGTGCCCGGCGTCGCCAATCCCATGACCTATCTCTGGAAGGGCGAGCAATATGTCGCAATCGGCGCCGGCGGCCATTCCGAAGGCGGCACCTCGATCGGCGACAGTGTCGTTGCATTCCGCCTGGCGCGGCCGGGCGAAGCACCCTCGCTATGGTCGCGCACGATCGATCGTCCGGGTGGACGATTCGTCAGCGTGTCGTCGGCGATCGCGCTCGCGATCGTGGTGCTTGTGATCGCAGGCGTGCGCCGGCGTCGCCATCGTCGTGCGAGACGAGTATAGCGCCGCATCGCGCGCGCGATGCGAACGGTCATTCACACGTTATGGACTACTGTACGAAAGCCAGTCCGATACGCTTGTCGCTGCGCCAAACTTCACGGCAATTTCGCGCGAAATTGTCGCGCGTGATCGAGAGTGTGAATGATTGCGGCAGTGTGACAGCCGCATCAAGGTCGATCGCCGCGCCGCCTTCAGACATGTTTCGTACGGTGCACGCTACACCGCTGTTTTCAAAGGTGATCATCCCACCCTTGAAAACCCGGTGACGCTGCGTTGTACGCTTCTCGATCATCGGCATTAATCCATAATGACGCTTGTAAAGTAATGCTTAGAAATTGCGTTGATCTAAACTCAATACTGGCGCTACTTGTGCATCGCTTCAGACTTCGTTTACGACGTTGGAGCGGTGAGTCCACTTCCTGCCGACTTGTTCCACAAACCTTTCATTTATGGCGTTACGCGCCGATGGAGATTCCGATGAAGACCACGCTTTCGATCCTGTTCGCCGCGGCGCTCTCGCTGACGTCGATGCCCGCCCACGCCGTCAAGTGGGACCTCTCGACCATGACCTGCAAGCAATTCCTCGAGAGCGGCGAGGACAACATCGCGGTCGTGCTGACCTGGATGGACGGCTGGTACAAGGGCGACGAGGACAACGCGATCATCGACACCGAGGTGTTCATCGAGAACGCCAAGAAGTTCGGTGCCTATTGCGGAAAGAATCCGACCGTCAGCGTCGTCACGGCGGCCGACGAAATTCTCGGCAAGTAATTTTCTGAAGCGTGCCGACCGGGGCGTGATCGCATCGCGCTTCGGTCTTTCGCTTCGATACGATCATGAGAGCCGCGGTGCGCCTTGCGCTCACGCGGCTCTCTTCTTTTGGAATGATGCTCAGCCCGGCAGCATCGCGAACGCACTCGACACCATCGCCACCTGCTTGTTGTCGGCGGCCGAGAGCAGGGTGACGCGGCCAAAACTCATGGTGCGTCCGAGCCGCACCACGCGCGCGTCGGCGATCACGTCCGAGGAAGCGACCGCGCGCATGAAATGCGTGGTCTGGTCGACCGTCGTCATCGGACGATAGCCGCGGTTGGCGGCGAGGTTCGCGATCACCATCGCGGTGTCGGCGAGCGCCATCAGCGCCTGGCCGCAGACCACGCCGCCGTTGCGGCACAGCCGCTCCGAGAACGGCATGCGCAGCAGCGCGCCCGGCTGCCAGTCCGGCGCATCCGGCGGCGGGGTGTGCTCGATATGCTCGACCGAGAGGTTGAGATCCTGGACCCAGGGCGCGAAGACCTCGCCGAGAATGCGTCTGGCAACATTGATGCCGAACTCGGCTTCTGGCTGCGATGGCATTGCTGTCGTTTCCTCCTGTGTTGCCGGATGTTTCGGTCATTCTGCGCGGATCGGCGCGGCAAAGTCACCCGGTCCCGCACCGGCCCCGCCGGCTTGAAAATGCCCGACTTGGCCCGATATGATAGCTCGCTTGGGAGTGGGTGGACGATGTTGCGTCGGTGTGTCCTCGTGTTTTCGCTGGTGGCGCTTGGCCTGGTGCTGAACGGCTGCACCCGGTGCGGCCCGATCTGGGACGACTGGCTGCACGCGCCGAAATCGTGCCGATCGGATCAGCTCTAGCGCGAGATGCGGCCCCGAGCGGGCTGTTGACAGGGATGACAGGGCGCGGTTGATCCGCACCCATGTGGAAGATCAAGGAGTGCATGATGAAGCTTTTCCGTATGGCGGCGGTGCTGCTGGCCGTGCTGGCGGGACCGGCCTACGCGCAAATGCCCAATCTCAATCTGCTGCAGGACGGCCCGAGCAAGACGCCCGAGGAGAAGGCCGCCGAAGCCGAGCGTGACAAGGCCTACAAGGAAACGCTGAAGAAGATTCCGGACGCCAAGGCGTCCAACGACCCTTGGGGCGGCATGCGCTCGGATCCGCCGAAACAGCCGGCCGCGCCGAAGGCATCGGCGGCAACCAGCGCGCCGAAGAAGAAGTCCGGCACGAGCGCGAATTGATCGCTTGAATTGATCCCTTGAATTGATCCCTTGGGCCCGATCGGAGGCGGCTGACGCCTTCGGTGCGGGACTCCTCTTTCGCCGGCCCAGCCCCTACATTGTTGGCTGGTGTTGCGTAGAGGAGGGCAGATCATGGCCGATCGTCCGCGGGATCTCGCCGAGCGGATGGCGCGCCGGCGCAAGATCGGCGACAGGCCGGTCGCGGGCAGCGGCGACGGCTATCTGCGCGAGACCTTCACCCTGCCGCGTGCGGCGGCGCGGGCGAGGGCACAGGCCTTCTTCGCCCGCTACCCCAAGGCCGGCTATATGAGCGTGGTCGAGACTTGGCGCGAGCTGCCCGGCGGCGACATCGAATTCACCATGCGCCGGCTGCCCAGCGCCGATTAGGGGCGCGACCTAGTCGAGCGTCTCGGCGACGATCCGGATGCGGAACACGGGCTGCTTGGCCTCGTCCAGAAGCTCCATGTCCCATTCGGAGTTCTCGCGAAGCTTGCGGGCGATCCCTGCGGCCATGTCGGCGCAGACGCTGGTCATCTCTTTCCACGCCGCAGCGCGATCGGGAAATTCCCTCGCCTGCTCCGCGCAGCCCGAATAAACGCCGTTGCGGATTTGAAAGAAATAGAGCGGCATGGCTGGCACCGATCGCGTCGTGGCCCGCCCCCCAAGGCCAGAAGCGCACAGTGCAATCCCAAACGCCCGGCAGATCAATTCCGGTCGGCTACGGACAAGCCATGGGGGCGCGGCGCATAGGGACGCCGGTTTCGCGCCGAGTCCTCAGCCTTCAGGCAGTCTCGCGCCCGATCGCCTTGAGCTCCCGATCGATGCGCAGCTGCACCCGCCGGATCGCCAGCAGGTCGATCCTGGTCTCGGTCTTGCCGGTCTTGAGCTGCTCACCGATGCGAAACTGCCATTGCCAGATTCCGGGAATTGCGGTCTTGGCAACGGTGAACTCGACGCCCCTGTGATTCATGGCCACCTCCCCACGATCCAG
Source organism: Bradyrhizobium sp. 18BD (assembly GCF_054185225.1). NCBI lineage: Bacteria > Pseudomonadati > Pseudomonadota > Alphaproteobacteria > Hyphomicrobiales > Nitrobacteraceae > Bradyrhizobium > Bradyrhizobium sp. 18BD. Next base: position 143,920 of record NZ_JAVAYL010000020.1, on the reverse strand, counting down.
CTTCCATCACTGCCGAACATGTTGGGCGTTGTAATAGTCCGCCGACAAGCAAAATCTGTCGGTAAGCCCAAGATAGTTCACGGGAATCCGGAAAACGCGCGCGTCTCGAAACAAACGAAATCGAATCCCGAAAGAATGTCGGTTCCGCAAAAGCCTGTGGAACCATTGTTGCGGCGGACGGATGCAATCATATGCGGCTCCGGAACTCTGTTCTTGGTCGGAGAACCACGGACATTTGATCGCGCCCGTGCCGAGGCCTGGCCGGTTTTCTGATGCCGCTGGCGGCATGTGCCTTGCTTGATCTGATGACGGTCAGCAACACGGGTGCATCATGCTCGGCATTCCGCGCCGCTACAGTCATTTCGTCTTCGGCGTGATCCAGTCCGGCCTGACCTCGCTGATCGCGGCGGGGATCGCCAGCCTGCCCGCCGCAAGCGCGATGCTCTTCATCAGGCACTGGATGGTGTCGTGGCTGCTCGCATGGGCTGCGATGCTGCCCCTAGTGCTGCTGGCCGCGCCCGCGATCCGTGCCGTCGCGCTGCTTCTGACGCGGGAGGAGAGGGCATGAAAAAACCCCGCTTGGGGAGAGCCAAGCGGGGAAGAGGTTATTGGAGGCTGAGGTGCTGGGCTGCAACACCATAGCCAGACGACCCTAGCGGGCCGAGCTTACGACAGCCTGACAGGCGATGCCCGCCGGCGCGCAAGCATGCCCCGCAAAACAGAAAACCCCGCTCGGGGGCGAGCGGGGTCGTCGACTGGGTATGGAGGCCCGGTGTTGGTCCACCGGGCGTCGAAGACTAGGAGAGCCGCCTTACAGGCGCCTGACGACGGCGCCGAAGCGCAACGTCCTGCTGAGCCCCAGACTGGCCCCGCACCCGTCCCAATTTCGTCACCCGATCGCACCACTCACGACACAGCCGCAGGCGAGATTCTGTATCCCGGTGCAGCCATGGGGGAAACGTGGCGCGCCGGGAACGGGGTGGCATCATGGATAACGTAGAGCGGTCTTTCGCCGCCGCGACGGCGGCTGGCTTCGTGGTGTTGGTGATCGGCCTGGTGCTGTTGGCGGTGCTGTAACGCCGCATGCAGCCTTGCAGTTGGGTCCAGTCGATGAGCTCCCGCGATGGCGGGGTGCGCCAGGGGACGCCGGCGCGTGATCCAAAAAGTGAGAAAACAACCCCATGCACAGTAGACCGCCCAGCGATTTCGCTGCGCGATCAATGGCTTATTTCTGGTATTTAGATACCTCGATGTGCGGAGGGTCAGCCTCCGGGCAGATCCCTCGGAGGCGCGGTGCCGGGCTGGAAGTCCGGCCGGGTCTAAAGCATGATCCGGAAAAGTGCGCAGCGGTTTTCCGAAAAGATCATGCTCAAACAACAACCTAAAGCGCGATGACGATTCATCCTAATCTCATCGCGCTTTAATGAACGTTGATCACGTGGAGGGGCAGGTGCAGCTCGGCGGCACGCTCTTCGCGATCCTTCTTGCGGAACTCGTTTTCCTTCTGCTCGAACTTGATCAGCTCCTCATGCGCGGCCTCGAGCAGGTGGTTGCGCCTGGCCGCATCCTGATGCGCATTTTCCGTCATGACGAAGGCTCCCCATTGCTGCGGTTCACCCCCGATCAAAGGCCTGGGGCCGCAAAAAGTTCGCTACCGCAAGATTGCGGAATCATGACGGCGCGTCGGGCCCGCGTCCTTGATGCGCGTCAGCTTCATACGAAGAAACAGGGGCGCAAGCCGCGCTGCTACTTCGGCGGTTGAAGCCCGGCGGACTTGACCCAGTCGTGCAGATGAGAGGCCACGGACCGCCGTGGCCGTCGGCGATTATCTGTACAGCAGAGTGCCGAGGCACATGATCAGCATCAGGGTGCCGAGCGCAACGGTGACGAGGGAGCGCTCCGCTTTGCTCGTCAGCTCATCTCTCGGCACGGCGATCCTCTCGACTTGATGAGAGGCAACTTAACAAATGTCAGGTTGTTCCGGCGTCACCCCGCCGCAGCCGTGCGGGCAGGGTTGCGATGAAAGCAAGAGGCCGCCCATGCGGCGGATCCGGGAAAATCAAACAGGCATCAGCTTGAGGATTGAACGACAAAAAGCCGCCCCCTCGTCACTGAATAGGGCGCTGTCCTGGACACCCGCAGAGGTAGATTGGGACACCGCGAATTCACATAGGCTAAGGCGCGATGTCTCGATCTATGCTTGCGTGGACGTCTTGCATGGACGTCTTGGCGCTCTTGCCAGCCCCGGAGAGCCAGGACTCGGAAAGCAAAAACGCCGCCTGCTTAAATGATCGCAGGCGGCGGCTTTCCAGCCCCGAGGGGGATGATGCAAAACCCCGGTAAAGCTTAGTCTGTTCGGATCAGGCCAGGGTTCAAGTCAATTCTTGTCTCGGTCAATGACGCGGAAGCTGCGCGTTATTCGGACAGGCCGGTTCGGCTCCAACGGCAACACCGCATCAATCAAATCCCCAATCGTCCAGACGCGACGCTGGCAGTGGTCCGCAGAACTTCGTGGATGCGGCAGAGGTCGTAGTGAGCCACGTAGGCTGACCGCTGCAGCGTGACCGGTGAAGCTTCTTCTCCCGGTGCTGTCCTGATCAGGAGTCCGCGATTTGAAATTATGACCCGGCCGATTCACATTTGTTGTGGCAAGGATTTGTTAACCGGGAAAAACTGGCAATGTCCGGGGCTGGCAAAGCCTTTTCAGTTCGGAATCATTGAAACCCGGAAGCATGAGGGGCCGCTGTCTCAGGACGGCGGCCCTTTGCTTTCACACCGCATAGGCGGCCTCACTTTGCCGGCGGAGTGCTGTCCTGATTAAGACACCCGCTTTGACGGAACGGATAGGACACTTACCCGCGCCGCCGCGTTGAGAGCCGTGGGGCGCGACCCAGGCGGAGGTCGCCATGGATAGAGCGGAGCGATTCTTTCTTGCGCTGACACTGGTGGGCGGAATTTGTCTCTGCGCCGCGTTCGCTTTGTGGATGCTTGGCGTTTAGGAACATTCGCGAGCTTGCCAAGTTTTCCCGAAGCCCTTCCCCAAGGGCACCATGGTGGCCCCAGCTCAATGCCCCCCATTACCCCGGAGCTGGGGCCTTTTTCTTTCACCCGCGAGGGCAGATGAGGACACGGATCGCAGGCTTGCCGCGCGGGGCTACCCGACCTTTCGCTCGTGCATGGCCGCTTCCACCTGATCGGCGAGGACGCTCAGATGATCGGCAAGACGACCAAATAGCTCCTGCTTTGCCCTGTCGGTCGCGAGGTCACGGATGAGGGCGCACTCCGCGGCGTCCTTCCGGAGCTTTTCGAGCTGGGTCTGATAGTCCTGCATAGCGCCTGCCGATTGCTTGTTTTTCCCGACTTTAGGGCACGCCAAGCAGATTGGGACATAACAAAAATCAAGTTTGGGGACCGGACGGTACCCAAATCCGGGTGCTGTCCCGATCCGGACACCCCGCCCCTGCTTGTGTCCCGTTGCGCGACACAAAACCTTGGCACAACTTGTGCAGATTAATCAGCACCGGGGTTTTGCAAACCCACCCGGGGCTGGAAAGCCGCCGCCTGCGATCATTGAAGCAGGCGGCGTTTTTATTGGTCGGCCAGAACAAGCCACTGCCAGATTCAAACCAGGTCACCGAAGCCGGAAACAGGCCAGCGCCTCAAATTTGCAAAAGAACATATTGCGAACAGAGAACAGATAGGGTACGTTGTTTTTATCGACGACCCGCTGCCCAACCGTTTGTCCCGCACCCGAATCCTCGTCATAAGGAGCACGACCCAATGTCCGCCACTGCCCTGCGTATCGTCGAAGGATCTTCCATGGACAAGAGTAAAGCCCTGGCTGCCGCGCTCTCTCAGATCGAGCGCCAGTTCGGCAAGGGATCGGTGATGAAGCTCGGCAAGAGCGACCGGTCCATGGACATCGAGGCGGTGTCTTCGGGCTCGCTCGGGCTCGATATTGCGCTCGGCATCGGCGGCCTGCCCAAGGGACGCATCGTCGAGATCTACGGGCCGGAATCCTCGGGCAAAACCACCCTGGCGCTGCATACGGTGGCGGAAGCGCAGAAGAAGGGCGGCATCTGCGCGTTCATCGACGCCGAGCACGCGCTCGACCCGGTCTATGCCCGCAAGCTTGGCGTCAACATCGACGAGCTGCTGATCTCGCAGCCCGACACCGGCGAGCAGGCACTGGAAATCTGCGACACGCTGGTGCGTTCGGGTGCGGTGGATGTTCTGGTGGTCGATTCGGTCGCGGCACTGGTGCCGAAGGCCGAGCTCGAGGGCGAGATGGGCGATGCGCTGCCGGGTCTGCAGGCGCGTCTGATGAGCCAGGCGCTGCGCAAGCTCACAGCGTCGATCAACAAGTCCAACACCATGGTGATCTTCATCAACCAGATCCGCATGAAGATCGGTGTGATGTACGGCTCGCCGGAAACCACCACCGGCGGTAACGCGCTGAAGTTCTATGCCTCCGTCCGCCTCGACATCCGCCGCATCGGCGCGATCAAGGAGCGCGACGAAGTGGTCGGCAACACCACCCGCGTCAAGGTGGTGAAGAACAAGCTGGCGCCGCCCTTCAAGCAGGTCGAGTTCGACATCATGTACGGCGAGGGCGTCTCCAAGATGGGCGAGATCCTCGATCTCGGCGTCAAGGCCGGCATCGTCGAGAAATCCGGCGCCTGGTTCTCCTATGACAGCCAGCGCCTCGGCCAGGGCCGCGAGAACTCGAAAGCGTTCCTGAAGGCCAATCCCGACATCACCGCCAAGATCGAGACCTCGATCCGCCAGAACTCGGGCCTGATCTCCGAGCAGATTTTGGCCGGCACGCCCGAGAGCGACGCCGACGGCGACGAGCCGGCGGAAGAGTAAGGCCTAACGCGAAAGTTTTTCGCGAGGAGCGGGCGCTGAGGACGTTGAGTTGCCGACGTCATCAGTGCCCGTTTTCGTGTTGAGCGTGACAGTGGGGTGGGGCGATTAAGTGCCTGATTGTGACCATAGACGCATCCACCGCAGGCGCCATCCAACGCGCCGGCCTTGCCGATCTCGTGTTGCGATCGAGCGCCGGCTGGTCTGGGGACCGCTGCCGTCCGCTGCCGAGCTCGAGGCTCGATCGCTGATGGGGCGGCTCGCACCTGACCAACGAGCGGCTCTGGCGGTGGGATCGCGAGGCCCTCTCACTGATCGCGCCTGATTAATGAGTACGTATTCGCTCGGAATGTTCTTGTCTTGCGTATCAATTTTGAGAGGTGAGTGTGTCCCATTTGATTTTATCCACGAACCACCTTGACGAAAGCGTGCTTCGCCAGTCGGGCCTGGCGAACGTTGTGCTCGGATTCTATCTACGCTTCGTCTGGAGGAAGTTGCCTTCCGAGGAACAGCTTTTGATGGGGCTGGAGCGCCGATCGGCAAAGCACTGCAATTCCGGCGATCATTGGCTTGATGACGCTTGTCGCGGCTCGCTGGAGGGATTCGGAACGCGCGATATCGGTTTCTTCGAGCTGTGTGCGAAGTTCGACTCAATTGAAATATGGGTCGATCCTCGACCAAACGATCAGCTTGTGCTGGTCTGGTTGCTGGACCTGCTTCGCCCATACAAGGAGATCACAGCGAAGCTGAGCCTGGTGCACACGGACGATCATGTTGCGCACTATGCTCCCGAGTCTGTCGCAAAATGGAAGCTGCCGTCCTTCAAGGTGGCCGACAACCATTTGGTGACGGCAAGCCGCGCCTGGCAAGCTTATCGGGCTGAAACGCCAAAACCCTGTTTCGACCTGTTGATGACGGATCTGATGATCCTGCCGAGACTTCGACCGGCGCTCATCGCGTTGCTTGAAGAGCTTCCGGACAGCGTGACGGGACTGAGTGCCAGCGAAATGGATATTCTGGACTTTGTGAACGACGGGCACACCGACCCAAGGCGCGTCACCGAGGCGTGGTGGATGCGCGATGTGCTCGAAGAAGGCGAAGCGCGCGATGCTTTGCTCGAACTGGGGGCCCATTCGGCGCCGCCGGTCCTGTTGGGCGATCCGTCATTCGACAATGAGGCCCGCTATTTCGGCAAGAGCGAGTGGAAGGTCACGCTGACTGAGCTCGGGCGTTCAATTTTTGCGCGCGAGGACGATATGTGGCGCCACAACCGGATCTATCGCTGGTGGGGCGGGACCGAGCTGACCAACGAACGGCTCTGGCGGTGGGATCGCGAAAGCCGATTGTTGGTCGCGCCTTAGATAAGCGTTCAGTGCCGTAGGGTGGGCAAAGGCGCGTAAGCGCCGTGCCCACGATCTTTCACCGCATGCAAAGGTCGTGGGCACGCTTCGCTTTGCCCACCCTACGAGACCTCCGTCGCGTCCTACTCCGCGGCTTCCGCGTAATCGCTCACCGGCGGGCACGAGCACACCAGATTGCGATCGCCATAGACGTTGTCGACGCGGCCGACCGGGCACCAATATTTGTCGGTGCGCGACGTGCCCGCGGGGAAGCAGCCTTCGCTGCGGGTGTAGGCGCGATTCCACGCATCATCGGCGATGTCGTGCACGGTGTGCGGGGCGTGGCGCAGCGGCGAGGCCTCGATCTTGAAGCGGCCGGCTTCGACCTCGGCGATCTCCTTGCGGATCGCGATCATGGCGTCGCAAAAGCGATCCAGCTCGGCCTTGGATTCCGACTCGGTCGGCTCGATCATCAGCGTGCCCGGTACCGGGAAGCTCATGGTGGGAGCGTGGAAGCCGTAATCGATCAGGCGCTTGGCGATGTCGTCCACGGTGACGCCCGAGGTCGTCTTCAGCGGCCTGGGATCGACGATGCACTCATGGGCGACGCGGCCCCTGGCGTTCTTGTAGAGCACCGGGAAGTGCGCATCGAGGCGCGCGGCAATGTAGTTGGCATTGAGGATCGCGATCTCGGTGGCGCGCTTCAATCCTTCGCCGCCCATCATCAAAATGTAGATGTAGGAGATGGTGAGGATCGAGGCCGAGCCGAACGGCGCGGCCGAGACCGGGCCGACCGGTGTGTCGGCTCTCGTCGCCGGATGACGATTTTCAGGATGACTTGGCAGGAACGGCGCAAGATGCGCCTTGACGCCGATCGGGCCCATGCCGGGTCCGCCGCCGCCATGCGGGATGCAGAAGGTCTTGTGCAGATTGAGATGGCTGACATCGGCACCGTAATCGCCGGGCCTGCTAAGGCCGACCTGCGCGTTGAGGTTGGCGCCATCCAGATACACCTGGCCGCCATGGCCGTGCACGATGTCGCAGATCTCGCGGATGTGCTCCTCGAACACGCCATGCGTCGAGGGATAGGTGATCATGACCGCGGCGAGGTCGTTCGAGTGCTTCTCCGCCTTGGCGCGGAGATCGTTGACGTCGACGTCGCCGTTCTTCTCGCAGGCGACCACCACCACGTCCATGCCGACCATCGCGGCCGAGGCCGGGTTGGTGCCGTGGGCGGAGGAGGGGATCAGGCAGATCTTGCGATGCGTCTCTCCGCGCGCGGCATGATAGCCGCGGATCGCGAGCAGCCCGGCATATTCGCCTTGTGCGCCCGAATTCGGCTGCAGCGAGATCGCGTCATAGCCGGTGATGTCGCACAGCCACTTCTCCAGCCGTGCGAACAGCGCGTGATAGCCGGCGGCCTGCTCGCGCGGCACGAACGGATGCAGCGTCGCGAATTCCGGCCAGGTCAGCGGCATCATCTCGGTGGTCGCGTTCAGCTTCATCGTGCAGGAGCCGAGCGGGATCATGGCGCGGTCGAGCGCGAGGTCGCGATCGCTGAGCTTGCGCATGTAGCGCAGCATCTCGGTTTCCGAGCGATGGGCGTGGAACACCGGATGGGTCAGGAAGTCGGTCGTGCGCTTCAGAGCCACCGGCAGCGCCTCGCGCGTGGTGGCGTCGATCTCGGCATAGGCAAGCGTGCCGCCGAAGGCGCGCCAGACGGCTTCCACCGTCGCTTGCGTCGTGGTCTCGTCAAGCGCAATACGCAGGGCCGCGTCACCGATGCCGAGATTGATCTTCTCGGCCGCCGCGCGCGCGATGATCTCGGCGCGCTTGGCGCCGGCGTCCACGCTCAGCGTGTCGAAGAAGCTTTCGCTGCTCGGCGCAAAGCCGAGCTTGCGCAGGCCCGCCGCGAGCACGGCGGCGCGGCGATGCACGTTGCGTGCGATCTGCGCCAGGCCCTCGGGACCGTGATAGACCGCATACATCGAGGCGATCACGGCGAGCAGCACCTGCGCGGTGCAGATGTTGGAGGTCGCCTTCTCGCGGCGGATGTGCTGCTCGCGGGTCTGCAGCGCGAGGCGATAGGCAGGCATCGCGCGCGAATCCACGGAGAGGCCGACGATGCGGCCGGGCAGCGAGCGCTTCAGCGCATCGCGCACCGCCATATAGGCCGCGTGCGGTCCGCCATAGCCCATCGGCACGCCGAAGCGTTGCGCCGAACCGATCGCGATGTCGGCACCGAGCTCGCCGGGCGAGGCGAGCAGCGTCAGGGCCAGCAGGTCAGCGGCAACGATGGCGAGTGCGCCCTTGGCCTTCAGCGCCGCGATCGCGGGCCGGAGGTCGCGCACCGCGCCCGAAGAACCCGGATATTGCAGCAGCGCGCCGAGCACGTCCGCCTTGTCGAGGTCGGCGAGGGGATCGCCGACGATCAGAGTCCAGCCGAGCGGCTCGGCGCGGGTGCGCATTACCGCCAGCGTCTGCGGATGCACGTCCTTGTCGACGAAAAAGGCCTTTGCCTTCACCTGCGAGTGCCGCTCGGCGAGCGCCATCGCTTCGGCCGCGGCGGTCGCTTCATCGAGCAGCGAGGCGTTGGCGACGTCGAGCCCGGTGAGGTCGCAGATCATGGTCTGGAAGTTGAGCAGCGCCTCGAGCCGGCCCTGGCTGATCTCGGGCTGGTAGGGCGTGTAGGCCGTGTACCAGGCGGGGTTTTCCAGAATGTTGCGCTGGATCACCGCGGGCAGGATCGTGCCGGAATAGCCTTGCCCGATCAGTGAGGTGAAGACCTGGTTCTGGGCTGCGAGCTCGCCCATATGCGCGATCGCCTCGGTCTCGCTGAGCGGCTTGCCGAGGTCGAGCGGGGCGGCCTGCCGGATCGACGCCGGCAGCGTCTCCGCCATCAGCGCGTCGACGCTCCTGGCGCTGACGGTTTCGAGCATGGCGGTGACATCGCGCGCCGACGGGCCGATGTGGCGGCGAACGAAACTGGCGGCGGTATCGCCGCTGGATTTACGGTGGGCGGTCATCGCTTGCTCCATCGTCCTTAAGCCGTATGTGCCTTGTAGGCAGCCTCATCCATGAGGCCGCCGAGCTCACTCTTGTCTGCAATCTTGATCTTGAAGAACCACGCCGCGCCCTGCGCGTCCGAATTCACCAGCGCCGGCTCGGCGGCAAGTGCCTCGTTGGTCTCGAGCACTTGGCCGGAGATTGGCGCGTAGACGTCGGAGGCGGCCTTGACCGATTCCACGACGGCGGCGGCTTCGGCCTTCTTCAGCGCGCGGCCGACCTTGGGCAGCTCGACGAACACGACGTCGCCGAGCTGCGACTGCGCGTAGTCGGTGATCCCGACGGTGGCGACGTCGCCGTCGATGGCCAGCCATTCATGGTCGGAGGTGTACAGCGTCGTGGTCATTCACAGGTCCTCAGCGTTTGTAGGTGTTTTTTACGAAAGGCATGGCGGCGACGGTGAGCGGCAGGCGTTGCCCGCGCACCTCGGCGAAGATTTGCGTGCCGAGCGCGCTCGCGCTCGTGGGCACATAGCCCATCGCGACCGGCGCATTCAGGCTCGGGCCGAAGCCGCCGGAGGTGACTTTTCCAATGGGCTCGCCTGCGGTCGCGTCGGCGAACAGCAGCGCGCCCTCGCGCACCGGCGCGCGGCCCTGGGCGAGCAGGCCGACGCGGCGGCGGGAGGCGCCGTTATCGAAATGCGCAAGGATCTTCTCCGCACCCGGAAAGCCGCCGGCGCGGGCACCGCCGGTGCGGCGGCTCTTCTGCACCGACCATTCGAGCGCGGCTTCGACCGGCGTGGTCGCGGTGTCGATGTCGTGGCCGTAGAGGCAGAGCCCGGCTTCCAGCCGCAGGCTGTCGCGGGCGCCGAGGCCGATCGGCATCACATCGGGATTTTCGAGGAGCGTCTTGGTGAGGCGCTCGGCATCGCTAGCTGCCACCGAAATTTCAAAACCGTCCTCGCCGGTGTAACCCGAGCGCGAGACGAAGCAGGCGAGGCCGGCAACCTTATGCGGGCCGGCGTCCATGAACTTCATGGCGGGCGCCTCTGCACATAATTTCGCCAGCGCTGATTCCGCCTTCGGACCCTGCAGCGCGATCAGCGCCCGGTCTTCAAGCGAATCGATGACGCAGGTGTCCGAGAGATTCGCGCGCAGATGCGCCTCGTCCTCGGCATTGCAGGCGGCGTTGACCACCAGGAACAGGTGATCGCCGAAATTGGCGACCATCAGATCGTCGAGAATGCCGCCATCGGCATTGGTGAACTGGGCGTAGCGCTGGCGGCCCGGCGCAATCGCCACGATGTCCTGGGGCACCAGCCGTTCCAGCGCGCGGGCGGCGTCCTCGACCTTCCCCGATTTCGGCCGCAGCGCGATCTGTCCCATATGGGAGACGTCGAACAGGCCGGCGGAGGAGCGGGTCTGCAGGTGCTCCTTGAGCACGCCCGCGGGGTACTGCACGGGCATGTCATAGCCCGCGAACGGCACCATTTTGCCGCCGAGCGTCACATGGAGGTCGTAGAGGGGGGTACGTTTCAGGGAGTCTTTGTCGTCACGCACTGGCATCGCAGGGGTCCTCGGCGGTTCCCCGGGGACGATTCCCCGGAAGCAACCAGTCGAAGCCCCATCTGTCGCTGTGCCTGAGAGTATTATCCCGTCGGCGGACGCTATCCGGGTCTCAAGCCCGCCAGCGCCTCTTTCCAGATGTCGTCAAAGCCACGCGGTCCTTTTGCCTGAGAGTTTCCGGGGCGGTTGCTCCTTCGGCGCCGGCTACCAGATGCCGGTCTCTCCCGACGTGGCCGTACGATACAGATGGGTACAGACCACAGCCCGGCCAAGCCTGTCAACGCGCACCTGACGGCTTTCAACGGGGTTTGCAACGGGATTGCGCGCCTGCGGCAACCCACTGATCTCTCTGCACAGTTTCTGGACAGCGAAGCTGGCCTTGTCTAAAAGCGCTTTGGCCCGCAGATAACAGCCCAAACTCGCGGTTTGGATGGCGATGAGCGGGTCCAAGCACACCCGATTGGATGAACATGAGCGGCGTCAACGAGATCAGGTCGACCTTTCTGAACTTCTTTGCCGAGAACGGGCACGAGATCGTGTCGTCCTCGCCATTGGTGCCGCGCAACGATCCGACGTTGATGTTCACCAATGCCGGCATGGTGCAGTTCAAGAACGTTTTCACCGGCGTGGAGAAGCGGCCCTATCAGCGCGCCACCACCTCGCAGAAATGCGTGCGCGCCGGCGGCAAGCACAACGATCTCGACAATGTCGGCTACACCGCGCGCCATCTCACCTTCTTCGAGATGCTCGGCAACTTCTCGTTCGGCGACTACTTTAAAGAGCGCGCGATCGAGCTGGCCTGGAAGCTCATCACGAAGGATTTTGGGCTCAACAAGGACAAGCTGCTCGTCACCGTCTACCACACCGACGACGAGGCGCACGGGCTCTGGAAGAAGATCGCCGGCTTCTCCGACGACCGCATCATCCGCATTCCGACCTCGGACAATTTCTGGGCGATGGGCGACACCGGCCCGTGCGGCCCGTGCTCGGAGATCTTCATCGACCGCGGCGATCACATCTGGGGCGGACCTCCGGGCTCGCCGGACGAAGACGGCGACCGCTTCCTCGAGTTCTGGAACCTGGTGTTCATGCAATATGAGCAGGTGACGAAGGAAGAGCGCGTGGATCTGCCGCGTCCCTCGATCGACACCGGCATGGGCCTCGAGCGCATGGCCTGCATCATGCAGGGCGTGGACAGCGTGTTCGAGACCGACCTGTTCCGTCATTTGATCGACGCGACGTCGTCGGCGCTCGGCAGCGGACCGAACGAGCAGACCGTCGCCTCGTTCCGCGTCATCGCCGACCATCTGCGTTCGTCGGCCTTCCTGGTCGCGGACGGCGTGCTGCCCTCGAACGAAGGCCGTGGCTATGTGCTGCGCCGGATCATGCGCCGCGCGATGCGCCATGCGCAGCTTCTCGGCGCCAAGGAGCCGCTGATGCATCGCCTGGTCTGGGCGCTGGTCCGCGAGATGGGCCAGGCCTATCCCGACCTGATGCGCGCGGAGAATTTGATCGAGGAAACGCTGCGGCTGGAAGAGACCCGCTTCCGCAAGACTCTTTCACGCGGCTTGGCCATTCTCGACGAGAAGTCGGCGTCCCTGAAGAAGGGCGACATGTTCGACGGCGACGTCGCCTTCACGCTGTATGATACCTACGGCTTCCCGCTGGACCTGACGCAGGACGCGCTGAAGTCGCGCGGCATCGGCGTCGACCAGGCTGCGTTCACCGACGCGATGGAGCGCCAGAAGGCCAAGGCGCGCGAGTCCTGGAAGGGATCGGGCGAGGCGGCTTCGGAAGCGATCTGGTTCCCGCTGCGCGAAAAGCTCGGGGCCACCGAATTCCTGGGCTACGAGACCGAGAGCGCCGAGGGGGTGGTCTCCGCGCTGGTGAAGGACGGCCAGGAAGCCAGGAGCCTCAAGGCCGGCGAGCTAGGGGCGATCGTGCTGAACCAGACGCCGTTCTACGCGGAGTCCGGCGGCCAGGTCGGCGACACCGGCGTGCTGACGGGTGAGGGCGGCATCAAGTTCCGTGTCACCGACACCCAGAAGAAGCTCGGCGATTTCTTCGTCCACGTCGGCACCGTCGAGAGCGGCGAGCTGAAGGTCGGCACCGCGCTGCAGCTCGAGGTCGATCATTCGCGCCGCTCCTCGATCCGCGCGCATCACTCGGCGACGCATCTCATTCACGAGGCGCTGCGCCAGGTGCTCGGCGATCACATCGCCCAGCGCGGCTCGATGGTCGCGCCGGACCGCCTGCGCTTCGACTTCGTGCATCCGAAGCCGATCACGGCGGAGGAGCTCGCCCGCGTCGAGGACATCGCCAACGACGTGGTGTTGGAGAACGACGAGGTCACCACCCGTGTCATGGGCGTCGACGAAGCCCGCGAGGCGGGCGCGCGCGCGCTGTTCGGCGAGAAATATGGCGACGAGGTTCGCGTCGTCTCGATGGGCAAGACCGCGCGCGAGCGCGGCGCCAATGCGCTCGGCTGGTCGGTCGAGCTCTGCGGCGGCACCCATGTGCGGCGCACCGGCGATATCGGCCTGATCACGCTGACGGGCGAGAGCGCGGTCGCCTCGGGCGTGCGCCGCATCGAGGCGCTGACCGGCAATTACGCGCGCAAGCACGCCAACGAGACCATGGCGCTGGCGAGGACCGCGGCGAACGAACTGCGCACCTCGATCGACGACGTCCCGGCGCGCATCACCGCGCTGATGGAGGAGCGCAAGAGGCTCGAGCGCGAGCTGTCCGACGCGCGCAAGAAGCTCGCGATGGGCGGCGGCGCGTCCGCCGGCGGCGACGGCGCAGCCGCGGGCGTGCGCGAGGCCGGCGGCGTCAAGCTGATGGCGCGCGCGGTCGAGGGCATCGAGATGAAGGATCTCAAGAGCCTCGCCGACGACGGCAAGAAGCAGATCGGCTCCGGCGTGGTCGCGATCGTCGGCGTCACCGAGGACGGCAAGGCCGGCGTCGTGGTCGGCGTCACCGCTGATCTCACCGCGCGCTTCAACGCCGTGAATCTGGTGCGCGTCGCCTCCGAAGCGCTCGGCGGCAAGGGCGGCGGTGGCCGGCCCGACATGGCGCAGGCTGGTGGTCCCGACGGCGCCAAGGCGACCGAGGCGCTCGCGGCGATCGAAAAAGCGATGGCAGGCGCGTAAAGCACCATGCGCCTCGTTCCGCGAGGACGTGGCCTGCGCGATCCCGATTTGAGGGATCGCCTCTACGAATTGCTGGAGCACGATCCGCTGGCTTATTCGGCCGGGTCGCGCTTCATCCAGCTCATCATCGGCGTCATCGTGCTCAACGTCGCCGCGATGATTTTGGCCTCGGTGCCGGAGCTGGACGCGGAGTTCGGTGCGCTGTTCTCCGGCGTCACCATCCTCTCCGTGATCGTGTTCGCGCTGGAATATGCGGCGCGGCTGTGGACGGTGGCGGGCCACACGCCGCGCAACGGCTCGGCGCTCGCCGACCGGCTCGGCTATGCCTTCTCCGCGCTCGGCATCATCGACCTCATGGCGTTTCTCCCGGCCGCAATCGTGCTGGTCACGGGGCGCCACGCGACGCTGGCCGCCCTCGGCGTGCTGCCGTTCTTCAAGCTGATACGCTACTCGCCGGCGATGCGCTCGCTGCTCGCCGCCGTGCATGCCGAGCGGCGGGCACTGATCGGCTGCGTCGTCATCCTGATCGGCGCGGTGCTGACGTTTGCCTCGCTGCTCTACGCCATCGAGCGCGACGTGCAGCCCAGCAAGCTCGGCACCATTCCGGATGCGATGTGGTGGGCGATCGTGACGCTCGGCACCGTCGGGTATGGCGACGTCGTGCCGGTGACGCCGCTCGGCAAGATCATCTCCGTCTTCACCATCATCAGCGGCTTCGCCATGATCGCGCTGCCGGTCGCGATCATCTCGAGCGCCTTTGCCGAAGAGGTGAAGCGGCGCGATTTTGTCGTGACCTGGGGCATGCTGGCCCGCGTGCCGCTGTTCTCGCATCTGTCGGCAGGCGAGATTGCTGACATCATGCGGCTCTTGCGCGCCCGCACCATCGAGCAGGGCGAGATTTTGGTGCGGCGGGGGGATCCCGCCTCGTCGATGTATTTCATCACCGCGGGCGAGGTCGAGATCACGCTGCCGAACCAGCAGGTGCGGCTCACGGACGGCACCTTCTTCGGCGAGATCGCGCTGCTGCACAAGACCAAGCGCAGCGGCACGGTGACCGCGACGCGCAAGACGCGGCTCCTGGTGCTGGACGCTCAGCATTTTCACGCCCTGATCGAGCGCATGCCGACGCTCGCCGCCCATGTCCACAACACCGCGAAAGCGCGGCTGGAGGAGACCGGTGATCTCGCCGCTGCCGAATTGGCGCAGGCGGAGCGCGAGGGCACCGACCGCTGAGCGGTCAGCCCTTCTTCAGGAACACATACTCCGCCGAGTAGGGCGCGCTTTTGAAATCGCCGGCCTTGTCGCAGGCGCCGTCGAGCTTGCCGCCATGGGTGTTGATGCGCTGGACGGTCGTGACTGGCGTCAGCACGCCGCTGCCGCGGTGGACGGTGACCTCCAGCTTCAGCCAGGGGATGTCGGCGGCGGTGGCGCCCGGTGCGTTGCCGATGGCCTTGCCGGCGACCGCGCTGCCGTCGGCATGCTCCCAGTTCGGGCCGGCATAGTGGCGGCCGATGGTCTTGCCCTCGGCTAAGAGCGTCGCGATCGGCTCGCGAAAAGCCCAGGCGAGCTTGCCGTCAGTGCCGGCCTTGCACTCATAGACCTGCGCGCCCTCGGCGTGGACGCTGAGCACGACGCTCTCGCCAGGAGCGGCGATGGCCTCGGGCAGCGGTTCGGCGGCGATAGCCGGTCCGATCGGGGCCGCGAGCAGCAGGGCGGGGGCAGCAAGCTTGATGAACATGGCGATCTCCGCAAAAGCTCTCAAAAAAGAAACGGGCCGCGCTTTCGGCGCAGCCCGTGATCATGTCTGGCCCAGTCGGGCGGAATTGCGGATGGCCGCTTAGGCCGCCAGCGCCTTCGTCAGGTTTTCCGCGACCTTGTCGAGGAAGCCGGTGGTCGAGAGCCAACGCTGGTCGGCACCGACCAGGAGCGCGAGGTCCTTGGTCATGTAGCCTTCTTCGACCGTGTCGACGCAGACCTTCTCCAGCGTGTTCGCGAACTTGGCGAGCTGCGGGTTGTTGTCGAGCTTGGCGCGATGCGACAGGCCACGGGTCCAGGCGAAGATCGACGCGATCGAGTTGGTCGAGGTCTCCTTGCCCTTCTGGTGCTCGCGGTAGTGGCGGGTCACCGTGCCGTGGGCAGCTTCCGCCTCCACGGTCTTGCCGTCGGGGGTGAGCAGCACCGAGGTCATCAGGCCGAGCGAGCCGTAGCCCTGCGCGACCGTGTCGGACTGCACGTCGCCGTCGTAGTTCTTACAGGCCCAGACGTAGCCGCCGGACCACTTCAGCGCCGAGGCCACCATGTCGTCGATCAGGCGGTGCTCGTAGGTCAGGCCCTTGGCCTCGAATTCCTTCTTGAATTCGCGGTCGTAGATGTCCTGGAAGATGTCCTTGAAGCGGCCGTCATAGACCTTCAGAATCGTGTTCTTGGTCGACAGGTAGACCGGGTAGCCGCGCAGCAGGCCGTAGTTCAGCGAGGCACGGGCGAAGTCGATGATGGAATCGTCGAGATTGTACATTCCCATGGCGACGCCGGCGTCGGGGGACTTGAACACTTCCTTCTCGATCACGGTGCCGTCCTCGCCGACGAATTTCATCGACAGCGTGCCCTTGCCCGGGAACTTGAAATCGGTGGCGCGGTACTGGTCGCCATAGGCGTGGCGGCCGATGATGATCGGCTTGGTCCAGCCGGGAACGAGGCGGGGCACGTTCTTGCAGATGATCGGCTCGCGGAAGATCACGCCGCCGAGGATGTTGCGGATGGTGCCGTTTGGCGACTTCCACATCTGCTTGAGGTTGAACTCCTTCACCCGGGCCTCGTCCGGGGTGATGGTGGCGCACTTGACGCCGACGCCGACCTTCTTGATCGCCTCGGCGGCGTCGATGGTCACCTGATCGTTGGTGTGGTCGCGGTATTCCATGCCCAGGTCGAAATACTGCAGCTCGACATCCAGGAACGGGTTGATCAGCTTGTCCTTGATGTACTGCCAGATGATCCGGGTCATCTCGTCGCCATCGAGTTCGACGACGGGATTGGATACCTTGATTTTTGCCATGATCGGGGAAGCCCTCTTGGGAACGGCGCCGCTGGCGCCAATTTGAATATCCGCCGCCTCTTAGCACCTGATAGCAGCGGGCGAAAGCCAAGTGATTATGCACTTTTAGCTCATCCAGCTTCCGTAGATGGGGGGCGGGGTGCGGCCCTGCGGCGGGGCGCGGGTGAAGTTTCAGGCGAGATTCAAAAGTCGAATCTAACCCCGTTATTTCGCTTGAGAATTTTGTCAGGACAGGCAAACGACAGGCGAACGGCCAGCCGGCCCAGGAGCGGGGCAAGGCCCGGCTTTGAATCAATTCCTGAAGAGAGCCTTTCCAAGGCCTTGAGAACCAGTGTGAAAGCGAGACGAGATGTCGGGGACTGACAAGACCAAGGCGGGCCTTTCCCTCGACGGTCCCATCGTGATCCTGGTCGAGCCGCAGCTCGGCGAAAACATCGGCATGGCTGCGCGCGCCATGGGCAACTTTGCCCTCGGCGCCTTGCGCATCGTCAACCCGCGCGACGGCTGGCCGAACATTGCCGCGCAGCGGGCCGCTGCCGGCGCCGACCACATTCTGGAAAAGGTCGAATTGTTCGACACGGTCGAGCAGGCGGTCGCCGATCTCGACCTGCTGTTCGCCACCACCGCGCGCCCCCACGACCAGGCCAAGCCCGTGGTCGGGCCGGAAGCGGCAGCCGGCGAGATCGCCGGGCACGTCGCGACCGGCGGCAAGGCCGGTATCCTGTTCGGCCGGGAGCGTTGGGGGCTGACCAACGAGGAGGTCGGGCTCTCCAACCGCATCATCACCTTCCCGGTCAATCCGGGCTTTGCCTCGCTGAACCTTGCCCAGGCCGTGCTGCTGATCGGCTATGAGTGGTTCAAGCGGGCGACATCCGGCGAGTTGCCGCATGCCATGCCGGAGCGCTCGGAGCGCGCCTCGCAGCACCAGATGCAGGCCTTCTTCGACAACCTCATCCGCGAGCTCGACCGGGTCGAGTTCCTGCGTCCGGCCGAGAAGCGCGACACCATGCTGGTCAATCTGCGCAACATCTTTAGCCGGATGGAGCCGACCAAGCAGGACATGCACACCCTGCATGGGGTGGTGATGGCGATCGCGGAAGGGCGCAAGGGGCCGGCCAAGGGCGGCGTGCTCGACGGCGAGCAGGCGACGCGCCTGCGCGCGCTGCTGGCCGAGCACGGGCAGGGCGGCGGCGTCCCCGACAGCGGCTCGACCGTGCGCGGCCTTGCGCGCCTGCTCCGCCGCAACCCGACCGATGCCGAGCGCCTGCTCTGGCAGGCGCTGACGCGTGACCGCCGTTTCGCCGGCCAGTTCAAGCGCCAGACCCCGGTCGGCCGCCACATCCCGGACTTCGTCTCGTTCCCGCACCGGATCGCGATCGAGCTGGTCAATCCGGGCGAAGGCGAGACCATCGCGGCAGACCGCGCGTCGCGGCGGGCGTGGCTCGAGGCGCGGGATTATCGCGTGATCGACATTCGCGCCGCGGACGTGGAGCGCGATCTCGAGGCAGAGCTGGTGCGGCTGCAGGGGATGGTGGAGCAGGGCGCGTAGGCGTTGCCACGCGGAAGGTCTCGCAGGGTGGGCAGTGGCGCGCAGCGCCGTGTTCATCGCGAGATTGACTATTTCGGCGGCGACCTGTGCCGTTCATGCTCGAATACGGCGATCTCGTGCTGCCATTCCCGGTACCGCTCCGAGCTCATCGGAATTCCGATGAGATGTAATCCAAAGGTGTCTTCGTAGATCGCCACGTAATACTCCTGGGCCAACTGACGTGGCGTGGTCGGGCCGAAAGCATAAGTGTGCGTGAAGGTGCCTCCGCCGTACGTGACACTGACGAGATCGCCCTCTGGCCGCTTGCCACGAATGACGTCGAGCACCTTCAGCATCGAGGCATAAGGCTCTCGCGGCTTTTCAACCGGCGGACGTCCAGACTGGTCAGGACCAAGGAGATAAGCAGGTCGTCCCATCACGCGCACTTTGGCAACGGTGACCTGATCGATCGATGGCGGGAGCGTACGCTCCGCAAGATCGAAGGCCGCATCATCCGAAAAGTAGGTGACCGGACCGTCCGCCGCTTCGGCGAATATTGTCGTGCATGCGAGCATCATGCTGACAAGAAAGCGACTGAGCGACCTGATCACTAAGGACATCCATTCGTGTTTTGCATGATCCTAGTTGTTATTGCGGTAATGCTGTGACGGTCCGCGGCGGCGGTCCGCGAAGTGGTGGGCACGGCGCTGCGCGCCGTTGCCCACCCTGCGAAACTGCGCCGCGCGAGGCAGCGCGCACCGTGCCCCATCAAGCGGCGCTCGCGACGACGCCCTTCGGCTCGCTCTGCTGCAGCCGACGCAGCGCTGCGAGGTTGGTGTCGACCGACGCGAAGCAGCAGCGCGATTTGCCGCCAGACTTCGCCTCGTAGAGCGCGGCATCGGCGACCGCGAGCAATTCAGCGACCGTGGCGCCGTGATCCGGCGACATCGCAATGCCGACGCTGGCGCCAACGCTGGCGCGCCTCTCGTCGCCCAGCTCATAGGAGACGGCAACCTCGCGGATGAGCCGGCGCCCCGTCTCCAGCGCCATGTCGGCGGTGATGCCATCGACGAGCACGACGAACTCGTCGCCACCCATCCGGGCCACCATCGCACCGTCAGGCAGTGCCCGGCGCGCCCGGCCGGCCACGGCCTTCAGCACCGCATCGCCTGCTGCATGCCCGAACGTGTCGTTGATCGGCTTGAAATTATCGAGATCGAAGAACAGCACCGCGAACGGCCGTCCGGCATCGGTGCCCAGCCTGGCGCCGAGCGCCTCGACGACGCCTGCGCGATTGAGCAGGCCGGTGAGCGCGTCGTGATGGGCGCGATGGTTGTTCTCGCGCTCGGCACGCATGGTGGTGACCAGCATCCGGTTGAGGCGGAAGGCGGCGGCGGTCATCGCAGCCAGATACATCGGTACCTGGAGGTACACGATGTAGAACAACGGTTCGCCGGCAAGCGCGGCGCCGGGGACGATCGGACCGAGGCTCAGCAGGATCATGGTCCCGGCCAGCCGTGGCGCGCCGAAGTTGCGGAAGCAGATGCCGCCGACCATCGCCGCCGCCGACAGCGAGGCCAGCATGGCCACGACCCAATCGCCGCTCGCAAGGCTGACGATGGCGCCGAATCCGACACTGGCACTCCAGGCGACCGCGAGCAGAAGGTGAAGGTCGGTCGGGGTCGGGCGATGCGCCCGAGCCCTGCGATGCGCGCTGACGAGCACGACGAGGCGCGCCAGGCAGATCGCGATCTCCATCGCCAGCCAGGCAATGAACGGTGCGGCCGGCTTGCGGGCGGCGATCACGGCCGCGACGGCAATGGTGTTGACGGCGCCGGCGGCAAAGACCGGCAGCGATCCATGGAGCTGGGCAATGAGCGCGGCGCGGATGTCGTCGGGCACCCCAAGCCCCGGCTCAGCCAGCCAGCGCGTCAGGCGCCAGCGCGGCGCACTATAGAGTCCCTCGTTCGATTGCATTGCGGACCGTCCCCGTATTCCGGGCGCCAACAACGACGAACGCTCCTAACAGCCTTTTAAGGCAGCCACCGATCGCCGACCGTGCTTGACGCAAGGTAAATCGGCGCCGCCGGGACCGTAGCCGTGCAGGAAGGTACGGATTGGTGCAGGGGATCAACGAGCTGAGAGAGATCGTGGGCACGGCGCTGCGCGCCTTTGCCCACCCTGCGAGACTGTCATCGCCCGAGCTGTACCTCGCGCTCCACTGCAATCCACGTCGTCTTCGCGACCGCCAGCAACGTCCCGGCTTCATCATGGAGTGCGGCCTCGGCCATGCGCTTGCGGCCGTCGCGGCCGGTGGGCCAAGCTGTGATGACGCAGCGGTCGCCGGGGCGCGGGCGGGTTTCGATGCGGGCGGACATCCGGCCCAGCAGGAGCGGCGTCCGGTCGGCGGCGCCGCTCTGCGGATCGCAATTGCAGGCGAAGCCGGTGGGGCAGTCGAGCGCCGACCAGAGAAATTCGGGCGCGACGAGGCCGTCCTCGGCGGCGAGATTTGGATCGGGTGTCCAGCTCGCCGCGAGAACGGGCATGTGTGCATGACGGCCGAGCGGGCCGGCGAAGATGCGCAGGCCGTCTCCCTTGGCCCGCGCCGGACCGCAGACGAAGCAGGTCGGCAGCGGATGTTCGTGCGGCTTGACCGGCGTCAGCAGTTCGGCGGCGCTGGCCTCCTCGAAACTGGCGGTCTCCACGCGCGCAAGCTCGACACCCACCGCGCGTCCGGTCGCAACGACCTTGGCGCCGTCGCGAAGCTCCCATGTGCCGTCGTTCGTCGCTGTCGCATCGAGCGGCGCGTCGAGGGGAGGTGGCGCGCGCAGCGTT
Organism: Bradyrhizobium sp. 18BD; assembly: GCF_054185225.1. Lineage (NCBI taxonomy): Bacteria > Pseudomonadati > Pseudomonadota > Alphaproteobacteria > Hyphomicrobiales > Nitrobacteraceae > Bradyrhizobium > Bradyrhizobium sp. 18BD. The sequence continues at coordinate 122,576 of NZ_JAVAYL010000020.1, read as the reverse complement.
ACCTCGGCACCGCCGGGAATGAGCTGGGCCAGCCGGCCGCAGACATAGCCGCCGTTGCCGGAGTTCGGGGGACCGCAAAAGCGCTTGTCGATGATGATCTCTGCCAACTCTCACTATCCTCCCTTGCCGCCCCTCAACGCACTCTATCTGATCTTGAGGACAATTCGTCCCTGAACCGTGCGATTGGCCACGGCCTGCATGGCGTCCGCGGCGTCCTCCAAAGGGAGGACGCGATCGATATGCGGGCGGATGTGTCCCTCGGCCAGCAACTGCACCAGCACCTCGTTCATGCGCGCGGCCTCGGCGGAAAACTTCTCCGCCCAGGCGCCGACAAAGACGCCGACGATGGCATAGTTCTTCAGAAGCGGCAGGTTCATCGGGATTGAAGGAATGGCGCCGCTGGTGAAGCCGATCGGCATCAGCCGCGCGCCCCAGTTCATCAGCCGGGCCATCTGCTCCAGGATCGTGCCGCCGACATTGTCGAAGCCGATATCGATGCCTTGCCCCGATGTGATCGACTTGATGCGGTCGCGCAGATCCTCGCTGCGATAATTGACGACCTCGCCCGCACCGTAGCGGCGCACCAGGGCGGCCTTGTCGTCGGAGCCAACGCCGGCGACGACGTGCAGGCCGAGATGACGGCCGAGGTCGACGGCGGCGAGCCCGACACCGCCGGCGGCGCCGGTCACAAACACGGTCTCGTCGCGCGCGGCCCGCGCCCGCTCGACCAGCGCATAATAGGCCGTGCCGTAATTGTGTAAAAATGCCGCCGCGGTTTCGAACGCGATACCGTCAGGCAGGCGCACGCTCTTCGATGCCTTTGCCGTCATTCGTTCGGCGTAGCCGCCGGTCCAACTGCTGCACGCCACGCGATCGCCGGGCTTGAACGTCGTGACCTTGTCGCCGACCGCGGCGACGACACCGGATGCTTCCGTGCCGGGCACGAAGGGCGTCGGCGGCCGCATCTGGTAGAGGCCCGAGACCAGCAACTGGTCCATGAAGCTGACCGAGGCTGCATGGACGTCGATGAGAATCTCGTCGGCCGCCGGCCGCGGTTCGTCGATCTCACCGAGGCGCAGGCCTCTGGGGCCGGTGAAGGCATGGCACAGAACCGCTTTCATTGGGGTGCTCCCACAGGCTGGGACGGTTGGCGATCGTCGGTGCGGTGGCGCGTGAAGAGGCGCGGCAGCAGCATGGGAACGCGCCGGCGATACTCCTGATAATTCGCGCCGAACTCGGCGATCAGGTCGCGTTCCTCGAACTGGAGGGCCACCAGGATGTAGGCGGTGTTGGCGAGCGCGAACAGCAGATGGCCGGCGGTCATCTCGGGCGTCGCCCAGAACGCGAGCAGGAAGCCCAGCATCAGCGGGTGCCGCACGATCTTGTAGAGCAGCGGCGTCCTGAAGGATTGATTGGGCATCTCGGCCCCGCGCCACGCGACGAAGGCCTGGCGCAGGCCGAACAGATCGAAATGATCGATCATGTAGGTCGAGGCGAGCGCGATGACCCAGCCGAGCCAGTGGATGGCGGTCAATAGCCAGGCCGCGACGCCGCTGGCCTGCCAGATAGGTGTCGGGATCGGACGCCACTGCCAGAACAGCAGCAGCAGAATCAGGCTGGAGAGCAGCACATAGGTGCTGCGCTGGCAGGCCGCGGGAAGCACTTTGGCCCACCATCGCTTGAAGGCGGGGCGCGCCATGACGCTGTGCTGGACGGCAAACAGGCCGAGCAGCAGCAGATTGACGAGCGTGGCCTCGGTCACATTCGAAGGGCTGCCGACGGCGATCGACTTGTCGATCGATTTGGGCACGACATAATTGCCGACGAAACCGGGGGCATAGAGAAACGACACGGTGAATACGGCATAGCTCACGAGGGCGTAGAGCAGGATTGCGAGGCGCGCGAACATGGTTTTTCCTATTGTGCCTGTGACGGCGGTGCCGCATGCAGGAGCCTGAAGCGCTCGTCGGCCCGCGGACCCGATCTGGCCCGATGGCTACCGCCCGACCGTCCCCTGTGCGTCCCCCCGGGGAGGCCGCGCGGGGAGGAAGGATTTTCATGACGGACTTCCTGCTGGAGACATTCGGGTTCCCGGAGGTCCATGCTGACGGCCGTCCAATCAAGCTGGCCCTGCGCAAGGGGCTCGCGCTGCTGGTTTATCTCGCCGAGGCCAAGGGGGCGGTCGCGCGCCACGTCATGGCGACGCTGCTGTGGCCGGAGACGGCGCGAGAGACCAGCCTCGCGCGCTTGCGGCGCCTGCTTCACCGCATCGAGCTCACACTCGGCCAGCAGGTGTTCGAAACCGATCGCACCAGCGTACGATGGTCTGCGGAAGTCGAGCTGCGGATCGACACGCATCTGTTCGAGAGCGCCTGCGACCGCGGCGATTTCGAAGCGGCGTGTCAGATCTATCGGGGCGACTTCCTCGCGGGCTTCGCTCCGGAGGATTCCTCCGAGTTCGACGACTGGGCGTTCTTTCGCCGCGAGGCGCTGCGAGGGCGGCTCGTCCATGCGCTCGAACGCCTGGTGCAGGACAAGAATGCCGCCGGTGACCATTTTGCCGCGACCGCGTTTGCGGGACGTCTGGTCGAGCTCGATCAGCTCAGCGAGGTCTATGGCCGGCATCTGATCCGCAGCCTGCTGCTTGCCGGCGATCGCAGCGGGGCGGAGCGGCATCACGCGGCGCTGACGCAGCGCCTGCGCGACGAGCTTGGCGTTGCGCCGGAAGCTGAGACCGAAGCGCTGATGAGTCCGGCAGGGACGCCGAGCGATGCCGTCCCCGTCACGCGCTATGTCAAGGGCGCTGGCGTGCATCTGGCGTATCAGACCTATGGCAGCGGCGAGCTCGACATCCTGGTGATGCCCGGATTCGTGTCGCATGTGGAGCGCGCCTGGGAGCATCCGGCGAGCCGGACATTCCTGGCGTCATTGATGAAGCTGGGGCGCCTCGTCGTTTTCGACCGTCGCGGCATCGGATTGTCGGATCGCGTTGGATCGGCCCCCGGCATCGACGTCACCGCGAAGGATATCGGCACCGTGCTGCAGGCGGCGGGCTCGCGCCGCGTCGTGCTGTTCGGTGCATCGGAATGCGGGCCGGCCTGCATCAAGTTTGCGGTCGATCAGCCGCGCCGCGTCGCCGGGCTGATCCTGTTCGGTGCATTGGCAAAAGGCTGCTGGGCGGAGGACTATCCGCATGCGCTGCGCGCTAGTCAGTACGATTCCTGGAGCAAGCATCTGATCGCGCAATGGGGCGGTCCGGTCGGGATCGAGGCTTTTGCGCCGAGCCTTGCGGGTGATCCCCAGGCGCGCGCGTGGTGGGCGGGGCTGTTGCGTGCGGCCTCAAGTCCCGGCGGCATCTCGGCCGTGCTGGACGCATTTCGCGACGCCGATGTGCGCGACCTCCTGCCTGAGATCGCGGTGCCGACATTGGTGCTGCACCGTCGCGACGACAAGGCGGTGCGGATCGCAGCCGGCCGCGATATCGCGCGCCGGATTGCGGGCGCGGAATTCGTCGAGCTCGACGGCAACGATCACTGGTTCTTCGCCGGCGATCAGCAGCCGGTGCTCGCGGCGATCGGGCGGTTTATGGAGAGGGTGAGGCGAGGTCAGAAGTCGTAGCCCGGATCAGCGAAGCGATATCCGGGAAAGGCCCCGCATGTCGCTGCGCTCATGCGGGCTACGAAGCGAGAGCGGTCACACCGCCTCTAGCTCGCGCTTCTTCTTCGTCTTCGCCTGGCCGAGCAGCGGGCCTGCGGTGAGCGCGGCCGTATCCGCCACGCCTGGGTCGCGCGAGATCATCGCGGCAACGATCGCACCGTCGATGATGAGGCCGAGCTGGTGGGCGAGCACGGCAGGCTCGCTGGAGCCGAGCTCGCCGGCGAGCTTCTCGATGTGGCCGAGCACGATCTTCTTGTGCTTGAGTGCGATGTTGCGGAACTGCTTGGCGTCCTTGTCGTGCTCGCCGACCGCATTGATGAAGGGGCAGCCGTAGAAGCGCTCCTCGGCGAACCAGCTCTTCAGCGCCGGGAATATGCGCGTCAGCTTCGCCTGCGCATCGCCGCCGCCTTGCTCCATGGCGCCGATGAACCATTCGCGCCACTGCTTGCCTTCGCTCTCCAGCACGGCGTTGACGAGGTTGGTCTTGGAGCCGAACAATTTATAGAGCGTGGTCTTTGCCGTGCCGGCTTCCTCGATGATCGCATCGATGCCGGTGGCGTTGATGCCGTTCTTGCAGAACAGATGCGTCGCAGCGCTGAGCAGGCGACCGCGCGCGGACTCGTCGTCGCCTGCGCCCGAATGCGGCGATGCGGAATTCTTCTTCGATGACGTCTTTGCCATGCGCACGAACTTACCCGCAGCCGCGCCGCATCAGCAAGCCGCAACTGTTCCGCGCTGAAAAGATTCGCATGGAAAAGCGCATCTGCATCGCCTTTGAGCAAAGCGCGTCTGGTCAATTCGCAGGCAGTCCCCGCTAAGCGGCTTCAATGCTTCGCATTTTGTTTTTGGGGCGCTCTGGCACGCTCCGTGCAAGGAAACAGACCGTTCGGTATCCTGCCGATTTCCACTTCTGCCAGGGAGAAGACTGATGACTGCCGTCGTCCAGAAGACAGTGCTGACGGGTTGCCTTGCGCCCATCGACAAGAATGGCCTCGAGCAACTGATCGCGAGCGGCAAGGCCAATCCGAAGGTCGTTAAGACCTTGAAATGCAAGACGGTCGCGGAAGGAAAATTCCGCCACGCCAACTACATCCGCAACCTGCCGCCCTACATCGTCGACGAGCCGCCAGGCCTTCTGGGCGACGACACCGCGCCGAACCCGTCGGAAGCCTCGCTCGCCGCGCTCGGCTCCTGCCTTGCGGTCGGCCTGCACGCGAACGCCGTGCACCGCGGCTGGATCGTCAACAAGCTCGAGCTCGAGCTCGAGGGCGACCTCAACATCACCGCGGTCTGGGGCACCGGCGACATGTCCGACAAGCCGGTCGGCTTCACGGATGTGCGCGTCAAGGTCGACATGGAGTGCGAGGGCATCTCGCCGGACGAGATCAATGCGCTGGTCGCCCATGTGAAGAAATGGTCGCCGGTCGCCAACACCTTCACCCGCCCGGTCAATCTCGAGGTCGGCATCTGAACTGACGGCAACAAGGACGAGGTGCGGGAGATGACCATGGGTTCACTGGCTTTATCGCGGGTCGACATTTTGGATCAGCCCGCACCGTCCATTGCAGGAGAGGTGGCGCGGATCGCGCGGGAGCAGCTTGCGCCGCTCGCCGCGGGCATCGACGAGGGCACGGTCTATCCGGCCGAGGTGCTGCGCGCATTCGGTGCGGTCGGGGCGTGGGGCAGTCACGTGCCCCACGAAGGTCCCGCGGATTTGCGCTGCGCCATCCAGGCGATGGCAGGGATCGGCGAGGTCTGCGGCGCCACCGCCTTCATGGCGTGGTGCCAGAACACGCTGGTCTGGTACGCCGCCAACTCGACCAATCTGAAGCTCGCCAAGCGTTTTGGCGATGCCTTCTCGACCGGCCGTGTGCTCGGCGGCACCGGGCTGTCCAACCCGATGAAGAGCTTCTTCGGCATCGAGAAACTGAAGCTGAAAGGGCGCAAGGTCGAGGGCGGCTACATCGTGCGCGGCGCGCTGCCCTGGGTCTCCAATCTCGGCCCCGACCATTATTTCGGGACGATCTTCGAGCGCGAGGACGGTCAGGGAACCGTCATGTTCCTCGCCGACTGTTCCGATCCCGCCATCACGCTGACGCCGTGCAAGCCGTTCCTCGCGATGGACGGCACCGGCACCTATGGCGTGCAGTTCCGCGACGCCTTCGTGCCGGATGAGCTGATCCTCGCCGATCCCGCCGGTCCCTTCGTCAAGAAGATCCGGGCCGGCTTTATCCTGCTCCAGGCCGGCATGGCGCTCGGCGTCATCCGCGACTGCATCAACATCATGGATGAGGTCGACGCGCCGCTCGGTCACATCAACCGCTATCTGCCGCAGCAGCCGGTGCATTTTCGCGATCTCGCCGCCGAGCTCGAGACCGAGACCATGGCGCTGGCGCGCGATCCCTACAACGAGGAGGAGACCTACTGGCGCAAGGTGATTGCGCTCAGGCTTCGCGCCGGCGAGGCCAGCGTCGCGGCGGCGCATGCGGCGATGCTGCATTGTGGCGCGCGCGGCTACCTCAAGAGCCACCGCGCGCAGCGGCGCCTGCGCGAGGCCTATTTCGTCGCGATCGTCACGCCGGCCACCAAGCAGCTGCGCAAGATGCTCGCCGAGTCCTGAGTTCCAAGTCCTTGAGTTCTACGAGTCCACCCCAAGAGACGAACCCCCAACCTCAACGGAGAGGCTGCCATGACTGACGTCCTGATCACTGCCGTCGAACTCGCCGATCTCTTGAAGAGCGAGCCGTGTGTCATCGTCGACACCCGCAATCCCGATGCCTACGCCGCCGGGCACTTGCCTGATGCCGTCAACGTGCACGAGATCTTCACGTTCCTCGCGACCTCGACGCCCGAGGGCATCAGCGAGCTCAAGACCAAATTCGCCGACGCGTTCGGCGGTGCCGGCCTGTCGGGCAAGGAAACGGCTGTGATCTACGAGCAGTCGATGAACTCGGGCTTCGGCCAGTCCTGTCGCGGCTATTACCTCCTCACCATGCTCGGCTATCCCAAGGTGAAGGTGCTGCATGGTGGTTTCGACGCCTGGTCGGCCGCCGGCTTCCCGGTGACGACGGACGTGCCGACGCCGGCCAAGGCCTCGTTCGCGATCGTGCCGGAAGCGGGCGAGATTCTGATCGACGCGAAGACCATGCTCGGCGCCGTCGGCAAGCCCGGCATCGCGATCCTCGACGTGCGCGACGTCGACGAGTGGATCGGCGACAGCTCGTCGCCCTACGGCAAGGATTTCTGCCCGCGCAAGGGCCGTATCCCCGGCGCGGTGTGGCTGGAATGGTATCGCATGATGAAGCCGACCGCCGAAGGCCCGCGCTTCAAGTCGAAGGACGAGATCCTGGCGGAATGCGCCACCGTCGGCATCTCGACGACGACGCCGGTCTATCTCTACTGCTTCAAGGGCGCGCGCGCCTCGAACACCTTCCTCGCGCTGAAGAACGCCGGCGTGAAGGATGTGCGGATGTATTTCGGCTCCTGGAACGAATGGTCGCGCGATCCCTCGCTGCCGATCGAGCAGGGGCTGCCCATCGCATCCGGCGTCACCACCAAGGCGGCCTGAGCACGCGCGATCACATGGCCCGCGGACGGGGCGCGATCCCCAGCGCCTTGATCCGCGAGGCCAGCGTGGTCGGCTTGATGTCGAGCATCTCGGCCGCGCCACCGGGGCCGAACACTTTTCCGGCGCAGGCCTCGAGTGCGGCCAAAATGTTGGCGCGCTCGTGGTCGCGCATTTCCGCTGACGTCATCACCGCCGGACGCGCGTCGGCCTTCTGACGCGACGCGCCGGCCGGGGGCTGCATGCCGGACGGATCGGGCAGGTCGATGCGCAGGCGGCCGTTCTGCGACAGGATCGCGGCGCGCTCGATCACGTTCTGCAATTCGCGGACATTGCCGGGCCAGTCGTAGCGCGTTAGCCGCCGCGCATCGCCTTCCGATAGGCGCAGATTGGATTTCAGCGCCTTGCTCTCGCGCGTCAGAAAATGCTGGGCGAGCAGGGGAATGTCCTCGCGCCGTTCGCGCAGGGGCACGGTCTCGATCGGAAACACGTTGAGACGGAAGTAGAGGTCCTCGCGAAAGCGGCCGCGCTGGACCTCCTGCTTGAGGTCGCGGTTGGTCGCGGCGATGACGCGGACGTCGACCGCGCGGGTACGCTCCTGGCCGACGCGTTCGAAATTCCCCTCCTGCAACACCCGCAGCAGCTTGCCCTGCAATTCGAGCGGGATCTCGCCGACCTCGTCGAGGAACAGCGTGCCGCCGTCGGCGAGCTCGAAGCGGCCGATGCGGTCGCGCGTCGCGCCGGTGAAGGCGCCGCGGACATGGCCGAAGAACTCGCTCTCGAACAATTCGCGCGGGATCGCGGCGCAGTTGACGCGGATCAGCGGCCGGTCGCTGCGGGTGGAGTCCTCGTGAATGGCCCGCGCGATCAGCTCCTTGCCGGTACCGGACTCGCCGGTGATCATCACGGCCGCGGTGGTCGGCGCCACCAGTTTGACCTGGCGCAGCGTCTTCTGGATCGCCTCGCTGCCGCCGATGATGCCGCGCGGATTGGTCTCGATGCGGATCTCTTCCTGCAGATAAGCGTTCTCCAGCTCCAGCCGCTCGCGCAGGCGGTCCACTTCCGTGAGCGCGGCATGCAGCTTCTCGTCGGCCTCGCGGCGCTGGCTGACGTCGCGAAACACCACGACGGCACCGACCACGACGCCGCGGTCGCGGATCGGCGTGGAGGTGTATTCCACCCAGGCCGGCGAGCCGTCCTTGCGCCAGAACACTTCGCCATCGACCTGGTGCACGGCGCCGTCGCGGAACGCCGCATAGATCGGGCAGTCGTGATCGGGATAGTGGCTGCCGTCGTGATGGGTGTGGTGCACGATCGGATGGATCTCCTTGCCGACCAGCTCCTCGGCGGTCCAGCCCAGCATGCGCTCGGCGGCGGGATTGACGAAGGTGGTCTTGCCCTCGGCATTGACGCCATAGATGCCTTCGCCGGCAGCGCGCAGGATCAACTGGTTCTCGCGCTCGATGTCCTGGAAGACGCGCTCGACCCGCTGCCAGGTGGAGATGCCGCTGCGCATGTGGTCTTCGGCGGCGGCATCGACATTACGACGGCGGCGGGCGTCGAGATCGGTGAGGGTGAGCTGCACCAGCGTGCGGCCGTCATGGGGCAGGATGCAGCCCGAATATTCGAGCCTGAGATCCTGGCCGGTGGCATGGCGCGGATTGAGCGTCGTGGTCCAGTAGGCGCCCTTGTGCAGCACCGCCTGGGTGAAGACGGTGAGGGCCGGAAGCTCGCCGGCGTGCAGGGTGCTGGCTTTGGTCTGCCGCAGCAGGGCGCGGTCGTAGCCGAGCAGGGTGCAGGCGGCCGGATTGGCATCCACGATCTGGTCGCCATAGGGATCGACCAGCAGCGTTGCCTCGACCGAGGATTCAAATGCTGCGACGCGCGGGTCGAGCGCTGGGGCCGCATCGTCGTGGCCTGGCATTGACGTCGGCACCATTACGAAATCTCGTCATTGAACTACGAGATTCCGTTTATCACGAGTTTTCGTAATGGCCAAGCGCGCCCGAAAGTGCTGCATCATCAGGGCACTGGCTGCCCGGAAAGGGGTGGCATGCTCCTTGCGTAATTGCTCCTCGCAATGACGCGCAGGAGGTTCGATGTCCACGTTCGACAATCCGTTTGATCCCGATCGCAACCTTCGACCCGGCTGCGTTTGTGGCCAGCACCAGTCCGCGGCGGAGCACGAGCAGGCTGCGGCGTTGCGTTGTGATCCCGTTGAGAGCGAGGAGAAGCGTTACGAGGGCGTCGTCGCCTCCGCCGTGATGCGCGCGATGTTTCCGCAGGATGTGGCGCGGCGCGCCTTCCTGAAATCGGTCGGGGCGTCCACCGCGCTTGCAGCGCTGTCGCAGTTCTTCCCGCTGAAGACGGCGACCGAGGTCTTTGCGCAGACCGGCGCGCCCGAGAAGAAGGACCTCAAGGTCGGCTTCATCCCGATCACCTGCGCGACGCCGATCATCATGGCGGCGCCGATGGGCTTCTATGCCAAGCACGGCCTCAATGTCGAAGTGGTCAAGACAGCCGGCTGGGCCGTGATCCGCGACAAGACCATCAACAAGGAATACGACGCCGCGCACATGCTGGCGCCGATGCCGATCGCGATCTCGCTCGGCCTTGGTGCCAACGCCATTCCCTTCGCCGTGCCCGCGATCGAGAACATCAACGGGCAGGGCATCGTGCTCGCCGCCAAGCACAAGGACAAGCGCGATCCGAAGGACTGGAAGGGCCTGAAATTCGCGATCCCCTTCGACTACTCCATGCACAATTATCTGCTGCGCTATTATCTCGCCGAGCATGGGCTCGACCCCGATACCGACGTGCAACTCCGTTCAGTGCCGCCGCCGGAGATGGTCGCGAACCTGCGCGCCGACAACATCGACGGCTTCCTCGCGCCCGACAACATCTGCCAGCGCGCGATCTATGACAGCGTCGGCTTCATGCATCTGTTGTCCAAGGAGATCTGGGACGGCCATCCCTGCTGCAGCTTCGCCGCCAGCAAGGAGTTCATCATCACTGCGCCGAACAGCTTTGCGGCGCTGACCCGCGCCATCGTCGATGCGACCGCCTATGCGTCGAAGGCGGAGAACCGCAAGCAGATCGCGGAGGCCATCGCGCCCGCCAACTACATCAACGCGCCCGTCACGGTGCTGGAGCAGGTGCTGACCGGCACCTATGCCGACGGCCTCGGCGGGGTGAAGACCGACGCCAAGCGCGTCGATTTCGATCCATTCCCCTGGCAGTCTTTTGCGGTGTGGATGCTGACGCAGATGAAGCGCTGGGGCCAGATCAAGGGCGATGTCGACTACAAGGCGGTCGCCGAGCAGGTGTATCTGGCGACCGACACCAAGAAGCTGATGACCGAGATGGGCCTGTCGCCGCCGGCGAGCAGCTACAAATCGTTCGCGGTAATGGGCAAGACGTTCGATCCGGCCAAGCCGGAGGATTACGTCGCCAGCTTCAAGATCAAAAAGGCGTCGTGAGGAGATGACATCCTCCCTCCGCCTCCGCGCCGGCCTCGTCTCGATCGCGCTGCTGGCCGCGTTCCTCGGCATCTGGCATCTCGCCACGCGCTCGACGGCGCCGGTTACGACGATGAGCCCGGAATACGCCAAGCTGATGGGCCTCACCGCCACGCAGGGCAAGTCGGCGATGCCCGGGCCGCTCGACGTCGGCGCCAAGCTCTGGGAGCATCTGAAACGGCCGTTCTACGACAACGGGCCGAACGACAAGGGGCTCGGCATCCAGCTTGCCTATTCCATCGCGCGCGTCGGCACCGGCTATCTTCTCGCGGTGCTCGTCGCCATTCCGCTCGGCTTCCTCATCGGCATGTCGCCGCTGCTCAGCCAGGCGCTCGATCCCTTCATCCAGGTGTTGAAGCCGATCTCGCCGCTGGCCTGGATGCCGCTCGCGCTCTACACGATCAAGGATTCCTCGATCTCGGCGATTTTCGTCATCTTCATCTGCTCGATCTGGCCGATGCTGCTCAACACCGTGTTCGGCGTCGCCAGCGTGCGCAAGGAATGGATCAACGTTGCGCGGACGCTGGAGGTCGGCACCGTCCGGCGCGCCTTCACCGTGATCCTGCCGGCGGCGGCGCCGACGATCCTGACCGGCATGCGCATCTCCATCGGCATCGCCTGGCTCGTGATCGTCGCAGCGGAAATGCTCGTCGGCGGCACCGGCATCGGCTACTTCGTCTGGAACGAGTGGAACAACCTGTCGATCACCAACGTCATCATCGCGATCCTGCTGATCGGGATCGTCGGGATGCTGCTCGACCAGATCCTCGCGCGCTTCACGCGCATGGTCACCTTTCCGGAGTAGGGGCCATGACCGACAAATTCGTCTCCATCGAAGGCATCGCGAAGCGCTATCCGGGCGCAGGCGGCGCCACGACCACGGTGTTCGAGAATCTCTGGCTGTCGATGGCGCGCGGCGAGTTCTGCTGCGTGATCGGCCATTCCGGCTGCGGCAAGACCACGGTGCTCAATATCCTCGCCGGCCTCGATGCGCCGAGCGAGGGCGCGGTCATCGTCGACGGGCAGGCGATCTCGGGCACCAGCCTCGACCGCGCCGTGATCTTCCAGAGCCATGCGCTGCTGCCCTGGCGCACCGTGCTCGGCAACGTCGCCTATGCCGTGAGCTCGAAGTGGCGGAGCTGGGATCGCACCAAGGTGAAGGCACATGCGCAGACCTTCATCGATCTCGTGGGGCTCACCGGCTCCGAGCACAAGCGGCCGTCCGAGCTTTCGGGTGGCATGAAGCAGCGCGTCGGCATCGCGCGGGCGCTCTCGATCACGCCGAAGATGATGCTGATGGACGAGCCGTTCTCGGCGCTGGATGCGCTGACGCGCGGCACGCTGCAGGACGAGGTGCGGCGCATCTGCCTCGAGACCGGACAGACCGCGTTCATGATCACCCATGACGTGGACGAGGCGATCTATCTCGCCGACAAGATTTTCCTGATGACCAACGGTCCGGGCGCGGTGCTCGCCGAAGTCGTCGAGAATCCGCTGCCGAGGGACCGCGGCCGCACCGATCTGCACCGCCATCCGCTCTATTACGCGCTGCGCAACCACATCATCGATTTCCTGGTGACGCGCAGCAAGACGTTCACCACCGAGAAGCCCGATCACGATCCGCGCAATGTGCCGGTCGTGCATATCGGCAAGCCGGGCCTCTCGCTCGCATCAAACGGCGAGGAGCCACGACAGACCCGGATGCCGGGGACCACTCCCGGATTGAGCGCCTGATTTTTGTTGACGCATGATCTTCGGAAAACCGCTTCACACCTTTCCGGATCATGCTTTTGAAAGGAGACGCAACATGAAACGCGAAGACCTCACCGAGAAGCTGCTCGACATCAAGCGCGAGAAGGGCTGGACCTGGAAGTACATCTGCGAGCAGATCGGCGGCTATGCGGAGGTGTTGATCGTCGGTGCCATTCTCGGCCAGATGAAATTGACGAAGCCGCAGGCCGCCAATGCCGGCGAGCTGTTCGGCCTGTCGAAGGCCGAGACCGCGATGCTGAACGAGGTGCCGATGCGCGGCACCGGCACGCCGATGCCGCCGACCGATCCGTTGATCTACCGCTTCTACGAGATGGTGATGGTCAACGGGCCGGCCTGGAAGGCGCTGATCGAGGAAGAATTCGGCGACGGCATCATGTCGGCGATCGACTTCGACATGGGGATCGAGCGCGTGGCGAACCCGAAGGGCGACCGCGTCAAGATCACGATGTCAGGTAAGTTCCTGCCGTACAAATATTACGGCGCCAGCGGCAACGTGCCGGAGTATGGCTTCAAGGAAGGGTGACGGGGGCGAGTGGCGAATTGCGAGTAGCGAATGGGGCCATTCGCTATTCGCCACTCCCTATTGGCCTACTTCCCCGCCTTCACCTCGGCCGCCGCGACCGCGATCAGCTCGCTCATCTTGGCGCGAATCGCCTGCTCGGTGACCGCCACGTTCTTGGCTGCGAAATCGCCCATGACCTTGCGCAGGACGTCGCCGTCGCCGGCTTCCTCGAAATCGGCTGCAACGACCTCCTTGGCGTAGGCTGTGGCGGCTTCGCCCGATATTCCGAGCTTTTCGGCTGCCCACAGGCCGAGCAGCCGGTTGCGGCGGGCCTCCGCCTTGAACTTCTGCTCCTCGTCGAGGGCGAACTTCTTCTCAAAGCCTTCCTCGCGCTTGTTGATTTCGCTCATTCCTCTTCCAATTCCTGGCTGACTCGACCTGACCGCCCTTGGCCGCCCTCGTTGCGAGGGCCACGGCGCATGCCTAGATAGGGGGCAGGAATCGGCAAAACAACGAGCCGTTAAGCCGCAGGCAAGGCGGTATAAGTCAGCGTCGGATGGCCGGATCGATTGTGCTGGGACAGCCAATCGGATAGGTTGCCTGAAGGCATGGTTCCCGTTCTGTTTCCTTGGGATTTCCTTGGGTTCCAGACGGGTTCCGGGCCGTTCACGGCAGCTCCGCTGTGGGTCGTAACCTGGTAACCGGAGCACACCAAATACATGGATTTCAACAAAACACGGTACATCCCCATGAGCCGTCGGCGTCGCATTTATGAAGGCAAGGCAAAGGTTCTGTATGAAGGTCCCGAGCCCGGTACCCTGATCCAGCACTTCAAGGATGACGCGACCGCGTTCAATGCGAAAAAGCATCAGGTGATCGAGGGCAAGGGTGTCCTCAACAACCGGATCTCGGAGTACCTGTTTCAGCACCTCAACGACATCGGGGTGCCGACCCACTTCATCCGCCGTCTCAACATGCGCGAGCAGTTGATTCGCGAGGTCGAGATCGTGCCGCTCGAAGTGGTGGTGCGAAACGTTGCCGCCGGCTCGCTGTCGCAGCGCCTCGGCATCGAGGAGGGCACGCAGCTGCCCCGTTCGATCATCGAATTCTATTACAAGAACGATCAGCTCAACGACCCCATGGTGTCGGAAGAGCACATCACCGCATTCGGCTGGGCGACGCCCCAGGAGATCGACGACATCATGGCGCTCGCCATCCGCGTCAACGATTTCCTCACCGGTCTCTTCCTCGGCATCGGCATCCGCCTCGTCGACTTCAAGATGGAGTGCGGCCGGCTGTTCGAGAACGAGATGATGCGCATCATCGTCGCCGACGAGATCTCGCCGGACAGCTGCCGTCTGTGGGACATCAAGTCGAACGAGAAGCTCGACAAGGACCGTTTCCGCCGCGACCTCGGTGGCCTGCTCGAGGCTTACACAGAAGTCGCAAAGCGCCTCGGCATCCTCATGGAGAACGAGCGTCCGCAGGGCACGGGTCCCGTGCTGGTGAAGAGCTGAAGAGGATTTTGACGTGAAGGCACGTGTCACCGTTACCCTGAAGACGGGCATCCTCGATCCGCAGGGCAAGGCCATCGAAGGCGCGCTGAAGTCGCTCGGCGTCGACGGCGTTGCCAGCGTCCGCCAGGGCAAGGTGTTCGACATCGAGCTCGCCGGCGCCGACAAGGCCAAGGCGGAAGCCGCGCTGAAGGAAGCTGCCGACAAGCTGCTCGCCAACACCGTGATCGAGAACTATCGGGTCGAGCTGCTCTGATGAAGGCCGCCATCCTCGTCTTCCCCGGAATCAATCGCGAGCGCGACATGGCTCGCGCGCTGAAGCTCATCTCGGGCCAAGAGCCCGCGATGGTCTGGCACGCCGAGACCTCGCTGCCCGCGGGCACCGACCTCGTGGTCGTGCCGGGCGGCTTCTCCTACGGCGACTATCTTCGCTGTGGCGCGATCGCGGCGCGGTCGCCGGTGATGGACGCGGTGCGCGACTATGCGGCCAAGGGCGGCCTCGTCCTCGGCGTCTGCAACGGTTTCCAGATCCTCTGCGAATCCGGCCTGCTGCCGGGCGTCTTGATGCGCAATGCGCGGCTGAAATTCATCTGCAAGGACGTGCATCTGCGGGTCGAGCGCTCCGACACGCCGTTCACCCGCGGCTACAATGCCGGCCAGGTGATCCGCGTGCCCGTCGCCCATGGCGAGGGTAACTATGAGGCGGATGAAGAGACCATCAAGCGCATCGAAGGCGAGGGGCGGGTGCTCTATCGCTATTGCTCCGCCGACGGCACGGTCGATGAGAGCCACAACATCAACGGCGCCGCGCATTCCATCGCCGGGCTCGTCAACGACAAGGGCAACGTGCTCGGCATGATGCCGCATCCGGAAAACCACGTCGAAGACATCATGGGCTGCACCGACGGCCGCGGCCTGTTCGCGGGCCTCACCGCGCATCTGGAAAAGGCCGCGTGATCTCGTTCGTGGTGAAGCGGGCTCTCGCCGCGATCGCGGTAGCGTCGCTCGCAACTGCTGCGTTCGCGCAGGATTTTCCCAAGCGTCCTGTTACCATGATCGTGCCGTTCGCGGCCGGCGGCACGTCGGACGTGATCGCGCGCACGGTCGCCGAGCAGATGGGCATCGCGCTCGGCCAGACCATCGTGATCGAGAACGTTGCCGGCGCCGGCGGCTCGACCGCGCTGGCGCGCGCCTCGCGCGCCGAGCCCGATGGCTACACCATCGCGATCGGCAATGCCGGCACCAACGCGGCGACCTACACGATCTATCCAAAACTGCCGTTCACGCCGGAGTCCTTCGTGCCCATCGCGATGGTGGCGAAGACCTTCGGCATCATCGCGATCCGCAAGGACTTTCCGGCGAAGGATCTGAAAGAGTTCATCGCCTACGCCAAGGCCAATCCCGGCAAGATCAATCTCGGCCATGCCGGCGTCGGCTCGTCGAACTACCTCATCTGCAAAAGCTTCGTGACGGCCGCCGGCATCGACGCCACGCTGGTGGGCTATCGCGGCGCCGCGCCTGCGCTCACGGACGCGATCGGCAGCCAGATCGACGGCGTCTGCGATGCTGCCGCTTCCGTCGCGCAATCGATCAACGAGAAGCTGGTGAGGGGCCTCGTGGTCGGCTCGACCGTGCGGCTCGCGACGTTGCCTGACCTCGCCACCTCGACGGAGGCCGGCCTGCCCGAATTCGAGGCGCAGGGCTGGAACGGCCTGTTCGCGCCCAAGGGCACGCCGCCGGCCGTCATCGCCAGGCTGAATGCAGCGGCGCGTACCGCGGTCGAGACCGACGCGGTGAAAAATCGTTTTGCCGATCTCTCGACCGTCGCGCCCGACGACAACGAGCATACGCCGGAGTTGCTTCAGCAACTGGTGACGCGCGACGTCGAGAAATACCGGAAGATGCTGGCGGACGACGCCAAGCCGTAACGGCTTTCACTGCCATCTTATGAACCTGCATCGCGTTGGCGACGACTGACTCCTCGTCGCCATCAAGGCGCACGTCCGGGTGCTGATTTCCGCGAGGAGCGAGGCAACTCAAAGTATATCTGCGCGAGGCGCAGGCCGAATGGCTCACGATCGCGGAGAAGCAGCTTTCGACTTGAACTAACGCAGCTTGAACTTCTCCGCCGGCACCGTCATCGCGGCGACGCCCGCCATCACCAGCAGCAGGCCCAGCGCCAGGTTCGACGGCACGCTCTCGCCGAGCAGCAGCACGGACAGGCCGACGCCGATCGGGATGCGCAGATATCCTTGCGCGTTGGTCGTCAGCGTCCCGAGCCGGCCGAGGCAGACGTAGAACAGCATCAAGCCCAGCGCGCTGGAGACGATCCCCATGACGATGGTGGCGACGATCGCGGTCGGGGTCGGGTGCAGCGTCCAGGGCTGGTCGATGACCAGCGACGGCGGCAGCAGCACCAGGCCGCCGAACAACAGCGAGCCGGTCGCTACCACCATCGGGTCGTATTCGGACAATCTGAGACCAAAGATCGTCGCGCAGGCGAACGAGATGGTGGCGAGCAGGATCGCGATCTCCGCGATGATCTCGCTGCCGAAGCCGCGCAGCGCATCGAGCCCGACAATGGCGATGGTGCCGCCAAGGCCGAGGATCGCACCGGCGAGCTTCAACAGCGTTGCCGGCTCGTGCCGCGTGATCAGCGAGGTGATCAGGAAGGCAAAGATCGGCGTCGTCGAGGCCAGCACTACCGTGTTCGAGGCCGGCACATATTGCTGCGACCAGGTGATGACCAGGAACGGGAAGGTCGAGTTGATGAGCTGCTGGGTCGCGAACAGCTTCCAGGCCTTCAGGTCGGTCGGCAGCTTGACACCACGCATCTGCAGGATCGCGAACAGGAAGGCGGCCGCGATCAGCGAGCGCGCCGAGATAAAGGTGATGGGCGGGATGGTGTCCAGCGCGAGCTTGGCCAGCGGATAGGTCGAGCTCCAACAGCAGGCGAGTGCGAACAGCAGCGCATAGTCGCGCCAACTCCGCGCACCGGTGGCGGACATGGACGGCAACGGCGATGCGACGGAGGCCGCCGTGCGCCCCGTTCCCGATGTGCTCTGCGGCACCTTGTTCTTGCTCCCCGGCGCGAGTGCGCTCGACCCAAGTCTGGGCGAGGGGGCGCGAAAAGGGAAGGCGCCGAGCTATGCGTTTGGCTGAGGGAGCGGCTTCCGCTTCACCCGCTTGATCGTGCCGGAGAAGGTGAACAGGCGGCGCTCGCCGGCCGTCATCTCCCCGCGCAGGAAGATCAGCGAGCCGCCGGCCCGGGTCACCTCGCCGGTGCACTCGATCAGCTCGCCCTCATGGCCCGCGTCGAGGAATTCACAGGCGAAATTGACGGTTACGCCCTTGCCCTGCAGGGCGTGGCGGCCGATCGCGAACAGGCAGTAGTCGGCGAACGCCATGAAGCAGCCGCCATGCACGTTCTGGGAGCCGTTAAGGTGCTTTTTCTCGACCCGGAAGGCGCAGCGGACCCGGCCGTCCGCCTCGAAACGGTGCCAGAAGGGGCCGATATGGTTCTCAAAGCTGTCGCGGATCCAGGTCTGCCAGCCCGTAAATTCCCCCTCGGTCGCGATATGGAGGTCGGGACGGTGGGGCGGAGGTGTTTTGGTCAATTCGTGCAAGGAAACGGGCCTTCAATTGCGGGTCTTTAGCCCTTAAATCCGATCCGTCCACGCCGTGCAATTGCTGTTCCCGCGACCGCCTGCCCGCAAAACGTGGGACAGCGGGAAAATGCGCCATAAAGGGCTTTTCGTAGGCCCCCGATGTTCCTAAGAACGGCCAAACCGCCGCCGAAAGCCCCGAATCCATGAAGAACGAACCCAAGATCACCCCCGAACTGGTTGCCGCCCACGGGCTCAAGCCCGACGAGTACGAGCGCATCCTGAAGCTGATCGGGCGGGAGCCGACCTTCACCGAGCTCGGCATCTTCTCGGCGATGTGGAACGAGCACTGCTCGTACAAGTCCTCGCGCATCCATCTGCGCGGCCTGCCGACCAAGGCGCCCTGGGTGATCCAGGGCCCGGGCGAGAACGCCGGCGTGATCGACATCGGCGACGGCCAGGCCGTGGTCTTCAAGATGGAGAGCCACAACCACCCGAGCTACATCGAGCCCTATCAGGGCGCGACCACCGGCGTCGGCGGCATCCTGCGCGACGTCTTCACCATGGGCGCGCGCCCGATCGCCTGCCTCAATGCGCTGAGCTTCGGTGCGCCCGAGCATGCCAAGACGCGGCATCTCGTCTCCGGCGTCGTCGCCGGTGTCGGCGGCTACGGCAATTCCTTCGGCGTGCCGACGGTCGGCGGCCAGGTGCGCTTCCACACCCGCTATGACGGCAACATCCTCGTCAATGCGATGGCGGTGGGCCTCGCCGATGCCGACAAGATCTTCTATGCGGCCGCCTCCGGCGTGAACATGCCGATCGTCTATCTCGGCTCCAAGACCGGCCGCGACGGCATCCACGGCGCCTCGATGGCGTCGGCCGAATTCGACGACAAGTCCGAGGAGAAGCGCCCGACCGTGCAGGTCGGCGATCCCTTCGCCGAGAAGCTGCTGCTCGAAGCCTGCCTCGAGATCATGGAGAAAGGCTGCGTCATCGCGATCCAGGACATGGGCGCGGCGGGTCTGACCTGCTCGGCCGTGGAAATGGGCGCCAAGGGCGATCTCGGCGTCGATCTCGATCTCGACGCGGTGCCGACCCGCGAGACCGGCATGAGCGCCTACGAGATGATGCTCTCGGAGAGCCAGGAGCGCATGCTCATGGTGCTCAAGCCCGAGAAGGAAAAGGAAGCCGAGGCGATCTTCGAGAAGTGGGGCCTCGACTTCGCCGTGGTCGGCTACACCACGCCGAGCAAGCGCTTCGTGGTCAAGCATGGCGGTGACGTCATGGCCGACCTGCCGATCAAGGAGCTCGGTGACGAGGCGCCGCTCTATGACCGCCCGCATGTCGCCTCAAGCCCGCTGTCGGTCGTGCATGCGCGCGACGTGCCGGCGCCGGTGGCGCTCGGTGCTGCGCTGGAGAAGCTGATCGGCACGCCCGACATGTGCAGCAAGCGCTGGGTCTGGGAGCAGTACGATCACGTCATCCTCGGCAACACCTTGCAGCGTCCGGGCGGCGATGCCGCCGTGGTGCGCGTGCAGGACGGGCCGAAGGGCCTGGCGCTGACGGTGGACGTTACGCCGCGCTATTGCGAGGCCGACCCGTTCGAGGGCGGCAAGCAGGCGGTGGCGGAAGCCTGGCGCAACATCACCGCGGTCGGCGGCAAGCCGCTCGCGATCACCGACAATCTCAATTTCGGCAATCCCGAGCGCCCCGAGATCATGGGCCAGTTCGTCGGCTGCCTGAAGGGCATTTCGGAAGCCTGCCGCACGCTCGACTTCCCGGTCGTCTCCGGTAACGTCTCGCTCTACAACGAGACCAACGGCCGCGCGATCCTGCCGACGCCCTCGATCGGCGGCGTCGGCCTGCTCGACGACTTCACCAAGTCGGCATCGCTCGCGTTCAAGGCTGAGGGCGAGGCGATCCTGTTGATCGGCGAAACCCACGGCTGGCTCGGTCAGTCCGTTTATCTGCGCGACATCTGCGGTCGCGAGGAGGGCGCGCCGCCGCCGGTCGATCTCGCCGCCGAGAAGCGCAACGGCGATTGCGTGCGCGGCATGATCCATGCGGGCACCGCGACTGCGGTGCACGATCTCTCCGACGGTGGCCTGCTGATCGCGCTCGCCGAGATGGCGATGGCGGGCGGCGTCGGTGCGAAGCTGCTGGCAGCGCCGACCGCGCTGGTCTCGCAGGCCTATTGGTTCGGCGAGGACCAGGCGCGCTATCTCGTCACCGTGCCCGAAGCTGAAGCCGGCCGCGTGCTCGCCAAGATGCGCGGCTGCGAGGTGCCCTGCGTGCGGATCGGCACCACCGGCGGCGATGCGATCGCGATCGCGGGCGAAGCGCCTGTTACGATCGATGCGCTGCGCAAGTCGCACGAGCGCTGGCTGCCGGAGTATATGGGCGGGAAGGCGGCGTAAGGCGCCGCCTCAATCTCGTAGCCCGGATGAGCGAAGCGACATCCGGGTCTTTGCTGACAGTGTTTCCCGGATATCGCTGCGCTCATCCGGGCTACGGGCGCGATGCCTCACAGCACGTGCGTCGCACCCGGAATCTTCCGCAACGCCGCCGTCAGGCCCCAGCTCAGGATCACCGTGAGCACAAAACCGATCGCGGCCTTCACGATCGCCGCCAGCGAATAGTCGAACAGCGCGTACTGGATCCACAGCGCGATCGGGTAGTGCACCAGAAACATGCCGTAGGCATCGGCCTGCATGCGATCGAGCAGGGTCGGCCCCGGCGCCTTCGAATGCAGGAAGAAGGCGAGGATCGCGAGCAGGATCGAGGCCGAGAACAGCACGACGAACGTGCCGTAGATCGCGTGGTACCAGTGCGGCTGCGGGTCGGGATTCCCCAGGATTTCGCGCTTGATGTAGATCATCACCCACATCAGGCAGTAGGGGATCAGCGTGATCATCACCCACAACCAGCGGCTCTTCGGCAACTGGCCCTCGGCGCTGAGGATGCCGCGATCGAAATTCGCAGCGCCAACGCTGGCGCCGATGAAGAAATAGGCGAAGTAGAGCAGGATGCGGCTCGCCTGCACCGAGAACGGCCCGAGCTCGAACCATTTGCTGCCGCCGAAATAGAGCAGCACCGGCACATAGGCGAGGATCGAGACCACCGCGAGCATCAGCCAGAACACGAACGGCCGTTTAAACCCTGCGAGCGAGACGCGGTTGCCGGGATCGACGAGATGCGCCGAGCTCCGGTAGAGCAGGCTCGCGGTCAGGTCGAACGCCAGCAGCACCCAGACGAACCAGAGCGGGCCGCTCGGCCACGGACCGACGGTGATCGTCTTCCACCAGAACGACGCGAAGCTCAGCTCGGGATCGGCCCGCAGCGCGATCGCGTAATAGGCGAGCGGAATGACGGTGAAGGCGGCGATGATAAACGGCAGCCCGAGCCGCAGCAGGCGGTCGCGCAGGAACACCGACGGCGCCTTGCGCGCGATGCCGGGCCAGGTGAACAGGCCCGACAGGAAGAAGAACGTCGCCATGAAGAAGCTGTCGGTGGCGAGCACGACGACGTCGAAGCCGATCCAGGAGGCGGGATCGGTGTGACCGAAATGGGTGTAAGGAATGACGGCATGATGCAGCAGCACCACCAGCGTCAGGAAGGTGCGGGCGCGGTCCAGCGACAGATTGCGCGCCTTGGCCCTCGGCGCGGCGTGCGCCTCTGCGCCGATCGCCGCCGTATGTGACATCGTGATCATGGTCGCCCCGGTTGCGCTCTTTCCCCAATGCGACTGTGCCGCTCGGAGCCGGATTCAGCAAGCGCCGTTTGTGCCAGGCATCGCCCGCGCAATGCGTCAGGAACAAGTTCCTCGCGGCGAAGTTAGCGCTTCAAAACGCGTTGAGGGCCGCAAATCGCGGCACCTTGAGGAGTTGGCAATGACGATCCTGAAATGGGCGCTGATATTTTTACTGATCTCGATCGTGGCCGGCGTGCTCGGCTTCACCGGCGTCTCGGCGGCCTCCGCCGATATCGCCCGCTTCCTGTTCTACATCTTCGTCGTCATCTTCCTGGTGCTGCTGGTACTCGGGCTCACGATATTCAGGGCGTAGCCGGACTGCGTTCGCTATCGCCGCCGTCATGGCCGGGCCTGTCCCGGCCATCCACGCATTTCCGCACGCGAGCAAGAACGCGGATGCCCGGGACATAGGCTAGCGGAAGCGACGCCGTCCTTCGGACGGCTATGCCCGGGCATGACGAACTTCCAACGCCTTACCCCACTTCCTCGATCTTAACCTTGTCCGGGTAGAAGGCGAGATGGCCGGAAATCTCGGCCATCGCGGGATAGGGCGTCTCGTAGGTCCAGATCGCGTTGTCGAGCGTCTTGCCGTCGGCCTTGACGCTGTAATAGCTGGCATCGCCCTTGTAGGGGCAGTGGGTGGTGCGCTCGGTGCGCTCCAGCAGGGCCATGTTGGTGTCCTCCCGCGGCACATATTGCACCGCCGGATATTTGGCCTCCTTCAAGGTCAGCGCCTTGCTGGTCTCGGCGATCACGATGTCACCCGCCGTGACGCGGACACGCCTCGGGTTTTGGGTGATGGTGATGGGGTGGTCGGGCCCTGGAAGCTTCATGATTTCACGCCTTTTCGATCAATCTGCCGCGCGCGGCACTTTGTCGTGCCTTTATCCTGATGGGATCAGGGATATAGTGCCTGAAGGCGTGACGTAGAAGCCCGTTCACGCTAAGTTTCGCCGCGCCGGTCCGGGGACCCCGGCAAAGCGATTCGAAGCCGAGATTTAGGAGCTAGACCCGAATGCCCATGGACGCCCACGATATCGAGGCGATGATCAAGGCAGCGATCCCCGATGCCGAGGTGACCATCCGTGACCTCGCCGGCGATGGCGACCATTATGCCGCGACCGTGATCTCTGAATCCTTCCGCGGCAAGTCCCGCGTCCAGCAACACCAGATCGTCTATCGG
The DNA here is from genome assembly GCF_054185225.1 of Bradyrhizobium sp. 18BD. NCBI lineage: Bacteria > Pseudomonadati > Pseudomonadota > Alphaproteobacteria > Hyphomicrobiales > Nitrobacteraceae > Bradyrhizobium > Bradyrhizobium sp. 18BD. Next base: position 99,508 of record NZ_JAVAYL010000020.1, on the reverse strand, counting down.
TCCCTGCAAGGCCAGATGGGCGGTGTTCTGCACGCGCTGGCGCTGCAAACCGGCGTGCCAGGTGCTTAAGGGGCACCTGACCTGATCGCGCGACCGGGGGCACGATGATGGCTGCGGACAATCCGCGCGGCGCGATGTTCCGCGTCATCCTGCCGAACCAGCACAGCCGCGTCACCAATGCCGAGCTGTTCTTCGACCTCGTCTTCGTCTTCGCGGTCACGCAGGTCTCGCACACGCTGCTGCACCACTTCACGCCGCTCGGCGCGGTGCATGTCACCGTGCTGTTTCTCGCGGTGTGGTGGGTATGGGTCTACACCGCCTGGGTCACCAACTGGCTCAATCCCGAGCTGACGCCGGTCCGCATCATGCTCTTTTTGATGATGCTGGGCGGCCTCGTGCTGTCGACGACGATCCCGAGCGCCTTCGAGGGGCGCGGCCTGTGGTTCGCGATCGCCTACGCGACCATGCAGGTAGGACGCACCGCGTTCTGGCTGTTCGCGACCCCGCGCCACCGGACGGCGGTCCGGCACAATGCGATCCGCATCCTGGTCTGGCTCTGCGGCTCCGCGATCTTCTGGATCCTCGGCGGCCTTGCCCATGACGAGGCGCGGCTGTGGTTCTGGATCGCGGCGCTGACGATCGAGTACATCTCGCCGGCGGTGCGCTTCTGGGTCCCGAAGCTCGGCTTTTCCTCGGTGGAGGCCTGGGCCGTCGAGGGCGGCCACATGGCCGAGCGCTGCGCCGGCTTCATCATCATCGCGCTCGGTGAGGCCGTCGTCGTCAACGGCGCCACCTTCGCCGAGCTGGAGTGGACCGCGGACAACATCCTGGCCTTCGTCTCGGCGCTGGTCTCGGCCATCGCGATGTGGTGGGTCTATTTCCACAAGGGCGCTGAGGCCGGCTCCGAGCGGCTCTCTAAGTCCACCGAATCCGGCCGGCTGGCGCGGATCGCCTACACCTATCTGCACATGCCGATCATCGCCGGCATCATCCTGACCGCGGTCTCGGACGAGCTGGTGCTGAAGCATCCGACCGGCCATTCCGACGTTCGCACCATCATCAGCACGATCGGCGGTCCACTGGTGTTCCTGATCGGCACCATCCTGTTCAAGCACTCGATCCGCGGCTTCCTCCAACTCTCGCACGGCATCGGCATCATCCTGCTGCTGGTGCTGTGGTGGTTCGCCGCCGACCTCTCGCCGCTCTGGCTGTCGGTCGCGACCAGCGTGATCATGATCGTGGTGGCGGTGTGGGAGTCGGTGTCGCTGGGGTCGAAGCCGGAAGAGGCCGAGGAGCACTAAGCTCTCGACGCCAGAGCGCAGTCGCACATGGGTCTCTGGAGCGACAGCCTCGTCCTTCGAGACGACCGCTGCGCGGTCTCCTCAGGATGAGGCTCATCAGCGCTGGTGCCCGTTGAAGCTGCCGCCGCGCACTCCGTCCTCATCCCGAGGAGCCTGCCGAAGGCCGGCGTCTCGAAGGATGGCCGCGGGGAGACGTACTGAACTGCGGAGCTTCTACTCCGCCACTTCCAGCGCGTGCACCGAGAACATCCTGGCCGCATCGGTCCAGCTCTCGCGCACGCGCCAGCCGGCGGTCTGCGCCAGCGTGGCAAAACGCTCGATGCTGTATTTGTAGCTGTTCTCGGTGTGGATGCTCTCGCCGGGGCGGAACGAGAAGCTGGTGCCGAGCAGGCGCACGGTCTGGCTCTTCTTGCTGATCAGGTGCATCTCGATGCGGTGCCGCTCGCGATTGTAGATCGCGCGATGGGTGAAGGCGGACAGGTCGAAATTGCCGCCGAGCTCGCGGTTGATCCGCACGAGAACATTGAGGTTGAAGCGCGCGGTGACGCCGGCGGCATCGTTATAGGCATCGAAGAGCACGCGCTCTTCCTTCTCGAGATCGGCGCCGATGATCATCTGTGCGCCCTTGCCCAGGATCTGGCGGGCACTCTTCAGGAAGGCCTGGGCTTCATGCGGCTCGAAATTGCCGATGGTCGAGCCCGGGAAGAAGCCGACCTTGGGCATCGCCGCCACCGCCTTGGGCAGCTCGAACGGCGTGGTGAAGTCGGCCGCCACCGGATAGATGCCGAGCGAGGGGAAGTCGCGCTTGAGGCCGTTGGCCTGCGCCTTCAGGAAGTCGCCGGAGATGTCCACGGGCACATAGGCCGCGAACTTGCAGTGATTGAGCAGCAGGCGAACCTTCGTGGTCGCGCCGGCGCCGAACTCGACGAGGGCCGCATGCTCCGGAATGATCCTTGCGATCTCCCTGCCGCGCTCCTTCAGGATCGATAGCTCGGTGCGCGTCGGATAATATTCCGGCAGCTTCGTGATCGCCTCGAACAGCTCCGATCCCGTCGCATCGTAGAAGTATTTCGGCGACAGTTTTTTCGGCTGCTGCGAGAGGTCCTCGATGGCCTCGCGGGCGAAGGCGGTGGTCTGCTCGTCGGGGAGATGGGCTTCGGCCAAAGCGCTGGCGTGCACATTCATGACACTCTCCTGAACGCGCTGTCCGGCGCGCGGTTGTCGTCGGATAAGACTCTTAGTCGTCGGCTAGGCGTAGTCGGCGAGCCGCAGTCCCGTGAATTGCCAGCGGTGGTGCGGATAGAAGAAGTTGCGATAGGTCATACGGCTGTGGCCCTCGGGAGTTGCAAGCGAGGAGCCGCGCAGCACCAACTGATTGATCATGAACTTGCCGTTATACTCCCCGAGCGCGCCTTCGACGGCGCGATAGCCGGGGTAGGGTGAGTACGAAGAACGCGTCCACTGCCAGACGATGCCGAAGGCGTCGTTGAGCTGGCCGGCGCGGGCCGCTACCTCCCATTCTATCTCGGTCGGCAGGTGCTTTCCGGCCCAGCGCGCAAACGCATCGGCCTCGTAATAGCTGATGTGGCAGACGGGGGCGTCCGGATCGACCGGCTTGAGGCCTGCGAGCGTCATCACCTGCCATCCGCCATCGGCTTCGCGCCAATGACCCGGGGCCTGCCAGTCTTCCTTGCTGGCCGCGGCGAAGCCGTCCATCAGCCACAGCGTTGCAGTCCGGTAACCCCCGTCGCGCATGAAGGCGAGCCATTCGCCATTGGTGACGAGATTGCGCGCGACCTTGACCGGGCCGACGAGCGCGCGATGTGCGGGCTTCTCGTTGTCGAAATGGAAGCTGTCGTCGACATGGCCGACGGTGTGGATGCCTTCGTTGAGCGTCATCCAGTCGTCACCGGCGCGCGTCGCAGGCGGAAAGCGCCAGTCTGGGTCGTAAGCCGGATAGACCGGGTTCTGCGCGAAGGCGTGCAGGATGTCGGTGAACATCAATTCCTGATGCTGCTGCTCGTGGTTGAGCCCGACCTCCACCAGCGGCGCCAGGGCGCGGAGCTTGTCCTCGCCGGCCTCACGGAAGAATTGGACGACCGCCGCATCGACATGGCTGCGATAGGCGCCGACCTCGCTGGCGCTGGGCCGCGTGATGTCGCCGCGATGATTGCGGGCATGACGGGGGCCGGCGCTGACGTAATAAGAATTGAACAGGAACGCGAAATCGGGGTGGAAGGGCCGGTAGCCGGGGGCGTGCTCGCCGAGCAAGAACTGCTCCCAGAACCAGGTGGTGTGCGCCCGGTGCCACTTCGCCGGGCTCGCATCCGGCATGGACTGGATCTGCTGGTCCTCCGGCGAAAGCGGCGCGGCCCGGCGCTCGGTCTCGTTGCGGACGGCGAGAAACGCGGCCTCGAGCCTCCGGGCAAGGCCGCCCAAATCGGCCGACGGTGACGAAAGCGGCGGGGTGGCCGTAGCGGAGGCTTGTTTCGTCACGTTTTTCTCCAGACAGGACAAGAGAACGTTGTTGGCGAGGCCCGGTTCCAAAACCAGGGTTCGTCCTAGATAGGGGCTCCGTTACGGTATGAAAGTCCTCCCCGGCGATGATATTCGTGTCATCATGTAATGGGGCCGGGGCCATCTCGGCCGGGTGTCCAGGGGCCGTTCGCCGCCATTTTACTTTGGATGCACAACGGTTTGGGCTACATATATAGGCAGGTATCGGGTTAGATCGGCTGAGCCGGCCCGAAGGAATCGTTGAGGGCTCCGCCCCAGAAGGACACGGATATGAGCATCGCGGAATTCATCGCCAACGAAGTGAAGTCGAACGACGTGGTTCTGTTCATGAAGGGTACGCCGCAATTTCCGCAGTGCGGGTTCTCCGGCCAGGTCGTCCAGATCCTCGACCATATCGGCGTCGGCTATAAGGGCCTCAACGTTCTCGAATCCGCCGAACTGCGCAACGGCATCAAGGAATTCTCGAACTGGCCGACCATTCCGCAGCTCTATGTGAAGGGCGAGTTCATCGGCGGTTGCGACATCGTCCGCGAGATGTTCCAGGCCGGCGAGCTGCAGCAGCTCTTCTCGGAGAAGGGCGTCGCTGTCGCGGCCTGATGACCGAGCTGAAGCGCCGCATCGGCGGCGCCGACCTCGAGGTCATCATTGCCGACATCACCACGCTCGGCGTTGACGCTATCGTCAACGCCGCAAATTCGTCACTCCTTGGCGGGGGCGGAGTCGATGGCGCGATCCACGACGCTGCCGGTCCCGAGCTTCTTGCCGAGTGCCGGACGCTCGGCGGCTGCCCGACCGGCGATGCCAAGATCACCAAGGGCTATCGTCTGCCGGCGCGCCATGTGATCCATGCGGTCGGCCCCGTCTGGCATGGCGGCACAAGCGGCGAGGCCGAGGCGCTGCGCTCCTGCTATCGCCGTGCGCTCGAGCTCTCCCAGGCCAATGGGCTGACCTCGCTGGCCTTCTCCGCGATCTCGACCGGCGTTTATCGCTTCCCGGCCGACCAGGCCGCGAAGATCGCAGTCCATGCCACCATCGAAACGCTCCCGGCTGCGCCGGAGGTCACCCGCGTCATATTCTGCTGTTTCTCGGAGGCCAGCGCCGCTCTCCATACGGACGTTTTGGCGCGCTACGGCAGCCCTTGTGCCTGATGGCGCCGCCAGTACACTCCGGCCGGCCATGTTCCGGGGAGGGGATATGATTTTACGATCTGGACTGCGTGCGCTCGCCTGCGGTGCGCTTCTATCGCTCGGCGCGATGTCGTTCGCGCGCGCCGAGGGCACCTACGAGATTCCGGCCGGCGCGCATTTCAATCAGGAGAAGCTCGGCAAGATCAGCGAGTTCTTCAAGAACGAGGTTGCGACCGGCAAGATCGCCGGTGCCACCGTGCTGATCAAGCAGAACGGCAAGCCGGTCTATCACGAAGCCTTCGGCGTGCAGGACGTGGCCAGCAAGGCGCCGATCACCGACAAGACCATTTTCCGCCTGTTCTCGATGAGCAAGGCGATCACGTCGGTCGTCGCGGTGCAGATGATCGAGGACGGCAAGATCAAGCTGGATGATCCCGTCTCGAAATACATTCCGTCGTTTGCCAACATGAAGGTCGGCGTCGAGAAGAAGGCCGATGACGGCACCAAGTCGCTCGAACTCGTGCCGCTGAACCGGCCGATCACGGTGCACGACCTGATGACGCACACGTCGGGCATCACCTATGGCTTCTATGGCGACAGCCTGGTCCGCAAGGCCTATCGCGAGGCCAATATCTATGCCGGCGATTTCGACCTCGCCGAGTTCGCCGAGCGCATCGCCAAGCTGCCGCTGCACAACCAGCCGGGCGCGCTGTGGCAATACGGCCATTCCACCGACATCCTGGCGCGGGTGATGGAGATCGCGGCCGGCAAGCCGCTGATCGATATCGAACGGGAGAAGCTGCTCGGCCCGCTTGGCATGGTCGACACCGGTTTCTTCGTCACCGACCCCGAGAAGCAGAAGCTGCTGGCCCAGCCGGTGCCGAACGACAGCGATTTCCGGGTTGGCCGCATCAACGATCCGACAGTGGCCAAGAAGATCCAGTTCGCCAGCGGCGGCATGGTGACGACCATGGCCGATTACGAGCGCTTCGCGCAGATGCTGCTCAATGGCGGCGCGCTTGACGGCAAGACCATCCTCAAGCCCGAGACGTTCAAGCTGATGGTGACCGATCAGATCGGCCCCGGCTCCGGCGTCGACCGCGACTATTTCTACTTCCCCGGCGACGGCTTCGGTTTCGGCCTCGGCCTTGCGGTCCGCACCGATCCCGGCAATGCAAAGCCGCCGCCGCCCGGCGATCTCGGGGAATTGAAGTGGGACGGCGCCTCTGGCTGCTATTTCGTGATCGACCCCAAGCAGGACATGTTCTTCGTCCTGCTGGAACAGACCCCCACCGAGCGCCAGCGTGTGCAACGGACATTGAAGCAGTTGGTTTATGAAGCCATGGAGAAATGAGATGTTCGGGCGCCGCGCGCTGATCGCGGCGCTCGTTCTTCTGTTCGGCGTCGCCAGTGCGAAAGCGGGCTCCGAAGCGCGTAAGGCGCACAGCTTCTCGCCCGAAGGCCTCGCAAAGGTCTCCGACTACATCCGCAACGAGATCGTCGCCGGAACGTTTCCGGGCGCGATCCTGCTGCTCCAGCAGCACGGCAAGCCGGTCTATTACGAGAATTTCGGCGTCCGTGACGTCGCGACCGAGATTTCGATGAGCGCGGATACGATCTTCCGCCTCTATTCGATGTCGAAGCCGGTCACGACGGTTCTGGCGATGATGCTGGTCGAGGAGGGCAAGCTTTCGCTCGAAGATCCCGTCTCGAAATACGTTCCGGCCTTCGGCCAGATGAAGGTCGGCGTCGAGACGAAGGCCGAGGACGGCAAGGTTTCGCTGGTGCTGGAGCCGCTCAATCGCGCGGTCACGATCAAGGATCTGATGCGCCACACCGCCGGGCTGCCTTACGGCTATTATGGCGGGGGCCTGGTGAACAAGCTCTATGCCGACGCCGGCCTGTTCGACAACAAGGCTTTGACCAATGCCGAATTGGTCGCGAAGATCGCCACGCTGCCGCTCGCCGAGCAGCCCGGCACGAACTGGGACTACGGCCTCTCCACCGACGTGCTCGGCCGCATCATCGAGGTGATCTCGGGAAAGACGCTGTTCGCGTTCGCGAAGGAGCGGCTGCTCGATCCGCTCGGGATGACGGACACGGCGTATTATGTCGCCGATCCCGCCAAATGGCCGCGCATCGCCGAGCCGATGCCGAAGGATCGCGCGATCAGCCCGATGACGCAGGTTCGCGATCCCCGACAGCCGCTGAAATGGGAGTCGGGCGGCGGCGGCATGGTCGGCACGATCGGCGACTATGCGCGCTTCTCACAGATGCTACTCAATGGCGGCACCTATGACGGCAGGCGTTATCTCAGGCCCGAGACCATCGTGCTGATGGCGTCCGATCATATCGGGCCCGAGACCAAGGTCGCGCGCGACCAGAACTATTATCCGGGCAGCAGCTCCGGCTTCGGCCTCGGCTTCGCCGTGCGCACCTCGGTGCCGCCGGGCACCGCGTGGCCGCTTGGCGAGTTTCGCTGGGATGGCGTCGGCGGCACCTTCTTCTTCATCGATCCCGAAGACGATCTGTTCGGGATCTTCATGGTGCAGACCCCGTCGCAGCGCGGCCGGATCCAGCTCGCGCTGAAGACGCTGATTTATCAGGCGATGGGGCGGTGAGTTAGTTCAGCTTGTAGCCCGGATGGAGCGAAGCGCAATCCGGGACTGCCGCCGCTGAAAGACTGTCCCGGATTTCGCTGCGCTCCATCCGGGCTACGGCTCATGCCCCGCGCACGATCTCGCGCACGTATCCGATCGTTTCGTCGACCTGGCTCGCATTGACGTCGAGATGGGTGCAGGCGCGGATGCGGCCGTCCATCATCGCGAGCGTGACGCCGCGCTGGCGCAGCGCCGCGACCATCTTTTCACCTGAGACGCCCGCGCCGTCGGGCTTGAAGAACACCAGATTGGTCTCGGGCTCCTGCACCTCGATGCCCGAGATCTGCGACAGTCCGCGGGCGAGCGCGCGCGCATTGGCGTGGTCGTCGGCAAGGCGCTCGACGTGATGGTCGAGCGCATAGATGCAGGCGGCCGCGCAGACGCCGGCCTGCCGCATCGAGCCGCCGAGGCGCTGCTTCCACTGCCAGACCGCATCGATGAAGGCGCGCGTGCCCGCGAGCACGCCACCGATCGGCGCGCCCAGACCCTTGGAGAAATCGATCCAGGCCGAATCCCAGCCCGCGGTCATGTCGCGCGGGGAGATGCCGCTCGCCACGGTGGCGTTGAGCAGGCGGGCGCCGTCCATGTGGGTGACGAGGCCGTGTTGTTTCGCGATCGCGACGATCTCGTCGAGTGCTGCCTTCTTCCAGATCGTGCCGCCGCCGATATTGGCGGTCTGCTCGACGCTGACGACGGTCTGCGCCGCCTGGTAGCGCGTGCGCGGATGCAGCGCCTTGCGGAAGGTCTCCGGTGTAAACTGGCCGTCCGCACCCTTGAGCTGCGTCACCTGGAAGCCGCCGATCGCGGCGTGCGCGCCGCCTTCGCGGGCGATGATATGCGCGGTCTCATGCGCCAGGATCTCGTCGCCGGGGCGGCAATGCACCAGCGTCGCGGTGACGTTGCACATCGTGCCCGAGGGCATGTAGACCGCGGCTTCCTTGCCCATCAGCGCGGCGACGCGCTCGCACAGCGCATTCACGGTCGGATCGTCGCCGACCTGCTCGTCGCCGACCTCCGCTCGCGCCATCGCCTCGCGCATCGCGGCCGTCGGCTTGGTCTGCGTGTCCGACAGCAGATTGATGCGCACTGGAGGGGCTTTGGGATCGATCGGGGCAGGGGTGTAGAGCATCACAAACCGTGTTTCTTCCACATGGCGCGAACTTCGTCGGCACTGGCTAACTCGCCGCGGGCGATTTCAGCTTCTGCCTCTTCGAATTCGGCCTCTTCCATTGTCGTTAGCTGTAGTGGAGGTCGATCGTCGGCCTTGTCGAAGGTCTCGTCGAGAGGACGCGGCATGATCAAACTCCATTGCTCGCGACTGTAGCACAGGAGAATCGTGAGATGGAGTGCCCGCCTCAAACGAAAAGGCCCCGGAAAACCGGGGCCTTTGAATGTCGTTCTACTGAGCCTATCAGCGCGAATAGAATTCGACGACCAGATGCGGCTCCATCTGCACCGGGAACGGCACGTCGGAGAGGCCGGGGATGCGGGTGTACTTCGCGGTCATCTTGCCGTGGTCGACTTCGAGATAGTCGGGGGTCTCGCGCTCGGGGAGCTGGCTGGCTTCGAGCACGTGGGCGAGCTGCTTGGAGGCTTCCTTGACCTCGATCACGTCGCCGACCTTGAGCTGGTAGCTCGAGATGTTGACCTTGCGGCCGTTCACCTTGACGTGGCCGTGGTTAATGAACTGGCGGGCGGCGAAGATCGTCGAGACGAACTTGGCGCGGTACACGACCGCGTCGAGACGACGCTCGAGCAGACCGATCAGGTTCTCGCCGGTGTCACCCTTGAGGCGGCTGGCCTCGACATAGATGCCGTGGAACTGACGCTCGGAAATGTTGGCGTAGTAGCCCTTCAGCTTCTGCTTGGCGCGGAGCTGCACGCCGAAGTCGGAGAGCTTGCCCTTGCGGCGCTGGCCGTGCTGGCCGGGGCCGTATTCGCGGCGGTTCACGGGGCTCTTCGGGCGGCCCCAGATGTTCTGGCCCATACGGCGATCGATCTTGTACTTCGCCTCACTGCGCTTAGTCATCGCGTCCTCTTCGGTTGCATGGTTTGAGGAAACGCGCCCTCCTGTGTGACAGGCTTAAGCCCGGCACCGACAGGTCCGATCCCCAAAGCTTAAGGGACCAGACCACGGGTCGCGAAACGCTTCGCGGGCCGAAATCGGCCCGCGAGCAAGCGGCTTTTAGGTGAATGTGGACCGTTCTGTCAATGCGAATGGCCGCAAAATCAGGTCCCGACGGCCCGGATCGGCTTGGCGCCGGCCGAGCGTAATTCGGCAGCGATTTCAGTGTTCAGGGCCTGTTCCAGCCGGGTCAGGACCCGGGCGATGGGGGCGGCATCGGTCACCCGGTGGTCCCAGCGGATCACGACATGGATGGTCTGGTCGGGCTCAACCACCCCATAACTGACGATAAACGGGCCCGGCGTGACCGGGTGGAGCTCGCCGCCGCCATAGGCGGCCACCGAGCTCACCGCGAAGCTGCCGAACCAATTGCCCCGCTGGCGGCCGAAATTGAGGCCGACCGCCCAGGACAGGCGCCGGAGCGGCAGCGGCAGGCGGGTCGCCCGCATGATCTTGCGGAACATCGGGACGTCCTCGATCGGCGCCGTCTTGGCACGCCGGATCTCGGCATCGATCGCCGCCAGCGCCATGGCCTCCGGAGCTGCGATTCGCTGCGGCATCACGCATTCCTCGCCGTCCTCGATCCGGGCGATGGCGACCAGCGCCACGCTCTTGGGGAGCTCGTAGAGCGAGGGCCAGGGCCATTTGGCGTAGACGGTGCGCAGGACCGGCTCGTCCCTGGCGACCAGGGCAAAGGCCTTGACGAACATCGCGGCCCAGCCCGCCGGCGCCATGGCGCCGGTGCGGGCCTCCAGCAGCGGGCGGATGTTGAGCGAACGGGAGAGCGAGACGAACGGCACGTCCATCGACGCGCGCATCAAGTCGCAAATCAGGCGGCGCGGCAGTGAAATGGTCTTGGGCGTCCCGCGCATCGGTCTCCGGTTTCCGCGGCTTAAAAAATGGGCAGCAAGCGGGTTCCCGCTCGCCGCCTGCTCTAGCACGAACCAACCCGCTTGGGGCCGGTCGGTTCGCCGCATCAGGGTGCCGGCGAGGCCAGCGGCTTGGTCTTGTCGACCACGTAAACTCCCAGCACTTTCATAGCCTTATCGCCATGAGCCTTGGCGTCATGTACGACGCCTGCCGGGATCTGGTAGGAATCGCCGGCTTTCAAAGTTTTTTCCGGCTGACCGTCGATCAGGAGACTGAGCTCGCCTTCGAGCACATAGCCGGTCTCGATTCCGGGGTGGGTATGGCGTCCGGCCGCGCCGCCCGCCGGGACTTCCGCGATGGCAGTGATGGTGTTGTAGCCGTCTGGAAATTCGACCTTCTGGAGCGGGGTGCGTTTGATACCGGTCTGCTGGGCAAAGGCGGCAGCGGCAAGGCCGGTGAAGGCAAGAGCGAGCAAAGTCTTCTTGAGCATTGTTTCCTCCCTGGAACGGCCCGACCCTAGCAGCGCCGCCGTTCCCGGCAAGGTGGCAATCGGCCGGTTCAGCGCCTGATGCCGTCGAACGCCGCCATGATGCCGCGCTGGAACAGCGACCAGTCGAAGCCGAGGGCAATGGCGCGGTAGCCGCGGTCGATCAACTGGTTGGCCTGGTCGGCGGTGCGCGCCACGCCGCCGATCGGCACGCCGCTTCTGAGGATGCCGGCTTCCGCGCGCGCGACCAGCTCCAGCAATTCCGGATCGTTCATCTGGCCGCGCTTGTTGATGGACGTTGCGAGATCGCCGGGGCCGATCACGGCGACGTCGATGCCCGGCGTCGCCATGATCTCATCGATGCGGTTGACCGCTTCGACATGCTCGATGGTGACCATGCAGATCATCTCGTCATCGGCTGATGCCATGTAATCCGGCATCGACTGGCCCCAGCGGAACGGCGCGTGGAAAGGGCCCCAGAGCCGGTCGCCACGCGGCGGATACCGTACGCTGCGCACCGCCTTCTCGGCCTCGCCGCGATTGGTGATCATCGGGAAATTGATGCCGAACGCTCCGATGTCCATCGGCGCTTTCGCAAGCCACGGCTCGTTCGCCGCGATCCGCACCAAAGGCGTGCACGGCGTGCCCGTCGTGGCCGCGATCATCGCATGCGCTTCGGTGAGGCCGATCGGGCCGTGCTCGAGATCGACGATGATCCAGTCGAGCGAGCGCGCCATGATCTGCACCATCTGCACGCTCGGGATGGTCGCGATCGCGCCGAAAGCGGGACGGCCCTCGCTCCACAATTGGCGGAGGCGATTGAGCGGCGTTGCGGGGATCGGCATGGGATGACCTGCGGAGCGATGACGACGGCGGAGCCTAGCAGCGCGCCGCCGGGGCGCAAGATCAGGCCACTGCGCGCCCGCCAAAGAACGGCGTCAGCGTGGCGCTGAGGCCGTGCGCGCGGTTCGACGTAAAGATCATCTCGGCGCCGGACTGCGCGATACCGCCGGTGCTCGCACCGAGCAAATCGGACACGCGGCGGGCGATGGCAGGCGCCGGATCAATCCAGTCCACCGGCCAGGGGGCGAGCTTCTTCAGCCGGTCGAGCAACAGCGGATAATGCGTGCAGGCGAGCACCACCGTGTCGGTGCGGGCGCCGGCGTCCTCACCAACGAAGCAGGGCGAAAGCTCGGCGCGGATGGCGTCGTCGCTGATCGGGGTGCCGCTCAGCTCGGCTTCGGCCAGCGAAGCAAGCTCGGGCGAGCCGACCAGCGTCACCTCGCAGCCTTGCGCGAAATCGCGGATCAGGGCCTTGGTGTATTCGCGCTTCACCGTGCCCTTGGTGCCGAGCACCGAGACGCGGCGGGTCTTCGACTGCGCGCAGGCCGGCTTGATCGCTGGCACGGTGCCGACGAAGGGCAGGGAATAAGCGGCGCGCAGGTGAGATAGGACCAGGGTAGACGCCGTGTTGCAGGCGATGACGACGAGGTCAGGATCATGCGTGTCGATCAATTCACCCATCAGCGGCACGACGCGGGCGATGATCGCGCCTTCGCTGTGGTGGCCGTAGGGGAAGAAGGCGTCGTCGGCGACGTAGACGTAATGCGCGTCCGGGCGCGCGGCCACGACCTCGCGCAGCACCGTGAGCCCGCCAAGGCCGGAATCGAACACCAGGATCGTCGGAGAATAGGTCACGTCGCTACCTTAAGGACCCAGGGTTACCATTCGGTTTTTGGGGCGGTTTTGCGGCGGGGCCGCTTCGGCCCAGTTTGGAACGATTCAATTTCGCGATTGCAGCATGTTCCCGCTATCAGCAGGGATGCTGCACTGCGGACGGGGGCATATCCGCAAATCTCCGGGGAGCCGACATGATCAGAAACACGAATGCCGGCTGGGGCGGCGTTTCCCGCTGGCTGCACTGGACTTTGGCGCTGGCGATCATCGGCATGATCGGCTTCGGCTGGTGGATGAACCACATCCCGGCGCGGCCGGACCGCTTCTTCTACCGCTCGATCCATGCCGACATCGGTTACCTGATCCTGCTGCTCACCGTGCTGCGGCTGGTCTGGCGGGTGGTCAACCCGACGCCCGCCCTGCCGGCCGACAGCCAGCCCTGGCAGAAGCTCACCGCCCGCATCAGCCATGGCGCGCTCTATCTCGCCGTCATCGTCGTCGTCATGCTCGGCTGGGCGCATTCCGGTGCGCATACACCTGATTATTCGGACTTCTTCGGCCTGTTTCACGTCCCGCAATTCACCTCGCCGGACCGCGCGACGGCGAACGCCTATGAGGACCGCCACATCCTCTTCGCCTATGTGCTGCTCGCCTTGATCGGGGTTCACGTCGTCGCCGCGCTCTGGCACCACTTCATCCGCCGCGACCGCGTGGTGGCGCGGATGGTGACGGACGAGGCGGCGTAGGGGCGGTCTCGTCATTGCGAGCGCAGCGAAGCAATCCAGAATCTTTCCGCGGGGGGCAGTCTGGATTGCTTCGCTGCGCTCGCAATGACGGAGTAGGATGAGTCATCCACCTTGCGATCGCAGGAGACGTCATGCTCACCGTCCATCATCTCGGCAAGTCGCAGTCCGAGCGTATCGTCTGGCTCTGCGAGGAGCTCGAGCTGCCCTACGAGCTGAAGCGCTACGCCCGCGATTCAGTCACCATGCTGGCGCCGCCCGACTACAAGGCGCTGCACCCGATCGGGGCTGCCCCCGTCATCACCGACGGCGCTCTCGTGCTCGCCGAGTCCGGCGCCATCGTCGATTACATCATGGCGAAGCATGGCAACGGCCGCCTCGCGCTTCGTCCCGACGACGCCGATTTCGCGCAGTTCCTGTACTGGTTTCACTTCGCCAACGGCACGCTGCAGGCCGGCATGGGCCGGCTGATGATCCTGAACCGGCTCAAGCTCGCCGAGGACAATCCGATGCTGGCGGCGACCAGGGCGCGTGTCGATCGCGCTTTCGACCTGGTCGATGCGCGCGTGCGCGATGCCGAATATCTGGCGGGCAACACCTTTACCACCGCCGACATCATGATCGGCTTTTCGCTCACCACGATGCGCTACTTCCAGCCCTACGACCTCCAGCGCTGCCCGAACGTGGTCAAATATCTCGGCCGTATCGGTGCGCGTCCGGCCTATCGCCGTGCGATGGAGAAGGGCGATCCGGGCATGACGCTGCTTTTGAGCTGAGCTGCGGTCACGCGATCCTGTTGGTGGTCGTCGCCCGCGCCGTGGCCAGCTGCTTCTGCAGGCGATCGATGTTCTGCAAGAGGCGCTGGCTGGTCAGCACGAGGAAGTAATAGCCGAACTGCGGATCCTGGAAGTAGATCTCGAGCAGGCGGTCATAGGTGATCGTCAGCACCTGGCCGTCCTCGACGCATTCGATCGTTCCGGTGCGGCGGTTGTCCGGCGTGAGGAATCCGAGCTCGCCCATCAGGGCCCCGGGCCCGATCTCGACACCGATCTCCTTGACCAGGAATTTGCCGGTCACGGTGAGGAGCATCTCCTTGGCGGGATCTCCGAGCTTGAACAGCGTGTCGCCGCTGCGATATTTGCGCTCGGTCATGAATGGCTTGAGCCATTCGATCGACATGTCGCCCTCGGCGGCATGGCGCGCCTTCTTGACCAGCTTGAGCATCTGCCGCAGCCGCAGGGCGTTGATCGGAAGCATCAACAGATAGAGCAGGAACGTCGAGACATTGGCGGAGAGCGCGCCGAAGATGGCGAAGAAGACGCAGCCGATCATGTTGGCGACGCGCAGGGGCACCATCGTCCGCATCAGGATGGTGGCGACGAAGAAGCCGGCGCCGACGGCGGCAAACAAATTGGCCAGCGTGATGTTGTGGACGAAGATCTCGAGCAGCCGGTTGAAGATCGCGTCATAGGTGACGTTGTTCGGATCGAGGCCCATCTGGACCAGGATCTTCGCGATCCTGAGATTGTCCGTCGCCGCATCGAGAATGCGGTCGAGGATCGAGGATATGTCTGCGCTGCCGGACGGCATGGTACTAACCCCGCGTAAGGCCTTCAGTCCTGGTCGGTATGCTCGACACGTATAGCCGAAATCGAATGACGACCGCTTGAATGAAGCCTCCGGCCGTCATGCCGCAAGAGGCAAATTTTAGCCTGATCGTGCGTTTCGGCAATTGCCTGTTGGTTGCGTGTATGGCCGGGTCAGACCCGTGATTCGGGGCCGCGACTGCGGCCTTTGAGCCGGGCGGGGGAGGAGACGCCCCGCACTCTCCGCCTTACGGCTTGGTGGCGGGCTGCAGGATCTGCTGCTCGACCAGGCCAAGGTGCCCCGGGAGCGAGCCGGCACGCAGCAGCATGGCGACGCTGCTCGCTTCCTCCAGGGTGAAATTGCCGGAGATCTGGCCCGAGCCGCCGGTGATGGGTTCGCGGATCACGGGGGCGGAGACCACCTTGCCGTCGAGCACGATGGCGAAGGGCCTTCCGACGTTCTCTGCGGTGACATGGGCGAAGCGCCGTGTGCCACGGCCGTTGAAGCGGAACGAGGCAATCGGGTCCTTGGTCCCGGTCGCAAAGCCCGGGCCGGCGTAGCTGATGTCGTCGCCGTCGAGCGCGCTGTCCTTGGCCACCAGATAGGGGCGATTGTCCTTGAAACCGGGCAGCACTTCCGTGCCCGCGGGCGGGGGGCCGGATTGCGCCTGTTCCGCCGACATCGAGACGTCGATCAGTCGGAAGCTGACCTTGATCTTCGTGGCGAAGATCGCCGTCACGCGATCAGGCTCCATCATCCCTGGCAGGAAGATGCGGATGCGGTCGGCCCCATCAGGCATGACGCTGGCGAGCTTGATGCCGGCATCCTTGAGGCGCTGCTCGATCATCGCGATGGAATCCTCGACGAGTTCGCGCAGCCGCGCCGCGCATGCGGCATCGGTCGGTGCGAGCCTCGTCAGTCCGTCGCCGACATCGGTCACGTTGAGCGCATGCGACGGCAATCCTTCCGCGGCCGATGCGAGCTTGCTCTTGAGCTGGTCGCGGCCCTTGGCGTCGGCAATCTTCACCTCGACGCCGCCGTCGCGGATCGCAAGTCCCGAGAAGGCGATCTTGCCCTCGCGCAGGCTCTTGTAGACGTCGTCGCGCAAATCCGTGACGACGCTCTCGCGCAAGCCGTCGGCGTCGACCTTGTAGATGATGCGCGAGCCGCCCAGCTTCTCCATCTTGTCGCCGATGAAGGCCGCGATCTTGGCGCGCATCTTGTCGAGCTGACCGTCCTCGGCAAGCGCCGCGCGGGGCAGGGCGATCGCAGACGCCATGACCATCGATGTCATGGCGAGTGTGGCAAGCAGCCGTGTGGCGCGGTCCCGCGGGGGCGTGGTCATGATCACCTCAAGTCTTGCGGCAGGACGCTGGCAGTCGAATCCGATGCTTGTTCTTGGTCCCCGGATCGGGCGTGGAGGTTCAAAGGTCTCGAACACGCGTGCTACGATCGTAGCCGTTAAAGCATGGACGAACGCCCAATCATCCATCATTCTGTCCACGTTCGACCGGTCATCGGTCGGACCCTCGCCGAACCAAAATGTCGAAAAGACAGGCGGCGGGGAAATGCATCTGAGGGAGGACGGAATTCCATGGCGGGCATCCACGCGCTCGATCGCTTCATTGGCAACGACTATCCGGAGCTGGCGACCGACGAAGAGGTTCGAGCCTTCGAGCAGGTCCCTTACGCCGATCGCGTTGCGGCCGAGAGCACCAATGATGCCATCAGGCTAGGTGCGGCGCGCAATCCCGACGGCGCTGCGATCCAGTTCCTGCAAAATGCCGATCCGGCCGATACGCCTGTCGTGGTGAGCTACCGCGATTTCATCGCGCGCGTCACGCAGGCCGCCAACATGTTTCACGCGCTCGGCGCGGAGAAGGGCGACGTCATCTCCTTTATGCTGCCGCTGGTGCCCGACGCCTTCGTGACGCTGTTTGGCGCCGAGGCCGCGGGCATCGCCAATCCGGTCAATCCGCTGCTCGAGCCGCACCAGATCGCCGAGATACTGGAGGCCGCGAACACCAAGATCCTGGTGGCGCTCGGGCCGATGCCCGGCACTGACATCTGGCAGAAGGTCGAGCAGATCAGGCCGCAGCTCAAGCACCTCAAGGTGGTCGTGCAGGTGTTCGGTAGCGGCGATCCCGCCAACGGAATTTTCGCATTCAACGACCTGATCAAGCAGCAGCCGTCCGACCGGCTTATCAGCGGGCGCAAGATTTCGGGCAGCGACATCGCAGCCTATTTCCACACCGGCGGCACCACCGGCACGCCGAAGCTGGTGCGGCACACCCACGCCAACCAGGTCTATCAGGCCTGGGCGCTCAATCTGCTGCTGAGGACGAAGCCCGGCGCCAACATGCTGTTCGGCATGCCGCTGTTTCACGTCGGCGGATCGCTGACGCAGGTGCTGCTGACGCTGTCGGCCGGCGGCTCGCTGGTCGTGTTGTCGCCGAGCGGCTGGCGCAATCCGAACTCCGTCAAGAACATCTGGGGGCTGGTCGAACGGTTCAAGCCGGACGCGCTGTCGAGCGTGCCGACCGTGCTCGCCGCAACGCTCGCGGTGCCGCCGGGAAATGCGGACATCTCGAGCCTGAAATATGCAGCCGGCGGTGGCTCGGCGATCCCGGTCGCGGTGGGCTCGGCGATCCAGGACAAGCTGAAGCTGCCCGTGGTCGAGGTCTACGGCATGACCGAGACGTCGAGCGTGCATACGCTGGCCTATCCCTCGCGGCCGATCCGGCTCGGCTCGGTCGGCCTTCCCATGCCTTACGCGCGCGTGCGCATCGTGCAGCTCGATGCCGATGGTCGCCTGATCCGCGACTGCGCGCCCGACGAGATCGGCGTCGTCGTCATGGCCGGGCCCGGCGTGTTCGGCGGCTATCTCAACGACGAGCACAACAAGGGCGCCTTCGTCGACGAGGTCTGGGTCAATTCCGGCGATCTCGGCCGGCTTGATGCCGACGGCTATCTCTGGATCACCGGCCGCGCCAAGGATCTCGTGATCCGCGGCGGTCACAACATCGATCCGGCGCCGATCGAGGAGATCATGTTCCGCCATCCCGCGGTCGGCTTTGCCGCGGTGGTCGGCCAGCCGGACGCCTATGCCGGCGAGCTGCCGGTGGGTTACGTGCAGCTCAAGCCGGGCGCGACGGTTGAGCCCGGTGAGCTCGAGGCCTGGGTGCGCGAGCGCACGCCGGAGCGTGCCGCGGTGCCGGTGCAGGTGATTGCGATCGACCCGATGCCGGTCACCGGCGTCGGAAAAGTGTTCAAGCCGCAACTGCGCTGGGACGCGGCGCAGCGTGTCTTCACGAAGGTGCTGACGCCGCTCAGCGAGCGCGGCATCGATTGCAAGGTGAAGGTCGGCGCACATGGCAGCCACGGTTCGATCGCGACCGTCACGTTGGCGGGCCTGCCGCCGGAGCAGCGCGAAGTGGTCGCCGACGAGGTGCGCACGCTGCTCGCGCCGTTCGTGATGCGGCACGAGGTGGTGCAGGCATAACGGTGGCGGGCGACGCGAGGCTCATCACCAGGCTTGCACGCCTCGCCCCAAGCGAGCATCATCCCCTCAAAAAAGGGGGGAAACCGATGCTTCAAATCTCGCGCCGCCGTCACCTTCAACAGTTGTCGGGCGTGTTCGGAGCCGCCGCGCTCGCTGGATGGTCGGGACCGGCGCGGGCTGCAGAGCCGGACATTCCACCGGAGGGCATCGGCAAGGGCATCAAGTACATCTCCTACAGCGACATCGGTGGCCGGCCCGACAGCGTGCAGGTGATGTTCAACCGGCAGCATATCTATGTCGGGCATATGTTCAGCGACGGCGTGACCATCCTCGACGCCTCCGATCCGCGCGCGCTCAAGCCGGTCAATTTCTTCACCGCAGGGCAATACACCCGCACTCACCATCTCCAGGTGGCCGAAGACATGCTGCTGCTTGCGAACGGCGCCAACATCGTCGCGATGCAGTCCTACGACAACATGCGCGGCTATTTCGAGAACACGCTGGCCGACAGCATCACCAAGGCGAAGAAATTCCGCTCCGGCCTCTCGATCCACGACATCTCGAAGCCCGGCGAAATGCGCGAGATCGCGTTCCTCGAAATGCCCGGCTTCGGCATCAACCGGCTGTGGTGGCCGGGCGGCCGCTACGCCTATGTGTCGGCGCATTTCGACGGCTTCACCGACCACATCCTGTGCGTGGTCGATCTCAAGACCATCACGAAGCCGGAGATCGTCGCGAAATGGTGGCTGCCGGGGATGAACCGCGCGGCCGGCGAGCCGGCGACGCCGAAGGGCAAGCGCTTTGCGCTGCATCACATGATCACGGCGGGCGATCGCGGCTATGCGGCCTGGCGCGACGGCGGCTTCACCATCCACAACATCGGCGATCCCGCCAGTCCAAAACTGCTGTCGCACATCAACTGGTCGCCGCCCTTTGCCGGCGGCACGCATACGCCGCTGCCGCTGCCCAAGCGACAGCTCGCGGTCGTCGCGGACGAGGCCAATGCGGATCAATGCGCCAAGGGCCTGTTCCACACATTCGTGCTCGACGTGCGCGCGCCGCAAAATCCGGTGCCGATCGCAACCCTGCCGACGCCGCGCGACCGCGACTTCTGCACCAACGGCACGTTCGGTCCGCATAATCTGCACGAGAACCGCCCAGGCTCGTTCCAGAGCGAGGAGACGATTTTCGCGACCTACAACAATGCGGGGGTGAGGGTGTTCGACATCAAGGACGCCTTTGCACCCCGGGAGATCGCGTATTGGGTGCCGCCGACGCCGAAGAAGCTGGTCGATCCCCGCCCGAACGTCGCGCTCGCGGCGAAGACGTGCGACGCCTATGTCCGGCCGGACGGGATGATGTTCGTGTCAGACTGGAATGCCGGGATGCACGTGCTGCAGTATGAGGGGTGAACGGCGTAGTGTCGTAGCCCGGATGAGCGGAGCGATATCCGGGATGGCGTCTCGATTGTGCATAAAGCTGCCCCGGGTGTCGCTTCGCTCACCCGGGCTACGATGAACGTAATGTTCTACCCCGCCGGCATCGCCGTTTCGATCAGGCGTACCCAGAACGAGGCGCCGTGGCCGAGGATGTTGTCGTTGAAGACGTAGGCCGGGTGGTGGCACGCCGGGCTGTCCCCCATGCCGACCAGCACCATGGCGCCGGGGCGCGCCTCCAGCATGAACGAGAAATCCTCCGCGCCCATCATCGGGATGAAGCGGTCGTTGACGCGCTCGGCACCGACGATGTCGCGGGCAACCTCGGCGGCGACGCCGGCTTCGTGCGCATGATTCATCGTCACCGGATACATGCGCGAGTATTTCGTCTCCGCCGTGCCGCCATAGGCGCGGGCGACGCTGTCGGCGACCTCGCCGATGCGGCGCTCGACGAGATCGCGCACCTCAGGATCGAGCGTGCGCACGGTGCCGCTGAGCTCGGCGGTCTCGGGGATGATGTTGAAGGCGGTGCCGGCGTGGAACTGCGTGACCGAGATCACCGCCGATTTCAGCGGATCGATGTTGCGCGCGACGATCGATTGCAGCGCGTTCACGATCTGCGAGCCAATCAGGACGCTGTCGATCGCCTGGTGCGGGGTGGCGCCGGCATGGCCGCCCTTGCCGCGGACGGTGATGCGGATGTTGTCGGAGGAGGCGAGCATCGGCCCCGGCGTGGTGGCGAAATGGCCTTCGGGCAGGCCAGGCATGTTGTGCATGCCGTAGACCTGGTCGATGTTCCAGCGCGTCATCAGGCCGTCCTCGACCATGGCCTTGCCACCGCCGCCGCCTTCCTCGGCGGGCTGGAAGATCACGATCGCGGTGCCGTCGAAATTGCGCGTCTCGGCGAGGTACTTCGCGGCGCCGAGCAGCATCGCGGTGTGGCCGTCATGGCCGCAGGCGTGCATCTTGCCCGGAATCTTCGAGGCGTAGGGCACATCGGCGGTTTCCATGATCGGCAGCGCGTCCATGTCGGCGCGCAGGCCAATGGTCTTGCCGGAGGCGGATTTGCGGCCGCGGATCACGCCGACGACGCCGGTGCGGCCGATGCCCGTCACCACCTCATCGCAGCCGAACTCGCGCAGCCGGTCGGCGACGATGCCTGCAGTGCGGTGGACTTCGTAGAGCAGCTCGGGGTTCTCATGGAAGTCATGGCGCCATGCGGCCATTTCGTCGGAGAGGGCTGCGATGCGGTTGACGATGGGCATGAGGGTGATCCGTTCTTGATTGTTGTAGCCCGGATGAGCGATGCGACATCCGGGATCCGTCGCAAGAGATGTCCCGGGTATCGCTGCGCTCACCCGGGCTACGGCAGCGGCGCTCAGCTTTCGCCGAACACGCGCTTGAAGATCGTATCGACGTGCTTGAGGTGATAGCCGAGGTCGAACAGCTCCTCGAGCTCGGCGTCGTTGAGATACTTCTTCACCTCCGTGTCCTTCTTCAGGAGCTGGAGGAAGTCGCCTTCGCCGCGCCAGACCGGCATGGCGTTGCGCTGCACGAGCTTGTAGGAATCCTCGCGGCTCGCGCCCTTCTGAGTCAGCGCCAGCAGCACGCGTTGTGAGTGAACAAGTCCGCCGAGGCGGTCGAGGTTCTTCTGCATGTTGGCGGGGTACACCAGCAGCTTGTCGATCAGGCCAGCAAGGCGGACCAGCGCGAAGTCGAGCGTCACGGTTGCGTCCGGGCCCATCATGCGCTCGGCGGAGGAGTGCGAGATGTCGCGCTCGTGCCAGAGCACGACGTTCTCCAGCGCCGGTGTCACATAGGCGCGCACCATGCGGGACAGGCCGGTGAGGTTTTCCGACAGCACCGGGTTGCGCTTGTGCGGCATCGCGGAGGAGCCCTTCTGTCCCTCCGAGAAGAACTCTTCGGCCTCGAGCACCTCGGTGCGCTGCATGTGACGGATTTCCACCGCGATGCGCTCGACCGAGGAGGCGATCACGCCCAGCGTCGAGAAATACATCGCATGGCGGTCGCGCGGGATCACCTGCGTCGAGATCG
Organism: Bradyrhizobium sp. 18BD; assembly: GCF_054185225.1. NCBI lineage: Bacteria > Pseudomonadati > Pseudomonadota > Alphaproteobacteria > Hyphomicrobiales > Nitrobacteraceae > Bradyrhizobium > Bradyrhizobium sp. 18BD. Next base: position 77,421 of record NZ_JAVAYL010000020.1, on the reverse strand, counting down.
GTTCGGGCACGAGACCCATGGCTTTGGCGACATGCTCTTCGACGCGCGGATCGATCTGCGCGAAGGTGCCGACGGCGCCGGAGATGGCGCAGGTCGCGACCTCCTTGCGCGCCGCGATCAGGCGCTCCTTGGCGCGCGTGAATTCGGCATAGGCATAAGCGAGCTTGAGGCCGAAGGTGACGGGTTCGGCATGGATGCCGTGGCTGCGGCCGATGGTCGGCGTCATCTTGTGCTCGAAGGCGCGCTTCTTCAGCGCGGCCAGCACCTTGTCGAGGTCGGCGAGCAGGAGGTCGGCGGCGCGGGTGAGCTGGACGTTGAGGCAGGTGTCGAGCACGTCGGAGGAGGTCATGCCCTGGTGTACGAAGCGCGCTTCGGGGCCGACGATCTCGGCGAGGTGGGTGAGGAAGGCGATGACGTCGTGCTTGGTCTCGCGCTCGATCTCGTCGATGCGGGCGACGTCGAAAGTGGCGTCCTTGGCCTTGGCCCAGACCGTCCTGGCGGCTTCCTTGGGAATGGTGCCGAGCTCGGCGAGGGCGTCCGCCGCATGCGCCTCGATCTCGAACCAGATCTTGAACCGGGTCTGCGGCTCCCAGATCGAGGCCATTTCGGGACGGGTATAGCGGGGGATCATTGGACGGCTCCAGGAGGTGGGCGGGCGGCCCGAGGGGGACGCGACCTGCCAAAATGCTTTTTACGCCGTGATTTACCAGAGCGGTGAAGGCGAAACAAACGGTCTGGGTGCTGGTGGGAGGCGATCGTCGAGCTATCCACCGGACCAGCCCCCGGACGGACCAGCCCCCGGATGTCGGCAGGCTGGCCGGGGCCACCCCGCAAAAATTAACTGTCAATCACGGATCATTGACTGACAGATATTGAAATCTGTCAGCGAGACGTGTATATCCATTCGCGGACGCTCCGATTGGGCGTCCCGCGGTCATCCCTCCCGGGAGCCCAAGGTCCGTAACAAGCTAGATCGAGGGTCGTAATTGGGGTGGGGACCGCGGCCGAATGGAGACTTAAGACAATGACGACCGAAATCATCAACTTCACCGGCACGATTGGGCATTGGCTCAATTTGCTGGTTGCGCGCCAGATCGCGGCGCAGGCTGCAAAACTGCCTCATTAAGGCGAGAGCTTTCCGAACGACCGGCAAGGGGCGCTTCGGAAATAGCGCCGTCGCCGGATGAACCCTGAACGGGAACAAGGTGCTGGCATGAATGAAGCCGTTATCCTGACGCCGGAGCGGATCCTCGAAGTCACTGAGGACGTGCTCAGGCGCTACGGACTTGCCAAGGCCACCGTTGTCGACGTTGCCCGTGCGCTCGATGTGAGCCACGGCAGCGTCTATCGCCATTTCCCGAGCAAGGCCTCGCTGCGCGAGGCCGTCGCCAAACGCTGGCTGGATCGCATCGACGCACCGCTCCTGGCGATCGCCGAGGAGCAGGGCCCGGCGCCTGACAGGCTCGACCGTTGGCTGCGGACGCTGTTCGCGGCCAAGCGTTCGCGCGTGCTTGACGACCCCGAAATGTTCGAGACTTACCTGACGCTGGCGCGCGAAGCCTGCGCCGCCGTGAAGTGCCACAAGGACACGATGATCGATCAGATCGCGGCGATCCTGGCCGACGGCGTCAAGCAGGGCGTGTTCGCCGTGGACGACGTCAAGGTCACCGCGCGCGCGGTCTTCGATGGAACCAGCCGCTTCCACCATCCGGCCCATGCCGACGAGTGGAAGGATGCGGAGCTGCCGGCGCGCGTGGACGCGACCCTCGCGCTGCTGCTGCGCGGGTTGAAGGCCTGCTAGACCGCGGCAGCGGTCAAATACCCGCTGCGGCAATCAACCTCTTGCCTTGTGAAGAAGAGCGCCATTGTGAAGCGATGGCGAAGGCGTTCGCGCGCGAAACGCGGCGTCGGACGGTGGTGCGACCCGCGGACTCCCCGGAGCCGCATTGATCGCGATTTCGACATCATCCTTCGACCGCTTTCGAAGGCGCTCGAATGTGAGTTCCTGGTCGAGCATGGGGCAGCGGAAGTGGACGACGGCAGTATCCGGCAGGCGGCAGAGTTCGTCGATGAGATCACCGACTGTGATGATCGGGGGATGGGCGACGGCCTTGGGATGACCCTTACTCATGACCTACTCCTCCACTCTGCTGATAACCGCAATGGAATAGTCTACGTTCCAATTCGCTCGGCAGATTGAGAAATTTCATGTCATTCGAGGTAATCCGGCAGGTCTGCTGCTAAATCCGCGTCAGCCCGCAGCTTGCGGCCAGCCGCACCAGTTGTGCGTCGGTGCGCGCGCCGGTCTTGGTCTTGATCAAATAGTGATAGTTCTGCACCGTCTTCACACTGAGATTGAGATGCGTCGCGATCTGCTCGGTGGTGGCGCCGCCGGCGAACTGGCGCAGGATCTCGATTTCGCGCTCACCTAATTGATCCAGCGCTGAGCCGGTCGGCGAGAGGCTTTCCTCGGCCAAGATATGCGCGATGTCGTCGCTCATGGCGCGTTCGCCGCGGGCGACGCCGCGGATTGCGGTGACGACCGCAGACGGCTCGCTGCTCTTGGTGACGAAGCCGGAGGCGCCGGCACCAAACGCGGCCTTCACCAGCACGGCCTCGTTGTGCATGGTGAAGACGAGGATGCGTGCCCGCGGATTGCGCGCGCGGATGTTGCGGATCGCCTCCAGCCCGCTGGCGCCGGGCATCGAGATATCGAGCACGACGACGTCAGGATCGTGCGCCTTGAAGGCGCCATAGGCATCGGCGGCGTTGTCGGCTTCGGCGACGACGTGGAGATCGCCCTGGCTTTCCAGCACGCGGCGGTAACCTTGGCGGACGATCGGGTGGTCGTCCACCAGCAGCACGGAGATGCCTGTTGCTGCGACGTCGCTCATTTTGGCCTCACGCGGCGAGCGGAATGGTCGCGGCGACGCTGAGGCCGCCGCGCGCAGGCAGGATCGACAGCGATCCGCCGGCCGCCGTGACGCGCTCGCGGATGCCGGTGAGGCCGAAGCCGGCCGACTGTGCGACGCGTTCCGCATCGCCGCCGCCGTCGTCCTCGACGCGGATCAGCAGCGCGTCGTCGTCACCGGCGCGCCGCTCGATCCGCAAGGAGATCTCGCGCGCGGAACCGTGGCGGAGCGCGTTGGTCAGGCATTCCTGGGCGACGCGATAGGCGGTGGTGGCGGCAGGGCCCCGCACATCCGTGAGATCGCCCCGGAGGTCGAGCTGGATGGTCGGCCGCGCCGCGCTCTGCGAGCGCCAGCTGTCGACGAGATTGACAAGGCTTGCTTCCAGCCCCAGCTCCTCGGGCAGGGGATTGCGCAGCCGCTTCAACGCGTCGCGCAGCGAGGCCATCAGATGATGGGTGGCCTGCGAGATCATGCGCGCGTCCTGCGCGATACCGCTGTCCTTGCTCTCCTTCGTGCTTGCCGTCTCGATCGTGTTGGCGAAGGCGAGGATGGCGGAGAGGTTTTGTCCGAACTCGTCATGCAGCTCGCGGGCGAGCGCCCGGCGCTCGTCGTCGCGGATCTCGATCAGCCGCCGCGTCAGCGCGGCGCGCTGCTCGGTTGCTTCCTCCAGCCGGCCGCCGAGCTCGCCGACGGCGTTGCCGATCATGGCCAGCTCCATCGAGCGGAAGCGCGGCAGCTTTGTGCGATATTGGCCCCGCGCCATGCGCTGCAAGGCGGTGACGATGGCGCGCGCCGGCGCCAGCGCATGCGCGATCGCAAGCGAGGCCAGGATCGCGATCGCTGCCGCCATCAACAGCGCCACGTCGATGACGTTGAGAACGTACTCCCAGGCCAGCGAGATCGCGGCCGCGGCGTCGGGACTAGCGACGACGGTCCCGGCAGACGCCGCGCGGGGGCTGACCGGCCGCACCACTTCGGCGTGGCTGCCGAGGAAGGTCGGCACGATCGATGCGAACCAGCGCGGCGGCGCTCTGCCGATCCCCTGGCTCTGGCCGCAGAGCGGCTTTTCGAACGCGATGGCGGGTTGGAACTCGATGCAGACGCCGGGCGAGATCAGCTTCATCGTCTCCAGCGTGCGCCACTCCGGAACCGGCAAAAGCTGCTCGCGCGTTCTGCTGCTACGCAACAAGAACTCGTGCCAATACAATGCCTGAAGCGCTTGTGCGACCCGCTGCGCCGAGGCCGCAGTCGCCCGGTCGACGCTGCGATAGGCATCGAACGTGGCCCATATGGTCGCCGCGCCAAGGCACAGCGCAACGATCAGAAGCAGACGGGCGACAAGCTGAAGCACGAGGCGCATGCGATCATCCCCGACGTTTGGTAAGCTCAGCCTAACAACGCCGCCGCGCGTTGCCAATTGCGGGGAACGGCAGGATTGCAGCTCGGGCAAATTTCCCAAGCCGGATTGGGCATGGGTCTTTGGACCGGGCGCGGCGGTTTTGATCTAATCGGGGGTGGAATCTTTGCAGGCCGGTGCCTGCAAGCCGGGAGCAGTGCAGCATGAGCTCGATGACGATTGGACCGATGGTGCGGCAGCCGGCCGACCCGTCCGAGCGCAGCGCGCTCCTGCTCTGGATGATCTTCACCGGGCTTTCGATCTTCGCCGTCGTGCTGCTGTGGCGGTTCGGCCTGATCCGTCTGATGTTGACCTCGGACCGGACCTACATTTCGAGCGTCATCGCGCTGCTCTACGTCCTGACCTGCGGCCACTGCTTCCTGCGGACCCGGGCGATCGCGCGTGAGGGGGCGGCGGCGCGGCGTTGCCGCGACGCGCTCGCGGCGCCCGAGGGCAGCAAGGCGCTCGATGCGGGCGGCGCCGCGCTGCCGCGCGGCCTGGTGCGCGATCACATCGCAAGCCTCGTGACCAAGGCGGCGGCGCAGGATTACCGTCCGGTCGACCAGACGCTGCTGCTGCGGACGCTCGCCGACCGCCTGCGCGGCTCCAACGGGTTCGGCGCCTTCGTCTCGGACACGCTGATGAAGCTCGGCCTGCTCGGCACCATCATCGGCTTCATCATCATGCTGGCGCCGATCGCCGGGCTGGACGCTGCCGACAAGGTCGCGATGCGCTCCTCGATGGGACTGATGAGCGATGGCATGGCGGTCGCGATGTACACGACGCTGGCAGGCCTCGTCGGCTCGATCCTGGTCCGCATCCAGTACTACATGCTCGATGCCGCGACCCAGCGGGTGTTCTCGGACGCGGTGGTACTGACCGAGACCTATGTGACGCCGGTGCTGGAACGTAAAGGCGCTGGGACCGCGTCATGATGGATGACTTTGGTCTCTATCCGCGCGAGGAGCCGTTCGATCCGCTGGGCGTGATGCTGTTCAAGGCGCTCCAGGTGATCGCCTTCCTGTTCTTCCTGGCACTGCTCGCGATCTCGCCGGATGCCAAGGACGGCAAGATCGACTCCAAGGCCGAGTTCATGATCACGCTGGACTGGCCGGATAATCATCCCGACGATCTCGACCTGTTCGTGCAGGACCCCGCCGGCAACATCGCCTGGTATCGGCACCGCGAGGCCGGCTTCCTCACCCTCGATCGCGACGACCGCGGCGGGGCCAACGACTTCATCATGGTCGCCGGCAAGAAGATCGCTTCGCCGATCCGCGAGGAGATCGTCACGCTGCGCGGCATCATCGCCGGCGAATACACCGTCAACGTCTCGCATTTCGTCGCCACGACCGGCGAGCCGGTGACGGCCAATGTGAAGGTACAGAAACTCAATCCGACTGCGCAGGTGGTCTTCGACAACAAGTTCACGCTCGACCACACCGGCGACGAGAAGACCGCGGTACGGTTCCGGCTCGATGCCGAAGGCAAGGTCATCGATGTGAGCCAACGGCCGAAATCGCTGATGGAGACCTTTCGCAGCACCTGGCGCAATGGGGCCGATCTCGATCCAAGGACCGGTGTGAGTAGGAACGCTACGAGGGTGCGCCGTGACTAGTCTGCAAACGGTCATCCTCACGCTCTCGGTCGCCTATGCCGTGATCGGCGCGCTGTTGCTGGTCGTGCTGGTCTATGCGCGGCTGCATTGGTCGTTCAAGGCGGTCGCGGTGGTCGTCACCAGCGCGTTCTATGTCGTCAGCTTCAGCGAGATGCGCGGGCTGCTCGGCTGGGCCAGCACGGACCGGCTGCCGGCGACCTTCAAGCTTCTGAAGTCCCGCATCGTCGAGCCGCATTCGCTGGAGGGCGACTCTGGCTCGATCTATCTCTGGGTCGAGCAGCTCGACGAGGACAATCGCCCGAGCGGCATCCCACGCGCTTTCCGTGTGCCCTACGACGACCGGCTCGCCGACAAGACCCATGCGGCGGAAAACGAGATCGCGCTCGGCCATCCGCAAGGCGGCCGCGCCGCCGATTTCGGCGGTGGCGACGGCAGCCTCATCGACATGGTCCGCGAATATGTGACGCCCAAGACCATCATGGAGACCAGCGGCGGCGATTCCTCGACCGGCGAATTCATCGCTCCGCCGGCCGGCGCGCAAGGCGCCGTGTTCACCCCGCTGCCGCCGCCCCGGATGCCCCCGAAAGACGAGCAATAGGCTCTTCACCATCGCCTCAGGGCTGCGCTGGTAAACCGCGCCGCGCTGGCGCATCTTCTTGACGTCCCTCAATTTGGCCTTATCGGCTTCCAATAAGAATCTGAGGGTGGAGGGTGCGTGCTTCTCGCGGTTTTCTCGGATATCCACGGCAACAGGCAGGCATTCGAGGCCTGCCTGAAGGCTGCCCGCGCCAGGGGTGCGGAGCGGTTCGTGCTGCTCGGCGATTTCGTCGGCTACGGCGCCGATCCGGAATGGGTTGTGGAGACCGCGATGGAGCTGGTCGGGGAGGGCGCTATCGCCGTCCGCGGCAATCATGACGAGGCCGTCAACACCAAGACCGAGAGCATGAATGCCGAGGCGCAGATCGCGATCGAATGGACCCGCGGCCGGCTCGACATTGCGCAGCGGCGGTTCCTGGCCGAATTGCCGATGATGGTGGAGGACAGCGGCTGCCTGTTCGTGCATTCGGAAGCCTCCAGCCCCCAGCGCTGGACCTATGTGCGTTCGACCGCAGAAGCCGCCAAGAGCCTGATCTCGACGCCTGCCCACGTCACCTTCTGCGGCCACATCCACCGTCCCGCGCTCTATTCGATGTCGGTGACGGCGAAGATGACGAGCCTCGTGCCGAAAACCGATGTCACCGTCCCGCTGCTGCACGGGCGGCAATGGCTGGCCGTGCTCGGCTCGGTCGGCCAACCCCGCGACGGCGATCCGTCGGCGGCCTTCGTGCTGTTCGACACGAATTCGTGCGAGATCACCTATTGCCGCGCGCCCTATGATATCGAGAGCGCTGCCGGCAGGATCCGCGAGAACGGCCTGCCGCCCTGGCTCGCCGACCGGCTGTCGCAGGGGCGCTGACGGCGATGCCCAAATCCCTGGTCAAGTCAGGCGCCGTCATCGACGGCTACACGATCGGCGAATGCGTCCATGCCGGCGGCATGGCGACGCTGTGGACCGTCACCCATCCCGGCATCGACGTGCCGCTGCTGATGAAGATTCCGCGGGTGTCGGAGGGCGAGGACCCTGCGGCGATCGTCTCGTTCGAGATGGAGATGATGATCCTGCCGCGGCTCGCCGGGCCGCATGTGCCGACCTGTTTCGGCACCGGCGATTTCGCGCATCAGGCCCATGTCGTGATCGAGCGCATCGTCGGCACGACGCTCTACAAGCGGCTGCCGGATCTGCCGCTGCCTTACGACGAGGCGCGGCAGCTCGTTGCCAAGGTCGCGACCGCGCTCGCCGACCTGCACCGGCAGAACGTGATCCATCACGACATCAAGCCGAGCAGCATCATGTTCCGCGACAGCGGAGAAGCGGTGCTGATCGACTACGGCCTGTCGCATCACGACCATCTGCCTGATTTGTTGCAGGAGGAGTTTCGCCTGCCTTACGGCACCGCGCCCTATATGGCGCCGGAACGGCTCTTGGGCGTGCGCGACGATCCGCGCAGTGATTTGTTTTCGCTCGGTGTGCTGCTCTATTTCTTCACCACGGGCGAGCGTCCCTTCGGCGAGGGCGAGACGCTGCGCGCGATGCGGCGCAGGCTATGGCGTGATCCGCATCCGCCTCGCGCACTCCGCGCGGATTATCCGCCCTGGCTCCAGGAGGTGGTGCTGCGGTGCCTCGAGATCGAGCCGGTGTGGCGCTATCCGACCGCATCCCAGCTCGCCTTCGATCTCGCCCATCCGGATAAGGTCAGGCTGACGACACGCTCGGAGCGGTTGAAGCGCGATCCCCTCAGCGTGGCGTGGCGGCGCCGCTTCAACGAGGGCGTCATGCAGCCGCGCGCCAAGGCGGATGTCGCCGCGCAGATCGCCTCCAGCCCGATCGTTGCGGTCGCGCTCGACACGGCGGAAGGCGCTCCCGAGCTGAACGAGGCATTGCGCGTCACCACCGAGCGCATTCTTGCGACGCTGCCCTCGGCACGGCTCGCCTGTGTCAACGTGCTGAAGCTGAACCGGATCGCCATCGACAAGACGCTGGACGAGCAGGGCTCCAACAAGCATATCGACCGCCTGGTCGCGCTCAGGCATTGGGCGACGCCGCTCAAGCTGGATGAGAGCCGGCTGACGGTTCATGTGTTGGAGGCGGTCGATCCCGCAGCGGCGCTGCTCGAGTTCACCGAGGTCAACCAGGTCGACCACGTCATCATCGGTGCGCGGCAGAGCTCGTTCCGCCGCACGCTGCTCGGCAGCGTCTCGGCCAAGGTGGCCGCCGAAGCGGCCTGCACCGTCACCGTGGTGCGGCCGCCGCGGATGGCTGCTCCGAAACCAGGCGCCGGCGTCGTGTGGGGCTAAAGCGCGATGAGATCAGAATGAATCGTCATCGCGCTTTAGGTTGTTGTTTGAGCATGATCTTTTCGGAAAACCGCTGCGCACTTTTCCGGATCATGCTCTAGGAAAGATCACGCCGCGTGGGCGGTGTGGCCGGAGCGCTTGCGGCGGATCGGCCAGGAGAATTGCGGGCCGGCCTCGCCGTGATCCGCACTGCCGCCAAAATACTGGATGATCTCGCGGCACGGCTCGCAGTTGAACAGATTACGCGACGCTGATGCCTTGGTCATTTCCTTCAGGCAGTTCGGACAGTGCGGTTCATCAGGGTTAGTCCAGCAGAGATTTTAGTGTCGGCGCGGTGACCGGAGCGGGCGATCCAGGTCCGCCGTGTCGGGCCCGGTGTCGTCGCGCATCTCGCCTTCGGTGCGTTCGAGACGGCCGAAGAAATAGTCGAGGTCCGGATGCGGGCGCCGCGGGATGCGGCACCTGCGCTTCGGCTGACGCTTCACGAGCGCGAACTGCACGATGTCAGATCCGATTGCGACGGATGCGACGATCCGAACGTGCCGGGACCTGTACCGGTCCGGCCGATGGGCCAAACACAACAAACGCACAAAAACCGATCCACAACGCCACGCCAGTCCAAACCAGGGTCGTCGTCATGATGTGCTCCCGCGAAAACAGGCAGGAATCACTAGCGGTGATTTGCGCGAATCAGGGAAGCCCGGAGGAGTACGGACTGAGGTTGCAATTTTAGGCATTGCGCCCTGCAGCACCCGTAGAAGCCGCAGGTCTTGCGGGCGCTGAAACAGCCTTCAGATCGCTTCGCCGCGTGCCCCAAGCGCAGCGTTGCGGATCGCCGCGATGTTGGCCTTGTAGGCGTCCTGCGTGCCGCCCCTGAACACCGAGGTGCCGGCGACGAAGGCGTTGGCGCCGGCTGCGGCGAGGGGACCTGCGACGTCAGGGCCGACGCCGCCATCGACCTCGATGTCGATGGGACGACCCGCCGTCATCGCGCGGATGTCGCGGATCTTGCCGATCGCGGAGGGGATGAAGGCCTGGCCGCCGAAGCCGGGATTGACCGACATCACCAGCACGAGGTCGACGAGGTCGAGGACGTATTCGAGCGCGCTGATCGGCGTGCCCGGATTGAGCGAGACGCCGGCCTTCTTGCCGAGCGCGCGGATCGCCTGGAGCGAGCGGTGCAGATGGGGACCGGCCTCCGCATGCACGGTGATGTGGTCGCAGCCAGCCTTGGCGAAGGCCTCGAGATAGGGATCGCAAGGCGAGATCATCAGATGCGCGTCGAAGATCTTCTTGGTGTGAGGGCGCATCGCCTTGATGACGTCGGGGCCGTAGGAGATGTTCGGAACGAAGTGCCCGTCCATCACGTCGAGATGGATCCAGTCGGCGCCGGCGGCGTCCACCGCACGCACCTCCTCGCCGAGCTTGGAGAAATCGGAGGCCAGGATCGAGGGCGCGATGGCGAGGGGGCGGGGAGCGAAGGCTTGGGTCATGGCGCGGTTTCCCGTGGCGGCCGTGAAGGATCAGCCCCGCCTAACATGGGCCTCCGTGGCGGGCAATGCAGGGGAGGCGTGCTTCCTGTGGGCGGAAATTTCTGCCGCGGCCGGCACGAATTGCCGGTGTTCCCGGGCCGCGCCAAGCGGGGTGAGGGCGGAATTCATTGAGCTTTTCCCGCTGGCACGACGCTTGCTGACTTCACCGCCAGAACATTGGCCGCGGCGTGCCGCACCGGTTGGAGTTGTGCAATGTTGTTCGCCCTTGGTGCCGTCTCGACCGCGCTCGACGCGATCCAGTCGCTGACGAACTCGAAATCGTCCTCGTCGACCCAGAAGACGGGGTCTTCGCAAAGTGCGTCGACCAATCCGTTCGCGATCGACAGCAGCAATAACACCACGACCGGCGCGACCTCGTCGGTCAATGCGGGCAAATATCCGCAGATCTCGCCGGAGACGATGAACGCGCTGTTCGCGGCGCAGAGCCAGTCATCGGACGCGACCGGCAGCGCGACGACAGCGACCTCGTCGAGCTCGACCTCCTCGACGAGCCGGGATGCCGCGCTGAAGGACCTGTTCTCGCAGCTCGACGCCGACGGCGACATCACCAAGTCCGAATTCGAGAACGCGCTCGGGGCCGGCGGCACCAATTTGGCGCAGGCCGACGACGTGTTCTCGAAGATGGATTCGAATTCCGACGGCAGCGTCAACCTCGACGAGATGTCGAAGGCGCTGAAGAGCGGCCATCACGGCGGTCACCACCACGCGCAGGGCGCGGGCGATGCGTCCGGCAGCGGCTCGGATTCCTCCTCCTCGTCGTCGAGCGGCGGATCGACCTCGACCACGACGACCGCAGCCGACGGCTCGACCACCACCACCGTCACCTATGCCGACGGCTTCAAGATGTCGACGACCGTGCCGGGCGCGAACTCGTCCCGTACTTCGGCTTACGATCTGTTTGCGCAACTGATGCAGCAGCAAGGCGGGCAGGGGCAAGGCGCCTCAGCGGCTGCCGGCTCGTCCATGTCGATGAGCGTGTGAGCGCGGCGCGCTCCATCCGCGAGTGACGACGTCATGCCCCGCGAAGGCGGGGCTAACTATCCGCCGAACCGATCCTTCCACGCCGGCTGCGCGCCGGGGAACGGCAACGCTGTCGCGCTGTAGACGCCGCGTGCGATCGCGCGCGCGACCACGTTGGCGGCGACGGTGCCGAGCTCGGTGAGGCCGACCAGCGGCTCGATCGGCTTCTCGCCGGTCGCAGCCGCAAACAGCACATCGCCGTCGGTCGGCGCGTGCACCGGGTAGATCGCCCGGGCAAAGCCGGTGTGCGCGATCATCGCGAGACGCTTGGCTTGGGGCTTGGTCAGCATCGCGTCAGTGACGATGGCGCCGATGGTTGTGTTCTCGCGCGCGCTTGCCGCAGGACCGCCCTTGATGCGCATCGCCAGCATGTCGTCGGTGAATTTGTCTGGAAGGCCGCGTCCGCCGAATTCGCCGTCGACCTCGAACGGTGCTGCCCAGAACCACGGACCGTTGCCGACGGTGACACTGCCCACGGCGTTGACGGCGACGATCGCCGCGACCTTCACGCCACTGGGCGTCACCGCCGAAGCCGAGCCGAGCCCGCCCTTGAACGTCGCGGTGGTGGCACCGAAACCCGCGCCGGCGCTGCCGAGCGCGAAGTCCGTGCCGGCGGCAGCGGCGGCGGCGTAGCCGAGGTCGCGATAGGGCGAGAAGCGGCCCCAGGCCTTGTCGCCGCCATTGAGGAGATCGAACAGGATCGCGCCCGGCACGATCGGGATCAGCGCTTCGCGAACCCGGTGGCCGCGGCCCTGCTCGGCGAGCCAAGCCTGGACGCCGCCGCCGGTATCGAGGCCAAAGGCGGAACCGCCCGACAGCGCGATCGCATCGACGCGCTCGACGGTGTTGGCGAGATCGAGCAGCGCGTCCTCGCGGGTGCCCGGTCCGCCGCCGCGGACGTCGATCGCCGCGACCGCCGGGGAGTCGAAGATGATTGCGGTCGTGCCGGAGGCGACTTTGGCATCGACGGCGTGGCCGACACGGACGCCGGCGATATCGGTGAGAAGGTTTTTCAAGGTCGGCACTCCATGCGCTGCGGACGCCAGCGATAGCGCACCGTTACACTGACCGCTACCCTTACAGCTATCCTTGGCTCAGCTCGCCAGCGCCGTCCTGAGCATCTTGGCGAGCTCGGACTTGCGGTAAGGCTTGGCCAGCAGCAGCACACCGGAATCGAGCCGGCCGTGATGGACGATGGCGTTTTCAGTGTAGCCCGAGGTGAACAGCGTCTTCAGGTCGGGGCGGCGGCGTGCGGCCTCGTCGGCGAGCTGGCGGCCGTTCATGGCGCCCGGCATGATGACGTCGGTGAAGAGCAGGTCGATCCCCTTGTCGGCATCGATGATGGTGAGGGCCTCGGCGGCGTTGGCCGCTTCCAGCGCGGCATAGCCGAGGCTCTTGACCTGGGTCACGACATACTGCCGCACCAGGGCGTCGTCCTCGACGATGAGGATCTTCTCGTCGCCGCCGGCGATGGGCACGTTCTGCAGCGACTCGTACTCGGTCTCCTGGACGCCGGTGGAGCGCGGCAGGTAGATCTTCACGCTCGTGCCGTGGCCTTCCTCGCTGTAGATCTTGATGTGTCCGCCGGACTGCTTGACGAAGCCGAACACCATGCTGAGGCCGAGGCCGGTGCCCTTGCCGACCTCCTTGGTGGTGAAGAACGGATCGAACACGCGCTCGAGCAACTCGGCGGGAATGCCGCTGCCGGTGTCGCTGACCGCGATCATCACGTAATTGCCGGCGACGACATCGGGGTTCATGCTGGCATAGACGTCGTCGAGGAAGACATTGCGGGTCTCGAGCACCAGCGTGCCGCCGTCGGGCATGGCGTCGCGCGCGTTCAGCGCGAGGTTGAGGATCGCGGTGGAGAGCTGGCCCGGATCGACCAGGGTCGGCCAGGCGTCCTCGGTCAGCTGCGGCATGATGGTGATCTGCTCGCCCAGCGTCGGATGCAGCAGCTTGGCGGCCTCGAGCGCCAGCGCGTTGACGTCGATCTCGCGCGGCTGGAGCGGCTGCTTGCGGGCGAAGGCGAGCAGGTGCTTGGTCAGCTGCGCGCCGCGCTCGGCGGCATCGTCGATCAGCTTGGTGATGGCGGCAAGCTCCGGCCGGTCGGCCACGGCATCCGCCAGAATGCCGATCGTGCCGGTGATGACGGTCAGCACGTTGTTGAAGTCGTGGGCGACGCCGCCGGTCAACTGGCCGATCGAATCCATCTTCTGGACCTGCCGGAGCTGAGCCTCGGCCGCCTGCTTCTCGGTCAGGTCGCGGCCGATGAAGAAGTGGCGTTTCACTGGCTCGGACCAGGTGCCCATCCAGTTCAGCGTGACCTCGTGGCCGTCGTAGTGATAGTAGCGCGCCTCGAAGCTGCGCTTGACCGCGCCACGTCGTGCCGCGCGCATCTCGCCGCGCGTCTTCTCGAGATCATCGGGGTGGATGAACTCGATCGCGCTGTGCCCGACCATGTCGTCCGGGGTGAAGCCCAGGATGTTCTTCACGCTGGGGCTGACCTGCACGAAATTGCCGTAGCCGTCGGTGACCAGGATCAGGTCCTGCGAGGTCTCGAAGATGCGCTGGCGCTCCTCGATCTCGCGGTTGAGCGCCGTCTCGGTCCGTTTGCGCTCGGTGATGTCGCGGGCCACCTTCGATGCGCCGATGATCTTGCCGTCGGTCGATCGCAGCGGGACCTGGCTCAGCACCACGTCGATCGGCTGACCGCTCTTGTGCAGCCGGATCGTCTCCCACTGGTCGATCACCTCGCCGTTGCGGGTGCGAGCCAGATTCTCGGCGACGTCCTGGCGCTGATCCTCCGGCAGGATGATGTCGATCGGGCGGCCGACCGCCTCGTCGGCAGAGTAGCCGAAGACGCGTTCGGCCGCGGTGTTCCAGGTGGTGATGGTGCCGTCGAGTGATTTGGTGATGATGGCGTCGTTGGAGGATTCGACGACGGCGGTGAACAGGCGCTCGCGCTCGGCATGATAATCGCGCTCGGCGTCCGACCGGCGCTGCAACGCACCGACCATGCCCGCGGTCTGCGCCTGGAGGCGGACGTTCTCGACCAGGAGCACCGCGAGCACGAAGGTCGCCGAGCAAAGGCCGTAGAGGCGGCCCGCGTAGAAGCCGAGATCGAAGCGGGCGACGTTCACGATCGCCGAGAGCGCGATGTCGAACAGCCAGGCGCACATCACCACCATGAGCCAGACGTCGATCACCGAATGCGGCCTGCGGAACCAGAGCGAGACGAGCGCGGCGAAGCTCAACGACCACACGAAGGACACGACGCCGATCATGGTCGGCGTGTAGTGGCCGTCGCGCAGCAGGACCGGGAGCAGATCGTGCTGGGCGGTGACGATCCAGGTGAACAGAGCCATGGCGACGATGACGCCGAATACGCTGGAATAAATCGCCGTGGTCGTCTTGCCGCGGATCCTGGCACCGCCATCGGCCTCCTTGAGCCAGGCATAGCCCAGCACGCACAGCGGGAAGCCGGCGTGCCAGATCATGTAGAGCCAGACCGTGGTTTGCCGCCCCGCGCCGAAAAGTCCGGTCGGTGTGAACAGGCCGGGGAAGGTGAGGGCGTGGACCAGCGCTGCCGCGGCGGTGAAGAGATAACCGGTCGCGAGCAACAGCAGCGCCCGGGTTCGCAGCACCGAAAACTGCGACAGCAGCAGCACCGCGGTGATGACGTCACTGACCGCGAGGGCCGATTGATAGCTCGCAACGAAGCCGGGGACGGGCAGGAGCGGGATGCCCGCGAACGGAACGGCGAGTGCGAACAGGATCGAGGAGATGCCGACGATCGCCAATGCTGCGGTGCGGTCGGCGGCGCTGGCCGGCAGCGTCGAAAGGAATGTGCTTCGGTCGATCGTTGGGGGCACGTCCATCTCTCGCAGACCGGTCTTTGCCATCTTCGCCGACTTCATACGGCCCTCGCCCCCTGGCTCCATGGTAGCGGGTTCTGGGCTCGCATCATGAACCGGTGCGGGCACGACTCAACCGATGGTTACAGCTTACTTAACTTTGGTGAGAACGCGGAATAGGGGCCGGGTAAGATGCGCTTTACCGACCGGTGCCATAATGCCCTCAAGCCGTCGTGGGTTCCAGGTTTGAATCATCCGATTTTGATATCAATATCCGGGAGTTATCCCCAATGCTCCGCGTTCTGATCATCGACGACCAGAAGGACGTCCGCGCAATGCTCGCGATCGTGCTCCGGGTCAATCGTTTCGAGGTCGCGGAGGCCGAGAGCGGCGTGGCCGGGCTGAAGGCCTTCGACGAAGGCCCGTTTGACGCGGCGATCGTCGACATCTTCCTTGGCGACACCAGCGGCGTCGATGTCATCGCGAGCCTGCGCGAGCGTGCGCCGGAGCTTCCGATCATCGCGGTGTCGGGGATGACCGCACTGGATTTCATGGAACAAGCGCCTCATTTGGCCAACGTGGTCTGCCTGCAAAAGCCGTTTCGGCCGAACGACCTGTTGCAGGCGCTGCGGAAGGCCCAGGCCGCGGCGGCCGGCGAGCTGCCCGCAGCCGTCTGAGCTTGCCGCAACAAGAAACGCCCCGGGGGTAAGCCGGGGCGTGATTTTGATTGATTGGCAGCCTGAGGCCCCGCAACGCGTTAGGTGCCGTTGCCCTTGATCTGGGCGTAGCCGCCCTTGGCGTCCCACTTGTAGACGACGTAGTCGAGCTGCTTGATGTCGCCCTTGGCGTCGTACTCGATCGGGCCGATCACGGTGTCCCACTTGCCGGCCTTCATCGCTTCCATGACCTTCTTGGCGTCGGTGGTGCCGGCCTTCTTGGCCGCCTGCGACCAGACCTGCATCGCCGCGTAGGTGTAGAGCGTATAGCCTTCAGGATCGATGTTCTTGGCCTTGAAGGCGTCGACGATCTTCTTGGCGGTCGGCTTCTCGCGCGGATCGGGGCCGAAGGTGAACAGGGTGCCTTCGCCGGCGGGGCCGGTGATGGAGGCGTACTCCTTGTCGGCGAGCGCGTCGCCGGCCATCAGGATCGTCTTGAGACCCTGGTCACGCATCTGGCGCAGGATCAGGCCGCTCTCCTGATGGTAGCCGCCGACATAGACGAGATCGATGTTGTCGCGCTTCAGGCGCGAGACGATCGCGTTAAAATCCTTGTCGCCCTTGTTGTAGGACTCGTACATCTTCTCGGTGACGCCGGCCTTGTTGAGCGCCTTCTTGGTCTCATCCGCCAGACCCTTGCCGTAGGTGGTCTTGTCGTTGAGGATGGCGATGTTCTTGCCCTTGAAGTTCTTGGCGATGTACTGCGCGGCGATCAGGCCCTGCTGATCGTCACGGCCACAGACGCGCGCCACGTTCCAGAGCTTGCGCTCCGTGAAGAGCGGGTTGGTCGAGGCGGGCGTAATCTGGAGCACGTTGCCGTCGGCATAGGCTTCGGATGCCGGGATCGACGATGACGAGCAATAGTGCCCGGCGACGAACGGGATCTTGGCGCTGGCGATCTTCTCGGCGATCGAGCGCGCCTGCTTGGGATCGCAGGCATCGTCCTCGACGGAGAGCGCGAGCTTCTTGCCGTTGACGCCGCCGGCGGCGTTGATGTCAGCGACCGCCATCTCGGCGCCGTTCTTCATCTGGCGGCCGAAGGCGGATTCGCCGCCGGTCATCGGACCGGCGACTGCGACGGTGACATCCTGCGCGAATGCCGCGCTCGACAGCGCGAGCGATGCGCCGAATGCCAGACCGATGAGCTTCAGTGATTTCATGAGATACCTCGCGGGTGGTCGCCTGTGGAAGTTGCCGGGCAGGCCCGGTCCAAACCGGCGCCATTCTTGAATGAATTCGAGGAGAAGTCACCGGCAAAATACGGGCACTGGCGTAGATATCTCGACGCATTCCGCCGCACTTTTGCCCGGTCAGCCGTGCCGGCCGCCTTCCAGATAGGCGGCGCGAATCTCGGGGCGCTGCAGCAATTCGGCGCCGGTGCCCGCCAGCGTGATCAGGCCATTGACCATGACATAGCCGCGATGGGCGAGCTTGAGCGCATGGTTGGCGTTCTGCTCGACGATCAGCACTGTCAGGCCGTCCTGCCGGTTCAGGGTGCGGATCGCATCGAAGATCTGGCGGGCGATCAGCGGCGCGAGGCCGAGCGAGGGCTCGTCGAGCAGCAGCAGGCGCGGGCGGCTCATCAGGGCGCGGCCGATCGCCAGCATCTGCTGCTCGCCGCCGGACAGCGTGCCGCCGCGCTGGGCGTAGCGTTCCTTCAGCCGCGGAAACAGCGTGAACACGCGTTGCAGCGTCGCCTCGCGTTCCGCATCGGTGCATCCGGTGGCGTCCGCTCCCATCTGGAGGTTTTCGGCCACGCTCATGCGCGGGAAGATGCGGCGCCCCTCCGGCGATTGCGCGATGCGCAAGTGCGCGATCTCGTGAGTGGGTACGTCCGTGATGTCGCGGCCTTCGTACAGGATCTGGCCGGCGCGGGCGCGCGGCTTGCCGAAGATCGTCATCATCAGGGTTGACTTGCCGGCGCCGTTGGCGCCGATCAGCGCCACGATCTCGCCGGCGTTGATCTCGACGTCGACGCCCTTCAGCGCCTCGATCTTGCCGTAGGCGGCGTGCAAGGACCGGATCGCGAGCAGCGGAGTGGGAGACGTCACGATCCGCCCTCCATCACGGCTGCGGCCTCGTCCTCGTCGGTGCCGAGATAGGCGGCGATCACCTTGGGATCGTCGCGGACTGCGCGCGGCGAGCCTTCGGCGATCTTGACGCCATGGTCCATGACCACGATGTGGTCGGAGATCTCCATCACCACCGACATGTCGTGCTCGATCAGCAGGATCGAGGTGCCGAGCTCGTTGCGGATCGAGAGCAGCAGCTCGCTGAGCGCGGCGCTCTCGCGCGCATTGAGACCGGCGGCGGGCTCGTCCAGGCACAAGAGCGCAGGCTCGGTGCACATCGCGCGCGCGATCTCGAGCCGGCGCTGGTCGCCATAGGCGAGATTGCCGGCGGCATCGTCGGCGCGGTCGAGCAGGTTGACGCGCCTCAGCCAATCGGTGGCGAGATCGATCGCATGCTTCTCGGCGTCGCGATAGACGGGTGCGCCGACGAGGCCGAGGAAGGTGAAGCCGGAGGCGCGCATCAAGGCGTTGTGCTGCGCCACCATCAGATTTTCCAGCGCGGTCATGCCGGGAAACAGGCGGATGTTCTGGAAGGTGCGCGCCACCTTGGCCTGTTTGGCGATGCGGAAATCGTTGAGCCGCTCCAGCGCGATCACCCGGCCGTCGTCATGGCTGAGGCGGATGGCGCCGCCGCTCGGCTTGTAGAAGCCGGTGATGCAGTTGAAGACGGTGGTCTTGCCGGCGCCGTTCGGTCCGATCAGTGCGGTGATCTTCTTCCGCTCGGCAGCGAAAGAGAGGTCCTGCACGGCGACGATGCCGCCGAAGCGCATGGTCAGACGGTCGACGCTGAGAATCTTGTCGCCGCTCATCCGTGGCCTTCCTTGACGAGGTCGGAGGAGATCGCCTGCGCCTTGGTCAGATACACGGTCGGCGCGCGATGGCCGATCAGGCCGCGCGGCCGCCAGATCATGATCAGCACCATCGCCATGCCGAACACCAGCATGCGGTAGCCCTCCAGGCCCCGGAACAATTCGAAGCCGCCGATCATGGCAAGCGCGGCAAGCGCCACGCCGAGCTGCGAGCCCATGCCGCCGAGCACGACGATGGCGAGCACCAGCGCCGATTCCTGGAAGGTGAAGGATTCCGGGCTGATGAAGCCCTGACGCGTGGCGAAGAACGCGCCGGCAAAGCCGCCGAACATCGCGCCGGTCGCGAACGCCGTGAGCTTCGTCGTCGTGGTATTGATGCCGAGCGCGCGGCAGGCGACCTCGTCCTCGCGCAAGGCTTCCCAGGCACGCCCGATCGGCAGGCGGCGCAGGCGGATCGTGACCCAGTTGGTCAGCAACGCGAGCGCCAGGATCAGATAGAACAGGAAGACGATGCGGTGGGTCGGCGAGTATTCGATGCCGAGTTTTGCCGCCAACCCGTCGTCACTGTTGTCGAGCGGAATGCCGAAGAAGGTGGGACGCGGAATGCCGGAGACGCCGTTAGGGCCGCCGGTCAGCTCCTGCCAGTTGATGATGACGAGACGGATGATCTCGCCGAAGGCCAGCGTCACGATGGCGAGATAGTCGCCGCGCAACCGCAGCACGGGAAAGCCGAGCAGCACGCCCCAGAACGCTGCGAGGATGCCGGCGAGCGGCAGGCAGATCCAGAACGACCAGCCGAAATTGGTGGCGAGCAGCCCGTAGGAATAGGCGCCGACCGCGTAGAAGGCGACGTAACCGAGATCGAGCAGGCCGGCGAGGCCGACCACGACGTTCAGTCCCCAGCCCAGCATGACATACGTCAGGACGAGGATCGCGAGGTCGAGGATGTAGCGCTGGTTATAGAAGATGACGGGCACCAGCAGCGTGAAGATCAACAGCGCCGGCGCGAGATAGCGGCCCACGAAAGACATGCCGCTCTGCACGGCCGGCGGGACCAGCTTCTCGGCGCCTGTGGGGCCGATCCATTGCCGCAACAGCTCGATCACGATCGAGCCGCCGAACACGGCGGCGACGAGGGAGGCGAGCTCGCCGAAGCGGGTCCAATAGGTGAGCTGGCCGTCGGAGCCCGCTTCGGTGCGGATGCCGACCATCAGCGAGAACAGCACCAGCGCGATCAGCGCGTTGATGAAGGCGGTCTTGAGGAGGGCAGGGATGCCCGTTGCAGGTTTGGTCGTGTGGGTCGAGGGAGCTGTCACGCGCGCGCCCGTCAGACTTTTTCGACTTCGGGACGGCCGAGCAGGCCGGTCGGCATGAAGATCAGCACGACGATCAGGATCGAGAACGCCGCGACGTCCTTGTATTCGACCGAGAAATAGGCCGACCAGAACGTCTCGATCAGGCCGATCGCAAGGCCGCCGAGCATGGCGCCCGGCAGCGAGCCGATGCCGCCGAGCACGGCCGCGGTGAAGGCCTTGATGCCGGCAACGAAGCCCATGAAGAAGTCGACGAGGCCGTAATAGAGCAGGTACATCAGCCCCGCGACGGCGGCGAGCGCGGCGCCGATCACGAAGGTCATGGAGATGGTACGGTCGACGTCGACGCCGAGCAGCGCCGCCATGGTCTGGTCCTGCTCGCAGGCGCGCATGTCGCGCCCGAGCCGGGTGCGCGAGACGAGCCAGGTGAACAGCGCCAGCAGCACGATGGTGGTGACGACCACCATGATCTGGATGTTGGAGAGCTGGATGACGAAGCCGTCGGTGCTCTCATGCAGCGTGTAGCCGCCGGTGATGAAGGGCGGGATCGGCTTGACGCGGGCGCCTTGCGCCACCTGCGAGTAATTGGTCAGCACGAAGGACATGCCGATCGCCGACAGCATCGGCGCGAGGCGGAAGGAATGGCGCAGCGGCCGGTAGGCGATGCGCTCGATGGTCCAGCCATAGAGTGCGGTGATCGCCATCGAGACCAGCAGCACCACGAGCAGGATCACCGGGATCGCGGTCAGGCCGAACGAGACCAGGATCAGGAAGGTGATGAGGGCGATGAAGCCGCCGATCATGAAGACATCGCCATGGGCGAAATTGATCATGCCGACGATGCCGTAGACCATCGTGTAGCCGATCGCGATCAGGCCGTAGATGGAGCCGAGCACGAGGCCGTTGATGAGCTGCTGGGCGAAATAATCCATAGGCTGCCGTTACCCAAACCTGACGCGACTCAAAGGGAGCTCTTCGAGAGGAGTGCTTAAGTTTCTTCTCGGGCCCCGGCAGCCCTTGAGCGTTCTTCCCGTTTTGTAACAGGAGGGAACTGGCGGCTGCAACTGGCCATGCCTCGGCATAAAGGCTTGTACAGAGGTCATTTCGGTTGCGGATGTCATATCCCAGTTCCCGCAGTCGCGAGGAACCGGGTTCCGCAAGCAACCGAAATGGATGCCGGTCGTTGTCTCTGCACTGACGTCCAACAAGGGAGTGTCCCCCAATGACGAAGCAGCAGAACCAGAATCCGGGCCAGCAGAATCAGAGCCCCGGTCAGCAGCGCCCAGGACAACAGGCAGATCAGCAGCCAGGGCAGCAGCAGGGTGGCGGTCAGAAACCCGGACAGCAGCAGCAGAAGGACCCGATGCGCCAGGGCGACCGGCCCGGCCAGCAGCAGGGCGGCCAGCGCGGCCAGGACAATTAGTAGGGAGCCAAGTTAGTAGGGAGCCAAGAGCGAAGGGTAGCGAGGAAGGCCCCGCCGTAAAGGCGGGGCTTTCCTTGGCCGCTTTTCGGCCCCGCGATCCACAGGGCAGTTAAGGTAAACAAAGGGTTTAAATTGCCGCCACAGTCTCATGCGAGTTAGCTCCCCGCAAAGCCTTCTCATTGAAGGCGCGTGGTAGACGAAGCGGGAAGCGGCATGTTCAGGAATTGGCGGATCGGCTCGGTCAACGGCGCGCTGCTGGCGGCCTATTTCATCCCGGCCTGGACCCTGGTCGCCTTCAACATCATGGTGGCGCCGGTGCACGGCCTCTATGAGCGGCCGAGTGTCGCGGTGGCGCTGTTCCTCAGTGACAAGCTCCAGATGGCGGGGACGGAGACGGTGCGCGCCGCCTGGCTGCTGGCGCTGGGACGGCTGACTGTCGTGGCGTTCTTTGCGATCTATCTTGCACTGCTCTGCATCCCGCGCGTCCGCAAGAACGGCGGAAGCGACGAGGCGCTCGGCATCGCGCTTGCGATCGGCAGCATCATTTCGTTTGCGAGCATGGTGATGGCCTCCAAGGTCGGCGAGCTGGCCGCGCTGCGGCTGCACGCCACCGAGCTGCTGCTGCTGCTCGGTGCCGCCATCGTGGTGGTGATCGAACGGCCCGACGCCGCACCGAAGACCGTCGAGGCTGCAGCGCCGCTAGCCCTTGAGCAGGCCGAGCTCCTGCACAATCGCTGAGGCTTCCTTGACGGCGTGGTTCACCGCCGGCACACCGCAATAGATCGCCTGCTGCAGCAGGATCTCCTTGATGTCGTCGGGGGTGAAGCCGCCCTCGGCGAGCGCCGCCCGCACATGCAGGCGGAATTCATCCCATTGCCCGAGCGCGACCATGGTGCCGATCACGAGCACGCGCCGCGTGCGCTCGTCGAAATGCGGCCGGGTCCAGATCTCGCCCCAGGCATAGCGCGTGATCATGTCCTGGAAGTCGGTGTTGAACGCATTGCGGTTTGCGATCGACTTGTCGACCCAGGCATTGCCCAGCACCTTGCGGCGCACATTCATGCCGGCATCGCGGCGCTTCTGATCGTCCATGGTGTCTCCTCCTCTCCGTCATTGCGAGGAGCGTAGCGACGAAGCAATCCAGAATCTCTCTGCGGAGGGATTTCTGGATTGCTTCGCTGCGCTCGCAATGACGGCGTTGTGCGGTCAGCGCTGCGTCAAGAAGCCCACCACCGCGTCGGTGAACGCGTGCGGCTGCTCGACATTTGAAATATGGGCGGCGTCGATGATGGTCATGCTGGCGCCGGGAATGTTGGAGCGGATCAGCTCACCCGCGGAGATCGGCGTTGCCATGTCGTGGCGGCCGGCGATCACCAGCGTTGGGCTCTTGATCTTTGGTAGCAGCGCGCGCTGGTCGAGCGTCGACAGCGCTTCGCAGCAGGCGAGATAGCCTTCGACGGGCGTGGCGAGCAGCATCGATTTCATCTTCGCGGTGATGTCAGGCTCGCGCTCGCGGAAATCCTGGGTCAGCCAGCCCGCCACCACGGCATCGGCGACCGCCGCGAGGCCGCCTTTCTTCACGGCGTCGATGCGTTCCAGCCATTTGGTCGGCTCGGCATAGTAGCAGGAGGTGTTGGCGAGGATGAGCTTGCCGAAGCGCTCCGGCGCATTGGCGCCCAGCCATTGCCCGACCATGCCGCCCATCGACAGGCCGCACCAATGCACCTTCTCGATGTTGAGATCGTCGAGGATCGCCAGCACGTCGCGGCCGAAGCGCTCCATCGTATAGGGGGCGAGGGGCACGTTCGACTTGCCGTGGCCGCGGCGGTCGTAGCGGATGACGCGGAACACCTGCGTCAGCGCCTTCATCTGCGGCTCCCACATCTGCAGCGTGCAACCGAGCGAATTGGAGAGCATCAGGGTCGGCCCGCCGTCGCGGCCCTCGACGGAGACGTTGATCAGGCAACCGTCGGCATCGATCATGGGCATGCAGCGTCTCCGTTTTGGAGCATGATCCGGAAAAGTGTGCAGCGGTTTTCCGACAAGATCTTGCTCAAATAATTAGTCTCGGTCGAGGCTGTCGAGCAGCCGGTCAATCAGGGCTTGCGACGCCCCTTGATAGGCCATCGGCTCAAATAGTGCCGCTATCTTCTCGGGCGTCAAATGTGCAGTGACCTGCGAATCGGCGGCGAGAATTTCGCGCAGATGCTTCTTCTCGGCAACCGCGCGCTTGCTTGCGGCTTCGATCAGATGATGCGCATCGCTCTTGCCGATCTTGTCGGCGAGCGCAAAGGTGACCGCTTCCGCCATGATCAGTCCATGCGTCGCATCGAGGTTGCTGCGCATGCGCGCGGCATCGACCTCGAGCCCTTCGGCGATGTCGACGATGGCGGCGAGGGCGCCCGAGGTGACCAGCATCAATTGCGGCAGCGTTGGCCATTCCGCATGCCAGGGCCCGGCGCTGCGCTCGTGGTCCTGCACCTGGGCTGCAAAGATCGTCGCGGCGAGCTGCGGCGCCATGGTCGCGCAGCCAAGCGCGCTCGCGGCCGCAACTGGGTTGCGCTTGTGTGGCATGGTCGAGGAGCCGCCGCGGCCTTCGCCGGCCGGCTCGAACGCCTCGCCGACATCGGTCTGCATCAGCAGCGAGACGTCGCGGGCGATCTTGCCGCAGCTTCCCGCGAGGATCGCGAAGCTTGAAGCGGCCTCCGCTATGCGGTCGCGATGGGTGTGCCAGGGCGCCTCCGGCAGCGGCAGATTCAGCTCCTGCGCCAGCTTCTCGGCAACCGCGAGCCCCTTGTCGCCGAGCGCGGCGAGCGTGCCGGCCGCGCCGCCGAATTGCAGCGCGAGGCCTTCACGGGCGAGCCGCCGCAGGCGGCAGCGGGCGCGGGCGAGGCTCGAAGCGTATTCGGCGGCCTTCAGCCCGAACGGCATCGGCAGCGCATGCTGGAGCCAGGTCCGCGCGACCATGGCGGTGCCGCGGTGCTTGCGCGCCAGCGTGGCAAAACCCTTGATGGCGCGGCTGAGGTCGGCGTCCATCGCATCGATTGCAGCGCGGAGCGTCAGCATGGTCGCGGTGTCGATGACGTCCTGGCTGGTCGCGCCCCAATGCACATAGCGCGCGGCTTCCGCGTCGGCCTTCGCGACCTCTGCGGTCAGCACCTTGACCAGGGGAATGGCGAGATTGCCGGATCGCGTTGCGGCTTCGGCCAGCGCGCCCACGTCAAAGGAATCGGCCTTGCAGGCGGCTTCGATCGGGCCCACCGCGGCCTCCGGAATCACGCCGGTCGCGGCTTCGGCCCGCGCCAGGGCTGCCTCGAAATCGAGCATGTTCTGGAGTGTCGACCGGTCGTCGCAGACGGCGCGCATGGCTGCGCTCGACAGCATCGGCGCGAGCAGGGGGGAGAGGGCTGTGCTCATGTTGCGCGCGACCTAATCACCATGCCCCGGCTCTGCCAATCCCAAACCGCCAGCGCAAGCTTTTTGCAGTTGCGAATATGCATTGCACGTGACCGTGGGCCACCCTTTCCTTTGCGGCCTCTGTGCGTTACTTGAGCAATATTATTCTGATGCGATCCGGGAGATGCCCCCATGGCCATGACAATGAATGGCGAAGTCCAGCTTGCGGCGCCGCGCGAGGCCGTGTGGGAGAAGCTCAACGATCCCGCGGTGCTGAAGGCCTGCATCCCCGGCTGCGAGGAGCTGGAGAAGACCGAGGACGGCGGCTTCCGCGCGACCGCAAAAATGAAGGTCGGCCCGGTGTCGGCGCGCTTCAAGGGCAAGGTCACCTTGAGCGATCTCGACCCGCCGAACGGCTACAAGATCTCCGGCGAAGGCGAGGGCGGGGTCGCCGGATTCGCCAAGGGCGGCGCGGTGGTCAATCTCGCGGAGAAGGACGGCGGCACGCTGCTCTCCTACGACGTCGAGGCGCAGATCGGCGGCAAGTTGGCGCAGCTCGGACAGCGCCTGATCAACGGTGCCGCCAAGAAGCTGGCCGACGAGTTTTTCGCGAACTTCGCCAAGGCGGTACAGGGCTGAGTCCTATCGCCTTTCGGCATGGCCGGTTGCGCCCCGGGCGATGTTGCCCCAGGGGACAATGGCCCATATGATGGGTTGGAATAATTATAAGAACCGCTTCGACGGGACCCGTCGGGGCGCTGATAGAGAGTGCTTATGGCAAAAATCTCCCTCATCGTGAACGGCAATCCTGTTACGGCCAATGTCGACCCCCGCACCCTCCTGGTGCAGTTCCTGCGCGAGAATCTGCGCCTGACCGGCACCCATGTCGGCTGCGACACCTCGCAGTGCGGCGCCTGCGTCGTGCATCTCGACGGCAAGGCCGTGAAGTCCTGCACCACGCTTGCCGTGATGGCCGATGGCCATGAGATCAAGACGATCGAGGGGCTGGCCGCCGACGGCGCGCCGCTGCATCCGATGCAGGAGGCCTTCCGCGAGCATCACGGCCTGCAGTGCGGCTTCTGCACGCCCGGCATGATCATGACCGCGATCGACATCGTCCATCGCAAGGGCCACGAGCTCGACGACCACACCATCCGCGAGGAGCTGGAAGGCAATCTCTGCCGGTGCACCGGCTACCAGAACATCGTCGCCTCGATCTCCGCCGGCGCCAAGGCGATGGCGAAATCCGATCTCGCCTAAAGACCGCCCGCATCCCGCGATCAGGACATTCAGATGTACGAATTCAAATATCATCGCCCCGGGACCGTGCGGCAGGCCGCCAACCTCCTGGTGAAGAACGAAGACGCCAAGGTCATCGCCGGCGGCCACACGCTGATTCCCGTGATGAAGCAGCGCCTCGCCAGCCCTCCGCATCTGGTCGACCTCTCCCATATCGAGGGGCTCAATACGATCGAGATGAAGGGCCGCTCGCTGGTGATCGGCGCTACCGCCAAGCACGCCGAGGTCGCGACCTCCGCCGTCGTCGGTGAGGCGATCCCGGCGCTCGCCAGCCTCGCCGGCGGCATCGGCGATCCCGCCGTGCGCCACAAGGGCACGATCGGCGGCTCGCTCGCCAACAACGATCCGACCGCGGACTATCCGGCTGCCGTGCTGGCGCTGGGCGCGACCATCGTCACCAACAAGCGCCGCCTCAAGGCCGAGGAATATTTCCAGGGCCTGTTCACGACCGCGCTGGAAGCCGACGAGATCATCACCAAGGTGATGTTCCCGCTGCCGAAGAAGGCGGCCTACATCAAGTTCCGCAACCAGGCCTCGCGCTATGCGCTGGTCGGCGTGTTCGTGGCGCGGCGTCCGTCGGACGTGCGTGTTGCCGTCACCGGTGCCGGCTCGGAAGGCGTGTTCCGCGTCGAGGCGTTCGAGGAGGCGTTGAAGAAGCGCTTCGCCTCGAAGGCTCTGGACGGCATCGAGGTGCCGGCGGAAGGGCTCAACAGCGACATCCACGGCAGCGCCGAATACCGCGCGCACCTCATCGGCGTGCTGACCCGGCGCGCCCTCGATGCCGCCAACGCCAAGGGGTGAGTGAACCTCACGCCTCGGCCAAACTTGTCCCGGTGAGGGCGTAGCGAGACTGGCTCCTTCATGACTTCAGCGACCTCTTCTTCCGGTGCCATGCCGGCATCGGTCGATGCGATGCTCGAACTTTTGACCTCGCGCGGCTATCTGGCCGAGCGGTCGCTGGCGACGGTGACGTATCTGTCGCTGCGCATGGGCCGGCCGCTGTTTCTCGAAGGCGAGGCCGGCGTCGGCAAGACCGAGATCGCAAAAGTGCTGTCGGCGGCGCTGGGGCGGAAGCTGATCCGCCTGCAGTGCTATGAGGGCCTCGACGTTTCCTCCGCCGTCTATGAGTGGAACAGCGCCGCGCAGATGATCGCGATCCGGATGGCGGAAGCCGCCGGCGACACCGACCGCGATCAGCTCTCCAGCGACATCTTCGCCGATCGCTACATGATCAAGCGGCCGCTGCTGCAGGCGCTGGAGCCTGACGTTGCGGGACCGCCGGTGCTCTTGATCGACGAGCTCGACCGTGCCGACGAGGCGTTCGAGGCATATCTGCTCGAAATCCTCAGCGACTTCCAGGTGACGATCCCGGAGTTCGGCACCGTGAAGGCGCCGAGCCCGCCGATCGTGATCATCACCTCCAACCGCACCCGCGAGATCCATGACGCGCTGAAGCGGCGCTGTCTCTATCACTGGGTCGATTACCCCGCGGCCGAGCGCGAGCTCGCGATCGTCAAGACGCGCGTGCCTGGCATCTCCGCAAAGCTGTCGCAGCAGGTCGTGCGCTTCGTGCAGGCGCTGCGCAACCAGGACTTCTACAAATCGCCTGGCGTTGCCGAGACCATCGACTGGGCCACCGCGCTGTCGGAGCTCGATGCCCGCTCGCTGACCCCGCAAGTGGTCGGCGACACGCTGGGCGCGCTGCTCAAGTACCAGGACGACATCACCCGCATGCAGGGCGACACCCTGCAAAAGGTGCTGAAGGAAGCGACGAGCGAGAATTGACGCGCGTGCGTCATAACTAACTCGTCATTCCGGGGCGCGCGTAGCGCGAGCCCGGAATCCATACTCCCGATCGTGGTTATGGATTCCGGGCTCGCCGCTCGCGCGGCGCCCCGGAATGACGGGAAGATGGGAACAACCATGGCCATCAACCATCTTGCCCCCGAGCAAACCGAGCAGTTCGCCGACAACATCGTCGGCTTCGCCCGTGCACTGCGCTCTGCGGGCATGCCGGTCGGGCCGGGCGCGGTGATCGATGCCATGAGCGCGCTGCAGGTGATCGACATCGGCAACCGCGCCGACGTCTTCACCACGCTGGAGGCGATCTTCGTCAAGCGGCACGAGCATGCGCTGATCTTCAAGCAGGCCTTCAACCTGTTCTTCCGCGCCTCGGAAGAATGGAAGCACATGCTGGATTCGGTGCCGCTGCCGGAGCAGGCCAAGAAGAAGCCGCAGGCCGGCGCCCGCCGCGTGCAGGAGGCGATGTCGCAGCCGCGCATGACCGAGACGCCGCAGCACCAGGAGCAGGATCTGCGCCTGTCGGTCTCCGACAAGGAGATCCTGCAGAAGAAAGACTTCGCGCAGATGAGCGCGGCGGAGATCGCCGAGGCGCTGCGCGCGATCGATCGGATGCACCTGCCGCAGGCCGAACTGCTGACGCGCCGGCATCGCCCCGATCCGCATGGGCTGCGCCTCGACCTGCGCCGGACGCTGCGTGCGTCGCTGCGCACCGGCGGCGACATCATCGACATCCATCGCCTCGGCCGGATCGAGAAACCCGCGCCGATCGTGGCGCTGCTCGATATTTCGGGCTCGATGAGCGAGTACACCCGCCTGTTCCTGCATTTCCTCCACGCCATCACCGACGCCCGCAAGCGCGTCTCGGTGTTCCTGTTCGGCACCCGTCTCACCAACGTCACGAGGGCGCTGCGCCAGCGCGATCCGGACGAGGCGCTGGCGAGCTGCTCGGCTTCGGTCGAGGATTGGGCCGGCGGCACCAGGATTTCGGCCTCGCTGCACAACTTCAACAAATTGTGGGCGCGGCGGGTGCTGAGCCAGGGCGCCATCGTACTGCTGATTTCCGACGGGCTGGAGCGGGAGGCCGATTCCAAGCTGGCCTTCGAGATGGACCGGCTGCACCGGTCCTGCCGCCGGCTGATCTGGCTCAACCCGCTGCTGCGGTTCAGCGGCTTCGAGGCCAAGGCCCAGGGCATCAAAATGATGCTTCCCCACGTTGACGAATTCCGCCCCGTGCATAATTTGAGTTCGATCCAGGAGCTGATCACTACGCTCTCCCGGCCGCTGCCGCCGCATCACCGCAGCCTGATCCGCTCCGCAGCCTGAGAGGCCCACCATGCTCGATCGCGACGAGGATATTCTGAAGGCGGCGGAGGACTGGCGGAAGGCCGGCCGTGGCGTCGCGCTGGCCACGGTTGTCGAGACCTGGGGCTCGGCCCCGCGCCCGGCAGGCTCGAGCCTCGTCATCAAT
This sequence comes from Bradyrhizobium sp. 18BD, assembly GCF_054185225.1. Lineage (NCBI taxonomy): Bacteria > Pseudomonadati > Pseudomonadota > Alphaproteobacteria > Hyphomicrobiales > Nitrobacteraceae > Bradyrhizobium > Bradyrhizobium sp. 18BD. Next base: position 47,871 of record NZ_JAVAYL010000020.1, on the reverse strand, counting down.
GACGAGGGCACGTTCCTGGGCTCGGTCTCCGGCGGCTGCGTCGAGGGCGCGGTGGTCACCGAGGCCATGGACGTGATCGAGAGCGGCAAGCCCAGGATGCTGGAGTTCGGCGTCGCCGACGAGACCGCCTGGAATGTCGGGCTGTCCTGCGGCGGCACCATCCGCGTCTTCGTCGAGAAGGTCGGCTAGCCGTGAAGCTCGCAATCCTGCACGAACTCAATGCCGAGCGCGCCGCGCGCCGGCCGGCCATTCTGGTGACCGACACCGAGACCGGCGAGCAGCGGCTGGTAAAGGCGGCTGATTTCGCCAAGGACCCGCTGCGGGACGAGTTGGACAAGCAGCTTCGCATGGGCAAGAGCGCCCATGTCGAGGCCGGCGGCAAGAAGCTGTTCCTCAACGTCTACGCGCCGACCGCAAAGCTCGTCATCATCGGCGCGGTCCATATCAGCCAGGCGCTGGCGCCGCTGGCGCGCTCGCTGGGCTATGACGTCACCGTCGTCGATCCCCGCACGGCCTTTGCGAGCCCCGAGCGCTTCCCCGATATTCCGCTGGTCGCCGAATGGCCCGACACCGCGCTGCCGCCGCTCAATGTCGATGCCTACACGGCCTTCGTCGCGGTAACGCACGATCCCAAGATCGATGATCCCGCGCTGCTGCACGCCTTCGAGCGTGGCTGCTTCTATATCGGCGCGCTCGGCTCGCGGAAGACGCATGCCAAGCGCGGCGACCGGCTGCGGGCACAGGGCGCCAGAGACAGCGACATCGCGCGCATCCACGCGCCGATCGGCCTTGCGATCGGCGCGGTCTCGCCGTCCGAGATCGCGGTGTCGATCATGGCCGAGATCACGGCGGTGCTCCGCCTGCCACCAAAAGAAAAAGAAGAAGCGGCATGAAGTTCGGTCCGGCGAGCCCCAAGGATGCGATCGGCGGGGTGACCGTCCACACCCTCCGCCAGGGACCGCTGGTGCTGAAGAAGGGCACGACCATTGGTCCTGCCCAGGTCGAGGCGCTGACGCGCGCCGGCATCAAGGACGTCGTGGTGGTACGGATGGAGGCGGGCGACGTCTCCGAGGACGTCGCGGCCGCCAGCATTGCGCTCGCCGTCGGCGGCGAGGGCATTCATGTCGAGCGCGCCTTCACCGGCCGCGCCAATCTGTTCGCAGCAAACCCGGGCGTGCTGGTGATCGACCGCGCCGCGGTCGACCGCATCAACAACATCGACGAGGCCATCACGTTTGCGACACTCACCGCCTACAAGCCGGTGGTCGAGGGCGAGATGGTCGGCACCGTCAAGATCATCCCGTTCGGCGTCGAGGGAGATCTGCGCGATGCCGCGGTGAAGGCCGCCGGCAAGGACGTGCTGAAGGTGGCGCCCTACGTCATCAAGCGCGTCGGCGTGGTCTCGACGCTGCTGCCGGGGCTGTCTTCGAAGGTCGTCGACAAGACCCTGCGTGTCACTGCGGAGCGGCTTGCGCCGGCCGGCGCCAGCATCATCGCCGAGCGGCGTGTGCAGCACGACGAACGCGCGCTGTCAGCCGCGATCAAGGAATTGCTCGGCCTCGGCGCCGAGCTCGTCATCGTGTTCGGGGCGTCCGCGATTGCCGACCGCCGCGACGTGATCCCGGCGGCGGTCACCGGCATCGGCGGCGAGATCGAGCATTTCGGCATGCCGGTCGATCCCGGCAATTTGCTGCTGATCGCGCGGGCCGGCGGCGTTCCGGTGCTGGGCGCGCCCGGCTGCGCCCGCTCGCCGGTCGAGAACGGATTCGACTGGGTGCTGATGCGGCTGCTCGCCGGCATCAAGGTGACGCGCTCCGAGCTGATGGGCATGGGCGTCGGCGGCCTGCTGATGGAGATCGTGACGCGGCCGCAGCCGCGCGCAAAGCCCGAGACCGAAGGCAACAGCCAGGTCGCCGCGATCGTGCTCGCGGCGGGCCGCTCGACCCGCATGGGCGGCTCCAACAAGCTGCTCGCCGAGCTCGACGGCAAGAAGCTGGTGCGGATCGCGACCGAGCAGGCGCTGGCGTCCAAGGCATCCGAGGTGATCGTCGTCACCGGCCATCAGACCGAGCTGGTCGAGCAGGCGCTGGAAGGCCTGAAGGTGCGCTTCGTCAAGAATCCGGATTTCGCCGGCGGCATCGCAAGCTCGGTCAAGGCCGGCATTGCGGCCGTGCCCGACACATGCGACGGCGCCGTGGTTTGTCTGGGCGACATGCCGCTGATCGACGCCAGCCTGATCGACCGCCTCATCGACGGCTTTGCACCGGACCGTGGCAATCTCATCGTCGTGCCCGTCAGCGAAGGCCGCCGCGGCAACCCCGTGCTGTGGTCGCGCCGCTTCTTCAAGGAATTGATGACCCTCGATGGCGACGTCGGTGCGCGCCATCTGATTGCCAAGCACACGGAAGCGGTCGCCGAAGTGCCCGTGGACGGCGAGAGCGCCTTCCTCGACATCGACACGCCGCAGGCCTTGGAAGCGGCTAGACGCGGATGAAGGTGCCGTAGGGTGGATTAGCCGAAGGCGTAATCCACCATGCTGGCTGCAAGAGAAGGCGGTGGATTACGCTTCGCCAATCCACCCTACGAAGCCCCTAAAGCGCGATAAGATGAGGATGAATCGTCATCGCGCTTTAGGTTGTTGTTTGAGCATGATCTTTTCGAAAAACCGCTGCGCACTTTTCCGGATCATGCTTTAAAGCCCGCCAATCATCCTGAGCACCAGCTTTGGCTCCGGTCCCGAGAGATCGTGGACCAGCGTCGCCATCATCGCGTCGCTCTCGCAGGTGAAGGCGTGGCTGAGGGCATAGGTTCGGTCGGACAGCGCGAAAGCCAGCTTGATGCCGCCGCAGGTATGCTCCACGCCGTCATTTTTCGATGAGCGGACCGATTTGAAGAGGTCATATAGACCGCTTCCGACCATCAGCGGCACGTTCTCGCAAGCCTCGCATCCGGTCGGCAGTTGCTTCTGCAGTTCAGCCACGTCGCCGGGAGGGCTGACAAATGTCTCGGAGAGAAGAATTGTCGGAGACAGCCTGAGCAGGCGCGTCTGCAGCAGGCGAATGTCGGGCTCGAGGTTGAGCTCTTTTGCTCGCTTGATGTGAGCACCAATTCTGTCGACGATCTGCCGATCCTGTACGTCCTCGGGCTTGATCTCGTTGACGGCGTTTGCCGGAGCCAGGACGGCGATGATGGAGGCGTCCTTCGGCGGCTGGGTTGCGACCTGGAGCCGTGTGCTGGTATCAACGCCGTTGCGGAATTCCTCGTTCTTGTTCGAGAACCGTTCCTTGACCTGGGCCGCGCTCTTCCAGCCCTTGGCAATCACTGTCACCTGCTGTCCCTTCGGAATGGTCCCGTAGACGCAGATGGAGGACCGTCCTCGATCCGGACAGGTATAGGCGTCGCGAAACAGGCCGCTCTGTTGCTCGGCGGCGCATACGGATGTCGCCGAGAGGACGGCGAGAACGACGAGTGACGGACACTTCATGGCGATCGAGCTTCTCACCCCGGGCTGCAGCGGCAAGCCTACTTGGCCGGGCGAGGGCAAGCCAGAGGGTTGAAGACGTCCGTCCGCGCAATCCGGTGCCGCAGGGCGTAACCCACCACTTTCATCGCCGCGGGAGAAGCGGTGGATTACGCCAGCGGACTGCGCTTCGCGCAGCCGCGGGCTAATCCACCCTACGGCACCTCCCAATCATCCGATTTCAACTCCTCGTTCACCAAGTGGAAACGACCGCGGCTTACAGTCGGCTCACCTGCCTTGGGGGGAGGGGTTTTTCCATGGCTTCGAACGTCGTCGCGCGCCGTTGCGCGATGTTTTTCTTTGCGCTGTCGGTCTGTGTCGCCGGCGCCCGCTATATTACAGAAGCTCACGCCGCCGGCGCCTTTGCGGTCGGCAAGTGCGGGGCCTATGGCCAGGCCTTTGATTATGGCGCCGAGCACGAGGCAAGGGCCGCGGCCCAGAAGCAGTGCAAGGGCGACTGCACGACCGTGACGATGAAGCACGCCTGCGCGGCGATGTCGATCGATCTGTCCAACCCTTGCGGCGCCTATGGCTATGCCGTCAAGCCGAAGATCTCGGCCTCGCTCAACGCCGCCACGCGCGAATGCTACAAATACGGCGGCAAGGAATGCGTGATCCGCGCCTGGGCCTGCGACGCGAAAGGCTGATTCCTCTTGCTGTCATTCCCGGGCGATGCATAGCATCGCGCAGGAATGACATCTGAGGAACCGCATGCAGTTCGATACCAAGATCGCCGTCGTGATCCGCAACGATCTTCAGGCCTGGCAGAAGCTCAACGTCGCGTCCTTTCTCACCAGCGGCGTCGCCGCGGCGTTTCCCGAATGCATCGGAGAGCCCTATGAGGACGCTTCAAGCACAAAATATCTTTCGCTGATCGGTCAGCCGATCCTGATCTACGGCGCCGACGGTCCCGCGCTGTCGCGTGCGCTCGATCGTGCGCTGACGCGCAACGTGAAGCCGGCGGTCTATACCGAGGACATGTTCACGACCACGCATGACGCCGCCAATCGGGAGGCGGTGAGGGCGGTTGCGCGCGCCGATCTCAACCTCGTCGGCATTGCGATGCGCGCCGAGCGCAAGGTGATCGACAAGATCGTCGATGGCCTGAAGTTCCATAGCTGACGCGGCGTCCAGCTATCCACTGCCGTCACGGCATCGTCATCTTGGTTTCGGCGGCACATAAATTTGTGTCGTTTGACACCAATCAAGGGCGCACTGTCCGGCATCGCTAGTCTGCCCTCCGTATTGCAATGGAGCAGACAGATGCCGACCATGAAAGCCGCAGTCGTCAGACAATTCGGCAAGCCGCTGGTGATCGAGGACGTGCCGGTGCCGCAGCCCGGTCCCGGCGAGGTTCTGGTCAAGGTGAAGGCGTGCGGTGTCTGCCACACCGACCTGCACGCAGCCTCCGGCGACTGGCCGGTGAAACCGGTTCCGCCCTTCATCCCCGGCCACGAGGCTGCGGGCATCGTCGCCGCGCTCGGGTCCGGCGTGAAGAACCTGAAGGTCGGCGATGCCGTTGGCGTCGCCTGGCTGCACGATGCCTGCATGGCATGCGAATATTGCGAGACCGGCTGGGAGACGCTGTGCGAGCACCAGCACAACACCGGCTACAGCGTGAACGGCGGCTTTGCCGAGTATGTCATCGCCTCGGCTGCCTTCGCGGCAAAACTGCCGGCGACGGTCGATTTCGCCGCCATCGCGCCAATCTTGTGCGCCGGCGTCACCACCTACAAGGGACTGAAAGAGACCGACGCGCGGCCCGGCGAGTGGGTGGCGATCTCAGGTGTCGGTGGGCTTGGCCATGTCGCGGTTCAGTACGCCAAGGCGATGGGGTTCAAGGTCGCGGCCGTCGATATCGCCGAGGACAAGCTCGCGCTCGCACGCGAGACCGGCGCCGATATCGCGGTCAACGCGCTGGAAGCCGACGCCGCCGACAAGGTTATCGCGGCGACCGGGGGCGGGGCCCATGGCGTGCTGGTGACGGCGGTGTCGACCGCGGCGTTCGCGCAAGCGCTGAAGATGGTGCGCCGGAAAGGCACCGTCAGCCTCGTCGGCCTGCCGCCGGGCGAATTCCCGACGCCGATCTTCGATGTCGTGCTCAAGCGCATCACCGTGCGCGGCTCCATCGTCGGCACGCGGCGCGATCTCGACGAGGCCATTGCCTTCGCCACGGATGGCAAGGTGAAGGCCGAAGTCGCCAAGGTCCCGCTCGCAGAGATCAACGACGTCTTCGACCGCATGAAGGCCGGCAAGATCGACGGCCGCATGGTGCTGGACTTTGGCTAGTGCCTTACGCCGGCGGCATGCCTGCGAATTTCGGCAGATCAGGGTCGAGGCGGTCCCAGTCATGCCCGCGCGCGGCGTAGGTCACCACTTGCGGCTTGTAGCGGGCGGGCTCATCGAGGCTGGCGGCGCGGATGGTGAAGATGTCGGGCATGGCGGCGAAGGTCAGGTAAACAGGCAGCCCGCACTGTGGGCAGAAACCGCGGGTCTTCACGTTGCCGCTGTCGCCGACCATGTCCCAGTGCCTGGCTTCGCCCGTCACGGTGACACCGTCGCGCGCGAAGGTCATGTAGGAGCCGTGGCCGCTGCCGCTTTCGCGCTGGCAGTCCCGGCACTGGCAGTGATTGCTGAACAGCGGCTCACTGGCGATCGAATAGCGGATTGCGCCGCAGGCGCAGCCGCCGGTAAAGGGCTTTGTCATCGCGCTATCTCCTCACGTCTCGCCGCTGATCTCGTCGAGCTGCTTCACGACCTTCTTCCAGCCGCCACTCATGACCGTGTAGGCGGACTCGTTCCGCGGCATGACGAAGCCCGCATGTTCGAGGCGAAGCCGCGTACCGGCCTCGACCGGGGTGAGGGACCATGTCACGACGGTGTCGAGCGGCGCGCCGTAGCCTGTGTTGCGCTCGTCGCCGCCCTTCCAGGCGTAGACGAGGCGCCGGTTCGGCACGACCTCGAGAACCCGGCAATGGATGACGCCGTCCCAATTGCCGCCCGGCGTGGTCTGGAATGTGAAGGCCGTGCCTTCGACGGCTTCAAAACCGGTCGGCTGCATCAGCCAGCGTGCAATCAGCTGCGCGCTGGTCAGCGTCTTCCAGATCGCCTCTGGCGTGTGAGGGAAGATCTCATCGATGACGATGTCCTTTGTCTCGGCTTTCAACGCGGCTGCACTCACGGGTCGATCTCCTTCAAGAGGTCACGCAGGTTCTGGAAGCGCTCGCGCCAGAACACGCCGTAATGGTCCATCCAGGTGACCAGCGGTTCGAGACCTTGCGGCGCGGCGCGGTAGTAGACGTTGCGGCCCTCGGCGCGCTCGGCGACGAGGCCGGCCTGCTTGAGGGATTTCAGGTGCTGCGAGATCGCGCCCTGGGTGACGCCGCTGCCGCGGGTCAGCTCGGCGACGCTGATCTCCTTGCTTTCGAACACGCGCTCGAACACGGCGCGGCGGGTCGGATCGGCGAGGGCGCGCATCACGGTGGTGACGGGATTGGGGGCGGCTTCGATCATGGAAATTCAATTAGCCTGCGCTAATTCATTAGTCAATACTAATTAAACCGCGGATTCGGTCTGTACTGCTGTCTTGACTATGACTGACCAGTCAGTCATAAATTGAGCATGACAAAGAAGCCGACCAAAGCTGCCTCGCCGTCCGCAGCCCGCGCCAATGCGACGGGGCCGGCGAGCAGTGATGAGGCGCCGACGTCGAACCGCGCCGCGCGCACGGCGGAGCGGCGTGCGGCAATCGTGGACGCCGCGATGGAAGAGTTCATCGCGCGCGGCTTCGCCGCGACGCGGCTCGACGACATTGCCAAGCGTGCCGGTGTCGCGAAGGGCACGATCTACCTGCACTTCAAGGACAAGGAATCGATGTTCGAGGAGTTGGTGCGCACGGTGATCGTGCCTGTGGTGGCGAAGCTGAATGCGCTGCCGCCGCCGACCGGATCGGTGCGCGACCTCATCGAGGCCTTCGCCGGCAACTTCCTGAAAGAGGTCATCGGCACCAGGCGCGGCGATCTCGTCCGCCTGATCGTGGCGGAGGGGCCGCGCTTTCCCTCCGTCGCCGATTTCTATTACCGCGAGGTCGTCTCGCGCGGCATCGCCGGAATGCGTGCGCTGATCGAGCTCGGCATCGCCCGCGGCGAGATCCGCGAGAAGGATCTTGCGCGCTATCCGCAGATCCTGGTCGCGCCCGCGATGATCGCGGTGATCTGGCAAAGCCTGTTTGCGCGGCACGCGCCGCTCGATGCGCACGATATGCTGCGCGTTCATCTCGATTTGATTTTTGGCGAACGGAGGACGACATGAGGTCGTCGCGAACAATTTTCGCATTGGCATTGGCCGTCGCGCTCGCAACCGGCCTTGCCGGCTGCAAGGAGAAGCGTGAGCCTGGTTTCCAGGGTTGGGTCGAGGCCGACATGATCTATGTCAGCCCAGACGAAGCGGGGCGCGTGACGAAGCTCAACGTGCGCGAGGGCGACGAGGTCAAGGTCGGCGATCTGCTCTATTACGTCGACGACGATCTCCAGCTCGCCGATCTCAACCAGAACAAGGCGACGCTGGCGAATGCGCAGCAGACCTATGACCGCGCATCTTCGCTGAGCAAGACCGGCTCGGGCACGCAGGCCAATCTCGACTCCGCCGTGTCGGCGTTGCGCGTCGCCGAAGCGCGGGTGGCGACATCGGAGACGCGGATGGCGCGGCGCAAGGGCTTTGCGCCCGTCGCAGGCACCATCCAGCAGATCTATTTCCGCGAGGGCGAGATGGTGGCCGCGCAGCGGCCGGTGCTGTCGATCATGCCACCCGGCAATATGAAGCTGCGCTTCTTCGTGCCGGAGAGCGAGCTGCCGAAGCTTGCGATCGGCGACACGGTGCGCGTCGCCTGCGACAATTGCGCCGCCGATCTTACCGCGAAGATCTACTTCATCGCGACCTCGGCTGAATACACCCCGCCCGTGATCTACAGCCTCGAAGAGCGCAACAAGCTGGTCTATCTCATCCAGGCGCGGCCCTCGCGCCCCGACGCGCTACGCGTCGGACAGCCGATCGACATCTATCTCAATCCCAAAACGCCGGTGGCGGACAAGCGATGAACGGCGCCAACGGCATTGCGATCGACGTCAAGGGCCTGACGAAGTCGTTCGGCGGCCGCGAGGTCGTGCACGATCTGTCGATGCAGGTGAAGCGCGGCTCGATCTACGGCTTCCTCGGGCCGAACGGTTCGGGCAAGACCACCACCATCCGCATTCTCTGCGGCCTGCTGACGCCCGACAGCGGCGAGGGCACCTGCCTCGGTTACGACATCCGGCGCGATGCCGACAAGATCAAGCGTCAGGTCGGCTACATGACCCAGCGCTTCAGCCTCTATCAGGATCTCTCGGTTCGCGAGAACCTGGAATTCGTGGCGCGGCTCTATGGCCTCACCGATGCGCGCGGGGCCGCGCATGACATGATCAAGCGCCTCGGGCTCTCGGGCCGCGAGGAGCAGCTTGCGGGCGAGCTCTCCGGCGGATGGAAGCAGCGGCTGGCGCTGGGTGCCTGCACGTTGCCCAGCCCCAAACTGCTTTTGCTCGACGAGCCGACCGCCGGCGTCGATCCCAAGGCACGGCGCGATTTCTGGAACGAGATCCACGCACTCGCCGCCGAGGGCCTCACCGTGCTGGTCTCGACCCATTACATGGATGAGGCCGAGCGCTGCCACGAGATTGCTTACATCGCCTACGGCCATCTGCTGACGCACGGCACGGTAGAGGAGGTGATCGCGGGTTCCGCGCTGTCGACCTACACGGTAACAGGCGATGACTTGAACGAGCTCACGGCGGCGCTCACCGGCAAGCCCGGCGTGGACATGGTGGCGCCGTTCGGCACCTCCTTGCACGTGTCCGGGCGCGACGTTTCCGCGCTCGAAGCCAGCATTGCACCCTGGCGCGACAAGAGCGACCTGCACTGGCATAAATCCTCGCCGTCGCTGGAAGACGTGTTCATCGAGCTGATGAGCCGTTCCAAGGATAATTTCCAATGAGCGCCGTCGATCGTCCCGCCGCGCCTGTGCACGAGATCCGCGAACGCTTCGGCTTCTTGAAGCGCTCCTATGCTATGCTGATCAAGGAGTTCATCCAGCTCAAGCGCGACCGCGTCTCGTTCGCGATGATCGTGATGCTGCCGGTGATGCAGCTCTTGCTGTTCGGCTATGCCATCAACACCACACCGCACAACCTGCCGAGCGCGGTGCTGCTCCAGGAAGACTCCGATCTCGCCCGTTCGGTGCTGAAGGCGCTGGAGAACACCAAATATTTCCGCTTCCTCTACGAGGTGCACGACGTCGACGATTTCGACAATTTGCTGAAATCCGGCAGGGTGCTGTTCGGCGTCGAGATCCCGCGCGGCTTCGAGCGGGCGGTGCGGCGCGGCGACAGGCCGGCGCTGCTGGTCGCGGCCGATGCCACCGATCCCGTCGCGGCAAGCGCCGCACTCGGCTCGCTCGGCATGGTCGTGCAGACCGCGCTCGCGCACGATCTCTACATCGGCGATCCCCCGGAGATGCCGTTCGAGATACGCGCGCATGCCCGCTACAATCCGGCCGCGAACTCCAGCCTCAACATCGTGCCGGGCCTGGTCGGCACCATCCTCACCATGACCATGCTGATCTTCACCGCTCTCTCGGTCACGCGCGAGGTCGAGCGCGGCACCATGGAGGCCCTGCTGTCGATGCCGATCAAGCCGGTCGAGGTGATGTTCGGCAAGATCATCCCTTACGTGCTGGTCGGCTTCGTCCAGGCCTTCCTGATCATCGGCATCGGCGTATTCTTGTTTGGCGTGCCCGTGCTCGGAAACCTGTTCCTGCTGGCGCTGCTCTCGACACTGTTCATCACCACCAATCTGTCGATCGGCTACACCATCTCGACATTGGTGCAGAACCAGCTCCAGGCCATGCAGATGTCGATGATGTTCTTCCTGCCGAGCATCCTGCTGTCCGGCTTCATGTTCCCGTTCGCAGGCATGCCGGCCTGGGCGCAATATGTCGGCGAGGCCCTGCCGCTGACGCATTATCTGCGGATCGTCCGCGCCATCATGCTGAAGGGCGCGACCATGCAGAATCTGCGCTTCGATGCGCTGGCGCTGGCGATCCTGATGCTGGTCGCCATGACCATCGCCGTGACGCGCTTCCGCCGCACGCTGGATTGAGGCACAATGCCCCGGAATCGAGGGGCGAATGGCCAGGTTTGCGAGCAGGAAGACGCGGCAGCATGCCGTGCTCTCGGAAGATTTCGAACGCGAGCTGACGCGAGAAGTGCTGCGTAGCGAGTTGCTGCGGGTGCGCGCGCTGATCATGACCGGCTGCGTCATGACGCTGTTCCTGACTGCGATCCACCTGATCGACCCCACCGTCGTGAACCGGGTCTGGCGTGGGACGCAAGGGCTCGTCGAGGTCTATGGCCTTCTGGTCGGCTTCATCCTGCTCGAGGTCTGGATCCACACCCAGATCCGGAAAAACCTCCGGCTGGGCCGCGATGTGCCGGTGGTCCGTCGCTATATCGGCGCGCTGATCGAGACTTCGCTGCCTACCGTGATGCTCATCCTGCAGATCCGCACCATGGGCGCCAGCGCGGCGCTCGGCTTCGCGGTGCCGCTGATCTATTTCATCTTCGTCATCCTCTCGACCCTGCGGCTCGATTTCTGGCTGTCGACCTTCACAGGTCTGGTCGCCGCCACGCAGCTCTTTGTGGTCGCGCTGATTTACGATCCCTCCAGCGGCATCGGCGAGCCGCAGACCTATTTCCACGCGGTGCGCAGCGTCATCATCCTGGTCTGCGGCGTGCTCGCCGGCTCCGTCGGCGCGCAGCTCCGCCGCCAATTTGCCGCGAGCATCGCGGCCGCCACCGCGCGCGACCGGGTGACCAATTTGTTCGGCCAGCACGTCTCGCCGCAGGTGGTGGAGCAGCTGATGGCGGCGGGCACCAGCGTGGGCGGCGATGTCCGCCGCGTCGCCGTGATGTTCGTCGATTTCCGCGGCTTTACCGCGGGCGCTCAGACGCGCACGCCGCAAGAGGTCGTGGACCGGCTCGACGGCGCCTTTGCCGTGCTGGTCGACATCCTCGATCGCCAGGGCGGCATCGTGAACAAGTTTCTGGGCGACGGCTTTCTCGCGCTGTTCGGCGCGCCGCTGGAGGCCTCCGACGCCGCGCATCGCGCGGTCGCCGCGGGCCGCGAGATGCTGACCGCGATGGACCGCATCAACGCGCAGACGAGCTGGCCGCTCAGGATCGGCATCGGCATCCATTTCGGCGAGGTCGTCGCCGGCAATATCGGTTCGCCCCGGCGCAAGGAATACACTGTCATCGGCGACACCGTGAACTTCGCCTCGCGCCTGGAGGCGCTGAACAAGGAGTTCGGCTCGCAGCTCCTGATCTCCGCCTCGGTGCGCGAGGCGCTGGGCGACGACGGCCGCGATGCCGTCGCGCTCGGCGAGGTCGAGGTGCGCGGCTACGATCAGAAGGTGCCGGTGTTTCAACTCGGGTAGGGGGCTTTCCGCCGAAGCTCGCGTTTCGTTGAAGGCGCGTGATGAAATATCGCGCCGTGCTCTCCGCTCCTGCACTCTGGAAGCCGAAACATCGGTCTTCCGTTTGTCATGCGGAGAAAACCAATGACCCGATTGAGCCTTGTCTCGGCCGCCCTGATTGCCGCCGCCCTCTATCAAACCCAGGCCGCAGCCGCGCGCGACGTCGCCCCGCGGCGCACCGCGACCCACGCGACCGCAGATTGCGTCAGGGCTCCTGCGGAGGGCGCGTACGCGTCGGCGCCCTACAAGGAGCCGCCTTGCCTGCCCAAGTCCACGACCAACTGACGCCGACGTCGCGGAGCCGGACTGGCGAAGCTGCGCCAGTCCGGCCACGCGCCTGACGGCAGGCCTCGGACTTGGTTGCGGTATCTGGATAGTGCTTGACTCGCCTCTCATCTAGTCATCTATATGACTATATGAATGCAGCACCGCTCGACGACCGTCTACCTCGCTACCAGCGCCTGCGCGACGACCTCGCCGCGCGGATCAACCGCAATGAGTGGCGGCCGGGCGAGCCGATCCCGTCGGAGGCCGAGCTCAGTGCGCACTACGGCGTCGCCATCGGCACCGTGCGCAAGGCAATTGACCAGCTCGTCAGCGACAATGTGCTGGAACGCCAGCAGGGCCGCGGCACCTTCGTGCGCCGCGCGCGCTTCAACTCCTCGCTGTTCCGCTTCTTCCGTTTCCAGTCCGAGAGCGGCGAGCGACGGGTGCCAAAGAGCCGCATCATCCGCCGCAGAAGCGTGCCGGCGACATCAGCCGTCGCCTCCGCACTGCGGATCCCCGTCGGCGAACCCGTGATCAGCCTGTCGCGCCTGCGCCTGATCGACGACGTTCCGCTACTCGCCGAAGAGATCTGGCTGCAACAATCGCGCTTCGCGAAGATCCTCGAGATCGACACCGCCGAGTTCGGCGACCTGCTGTATCCGCTCTACGAGGAGCGCTGCGGCGAGGTCGTGGTCTCCGCCGAGGAAATCCTGACGGTCGAGACGGCCAATGAGATGCAGGCGCGCCTGCTCAGGCTCGAGGCCCACGCGCCGCTGATCGTGATCGAGCGTCTCGCGCTCGACCTCGAGCGGCGGCCGATCGAATGGCGCCGCTCGCGCGGGCCGGCCGACCGCTTCCGCTATCACGCCGAGATCAGGTGAGCGCGGACTTCAACGACATCAAGCAACAACGAATACAGGGGTAGGAAACATGTCGAACTGGTACAGCGAAAGCTCGCCGCTGGAGCGGCGCACGTTCTGGGCAAGCTTTGGCGGCTGGGCGCTGGATGCGCTCGATGTGCAGATGTTCGGCCTCGCCATTCCCGCGCTGATCGCGGCGTTCGGCATCAGCAAGGCCGATGCCGGCCTGCTCGGCTCGATCACGCTGTTCTTCGGCGCGTTCGGCGGCTGGCTCGGCGGCGCGCTCGGCGATCGCTTTGGCCGCGTCAAGGCGCTGCAGATCACGGTGGCCACCTTTGCGCTCGCGACCTTCGCCTGCGCCTTCGCGATGACCTACACCCAGCTCCTGATCCTCAAGGCAATCCAGGGCCTCGGCTTCGGGGCCGAATGGGCCTGCGGCGCCGTGCTGATGGCCGAGATCATCCGCCCCGAGCATCGCGGCAAGGCGCTCGGCTCGGTGCAGAGCGCCTGGGCGGTCGGGTGGGGCGCCGCCGTGCTGCTCTCGGCGCTGGTGTTCACGTATGCGCCGGCCGACATCGCCTGGCGGCTGCTGTTCGCGCTCGGGCTATTGCCTGCGCTGCTCATCATCTTCATCCGCCGCGGCCTGAAGGAGCCGCCGCGGGCCGTGGCCGCCGAGAAGACGCCGTTCCTCGCCACGCTCTCCGGCATTTTCCACCGCGACGTGCTGCGCTCCACGCTGATCGGCGGCCTGTTCGGCATCGGCGCCCATGGCGGCTATGCCGCGCTCACCACCTTCCTGCCGACATATTTGCGCGAGGTGCGGCACCTCTCGGTGCTGGGCTCGAGCGGCTATCTCGCCGTGATCATCGTGGCGTTCTTCTGCGGCTGCGTCGCGAGCGGCATCATCAGCGACCGCATCGGTCGCCGTGCCAACGTCGCCTTCTTCGCCAGCGCCTGCATCATCACCGTGCTGATCTACATCTTCGCGCCGCTGACCAATGGCGAGATGCTGGTGCTCGGCTTTCCGCTCGGCTTCTTCTCGGCCGGCATTCCCGCCAGCATGGCGGCGCTGTTCAGCGAGCTTTATCCGGCCGGCGTGCGCGGCACCGGTGTCGGCTTCTGCTACAATTTCGGCCGCATCGTCTCCGCCGCGTTTCCCTTCCTGGTCGGCTATCTCAGCGACCATATCGGGCTTGGGCCGGCGATCGGAATCGATGCCGCCTTTGCCTATTCGCTGGTGCTGATCGCGGTGCTGATGCTGCCCGAAACCCGCGGCAAGGTCTTTGAACAGACCGCCGCGACGCGCGCCTGACGCGGGATGGGGAGCAAGCGCCATGACATTCGCCCAGCGCAGCCTCACGCGCCGCCGGTTCAGCGCGGGCCTCGCGTCGTTCGCCACACTGGCCGCAACCACAGTCAGGAGTGAGCCGGCCTTGCCTGTTATCGACACCCACGCCCATGTCTTCCACCGCGGGTTAAAGCTCGCGCCGGGCCGGCGCTATGCGCCTGACTACGACGCGCCGCTGGCGCTCTACCTGGAGCAGCTCGACCGCACCGGCATGACCAACGGCGTGCTGGTGCAGCCGAGCTTTCTCGGCACCGACAATTCCTACCTGATCGAATGCCTGAAGCAGGCGAGTGGGCGCCTGCGCGGCATTGCCGTGGTCGATCCCGCTGTCTCCGCGGACGAGCTGCGCGCGCTCGACCATGCCGGCGTGGTCGGCGTTCGCCTCAATCTCGTCGGCCAGCCCTTGCCCGATCTTGCTGCCGCCGAATGGAAGGCGCTGCTCGGAAACGTGAAGGCCATGGGCTGGCAGGTCGAAATCCAGCGCAATGCCGCCGACCTCGCCGTGCTCACGCCGCAACTGCTCGATCACGGCGTCACGGTCGTGCTCGATCACTATGCGCTGCCCGATCCAAGGCTCGGCGTCGCCGATCCCGGTTTCCAGTCGGTGCTGAAGCTCGGCGCAACGAAAAACGTCTGGGTCAAGATCTCGGCGCCATACCGCAACGGTCCGGCCGGCGAAGAGTTTGCGAAGGCGGCCTATCCACTGTTGCGCAACGCTTACGGTCCGGATCGCCTGTTGTGGGGCAGCGACTGGCCGCACACGCAGTTCGAGGCGTCGCAGGGCTACGACAAGAACCGGCAATTTCTCGACACGCTGATCGCCAACGCGCGCGAGCGTGCGCAGGTGCTGGCATCGCCGCGGCCACTCTTCCGCTTCTGAATCGTCTTCCGCGATTGCTCCGATTGCTCCGAATTTTGGGGCATGACGGACGATGTCGCCGGCTTGTAGAGTGCCGGCGACGCGGCCGATCGCGGCTGCGATGTGCGTGAAGAGGAAATGAGCGATGCGGCGCCGCTACATCACCGTCGACGTGTTCACCGACCGCCCGTTCGGCGGCAACCAGCTCGCCGTAGTGCTCGATGCTGGCGGTCTGTCGACGGCGCAGATGCAGGCGATCGCCACCGAGTTCAACTATTCCGAGACGACCTTCGTGCTGCCGCCGCGCGACCAGGCCAATGACGCGGAGGTGCGCATCTTCACGCCGGTGCTGGAGATCGCCTTTGCCGGCCATCCCAATGTCGGCACCGCCTTCGTGCTGGCCTCGATGGCGAAGGAGCCGAAGTCGCGCCTGCTGTTCGAGGAGAAGGCCGGGCTCGTCCCGGTCGAGATCGTGCGCGAGCAGGGCCGGGTGATCAGAACCGAGCTCACCGCGCCGCAGCCGCTGGCGCGGCATGCGCCGCTGTCGGCGGCTGAAGCCGCAAGCTGCATCTCGCTCAGCGCAGATGACGTCAAGACCGACAACCACGCACCGCATGTCGTCACCGTCGGAAATGCATTTCTCGTGATGGAGCTGCATTCGCGTGAGGCGCTGAAGCGGGCACGGCCAGATGCTGCGGCCTACGGCAAGGTCTTGCCGCGCGACGGCGCCCGCTCGGTGTGGTTCTATACGCGCGACGTGCCTGCGTCGGAGGCGCCCTGCGAGCGGCAGGCGCGCATGTTCATGCGTGGCGCCAGCGGCCTCACCGAGGATCCCGCCACCGGCAGCGCCACCGTCGCCGCCGCCGCACTGTTCGCCGATCTCGATCCCATGCGCGACGGCGAGTTGAAGCTCGCGGTCGGCCAGGGCTATGACATGGGCCGGCCGAGCATCCTCTCGACCCGCGTGCGCAAGCAGGACGGCAAGGTCGTCTCCGCCCATGTCGGCGGGGCTTGCGTGCAGATGATGGAGGGGACGTTCAAGTTGGCAGGGGAGGGGTAGGAGATATTCGTAGCCCGGATGAAGCGAAGCGTAATCCGGGCGCTGCCTACGAGGGACGAAGGTCCCGGATTGCGCTTTACTCCATCCGGGCTACAGACACCTCACGTAGATCCGTCATCCTGAGGTGCTCGCGAAGCGAGCCTCGAAGGATGCACGGCCGAGGTGTTGCGACGTCAGTGCCACGCCGTCGCCCTTCGAGGCCTTCGCTTCGCTACGGCACCTCAGGGTGACGACTACGGTTAGACCCTCGTCTTACCTGACGGGCGCCCAGAGCGGCGGCAGCTACACCTGCCGCCCCGCAAGATTCTTCACCGCCACACCATCGCGCTCCTCGATGATCTCCGCGATCATCTGGCGGTGGCAATGGGTGTGGTCGCGCTCGTAGCAGAGCAGGCAGACCGGGCCCGCCTTCGTCACCAGTGCCGAAAGCTCGTCCATCTGTTCTCTCGCCTCCGGCGTCTTGAGGTGCTTCGAGAAGATCTTCTCCAGCACATCATACTGGCCGCTGCGTGCCGCGAGGCGGCCCTCCTTCGGCGTGCCGAGCGCGGCGAGATGGACATAGGCGATGCCGCGCTCATCGAGCCCGGCGGCGAGCTGCTTCTTGGAAAAGCCCGGCCGCCGCGATGACGTTACCGCGCGCACGTCGACCACGAGCTTGACGCCGGCCTGCTCCAGCTCGTCCAGCACCGCCTTGGGCGGCGTCTGCTCATAACCGATGGTGAAGAGCTTTTTCGCCTTGGCCATGCGCCATCCTCAGCTCACCCGCGCGATCAGTTCCATGGCGCCGTGCGGTGCACGCACCTTGCCCTCGTGGATGACGTAGGCAAACACGTCACGCGGCTCCTTCTTCGGCTTGGCCTTGTCGACCTTCGGCAAATCGTCGGGCTCGCTGCCCTCGGCCCAGGCCTGCAAACGCCCGGCCCAGGCATCCAACTGCTTGGGCGGATAGCAGGTCTTGATCTCGTCATTGCCCTTCTGCAGCCGGGCATAGACGAAGTCGCTCGCGACATCGGCGATCGCCGGATATTTGCCGTGCTCGGCGAACACGACCGGCGTCTCGAACTCGCGGATCAGCGCGACGAAATCGGGCGTGCAAAAGCTGTCGTGGCGGACCTCGACGACGTGACGCAGCGCGCGTCCGTCGAGCTTGCGCGGCAGCAGCTCGAGAAAGGCTCCGAAATCGGCGCCGTCGAATTTTTTGGTCGGCGCGAACTGCCACAGCACCGGCCCGAGGCGGTCGCCGAGCTCCAGCACGCCGGAATCGTAGAACCGCTTGATGGAATCGCCGGCCTCGCCGAGCACGCGGCGGTTGGTGGCGAAGCGCGGTCCCTTGACCGAGAACACGAAACCGTCGGGCACTTCGCTGGCCCATTTGCGAAAACTCTCCGGCTTCTGCGAGCCGTAATAGGTGCCGTTGATCTCGATCGAGGTCAGCTTCGAGGCGGCATAGGACAGCTCCTTCGCCTGCGTCAGCTTCTCGGGATAGAACACGCCGCGCCAGGGCTCGAAGGTCCAGCCGCCGATGCCGATGAAGATGTTGCCGGTTTTTTTGGACGCGGTTTTTGCTTTGGCCACGGGAGGATCTCGCATCGACGGGGGAGGGACCTCATCCTAATCAAATCAGATGTGATTGGCCAGTTGGCCGGTCCCGTCTAAGCTTTGCGACGGGAGCCGCAAAGAAGGAGAACAAGATGCGGATGCTGATGGTGGGGGCCGCGCTCGTCATGATGACATCTGCTGCCATGACACATGCTGCGATGGCGGATGACGACGATGCGAAGGGGGCGCAGAAGCTCGCCCAGCAGGGCCGCGACGATTACTGGCATTGCCTGGCGCGGGAATATTCGCGCGACAGCAATCAGGGCATGACGGAACAGGATTTCGGCCGTTCGGTCGCCGGCGCCTGTCCATCGGAGCGGCAATATTACCGGGTGGCCCTGCTGGACTATCTCACCATGCAATATCCCAACATCGATGCAGGCGCCCATCTCGCGACCGCGAACAGGGCGGTCGAGTCGGCGCAGAAGGACATCGTGACGGCCTTCGTCAAGCACCGGCCGCCGCAGAAGTAGCGCATTCGCCCATGCCCTCCGGGAGCCCTTCCGGCCCCGTGTTCATCCGTGGTATCACTGGCCGTCGGGAACAGGGATGGGCTTTCATGTCGTCTGAGTCGGTAGGTGGCATTCTGGGCGCGATCGTCGCGGCGGTCGTGCTGGCGGCTGCCGTCGTCCTCGGGCCGATCGGCCAGTATGGCAAGCCGCCCAAGCCGGTCAAGGTCGAGCCCCCGGCCGCTGCACCCGTGGCCCCCGCAGCGCCCGTGCCGCGCGGCCCGGTCATCAAGGAAGTCCCGAACTAGCAACTGGGGGCCAAAAAGGCCGTTGGGGCCCCTTGCAAAGCGGTTTTGCCATCCCCATCTAGCTTGCAACGGCGACGTTGAGCGAAAACTCCGGCGCTGGGACGACCTTGGAATAGCTTGGCCTGCGCCGGATGTACGCGCGGTCCGCCGTTCCGGGGTCGTTGGCATTTTGGGACCCCTTTTGGGCCGTTCCCCACAGAAACCCCGGCTTCGTAGCTCAAGAACTTGGCAGCGCAGGATGCGGCGGATATACGCTGCCGTCATGAATGAAGCGATCCGACCGGGCGCCGACAGCCAGACCCAAGAGGGACCGGAACTGTCGGTCATCGTCCCGACCTTCAATGAGCGCGACAACGTCACGGTGCTGTACCGGCGGCTGCAGGCGACCCTCGCCAACGTCGCTTGGGAGGTCGTGTTCGTCGACGACAATTCGCCCGACGGGACCTGGGACGTCGTGCGCGCGCTGGCGCAGCAGGACAGCCGCGTGCGCTGTGTCCGTCGCATCGGCCGCCGTGGCCTGTCGGGCGCCTGTATCGAAGGCATCCTGGCCTCGAGCGCGCCCTTTGTGGCCGTGATCGATGCCGATCTCCAGCACGACGAGACGCAGCTGCCGAAGATGCTGTTGCTGCTCGCCAGCGACCAGGCCGATCTGGTGGTCGGCAGCCGCTACATCGAGGGCTACAAGAGCGAGGGCTTCAACAAGCAGCGGGCCGGCGCCAGTGCGCTGGCGACCGAGGTTGCCAAGAAGATGCTGCGGGTCGAGATCGCCGATCCCATGAGCGGCTTCTTCATGGTGCGCCGCGACCATTTCGAGCAGCTTGCCCCAAAATTGTCGGTGCACGGCTTCAAGATCCTGCTCGATCTCGTTGCGACCGCGCATGGCTCGTTGCGGGCGGTCGAGATTCCCTACACGTTCGGTGCCCGCCAACACGGCGAAAGCAAGCTCGATTCCATGGTCGCACTTGATTTCCTCGGCCTGGTCCTGGCCAAGCTCAGCAACGACATCGTCTCGCTGCGCTTCATCCTGTTCGCGATGGTCGGCGGTATCGGCCTCGTGGTGCACCTCACCACGCTGTTCATCGCGCTGCAGCTGTTCAAGGCGCCGTTCGCGGAAGCGCAGGCCGCTGGCGCCATCGTCGCCATGACCAGCAACTTCATCCTCAACAACTTCCTCACCTACCGCGACCAGCGGCTGAAGGGTTTTGCGCTGCTGCGCGGCTTGATCGCGTTCTACATCGTCTGCAGCGTCGGTCTGCTCGCCAATGTCGGCGTCGCCTTCTCGGTCTACGACCAGGAGCCGATCTGGTGGCTGGCCGGCATGGCCGGTGCGCTCATGGGCGTGGTGTGGAACTATGCGATGTCCGGACTGTTCGTCTGGCGCAAGAAATAGCGCAATATGGGCGGGGCTGACGCGCGGATCGTCCGCAACACCGCGCTGGTGATCGTTGCGCTGGTCGTGTTGCGGCTGGTCGCGGCCGCGTTCACGCCGATCACCTTCGACGAAGCCTATTACTGGATGTGGTCGAAGAACCTCGCGGGTGGCTATTACGACCACCCGCCGATGGTCGCCTACGTCATCCGCGCCGGCACCATGATCGCCGGCGACACCGAGCTCGGTGTCCGCCTCGTCTCGATCCTGCTCGCGCTGCCGATGAGCTATGCGATCTATCGCTCCGCCGCGATCCTGTTCGGCGGCGCGCGCCTCGCCGCCACCAGCGCCATCCTGCTCAACGTCACCATGATGGCCTCGGTCGGCACGCTGATCGTGACGCCGGATGCGCCGTTGCTGGTGGCCTCCAGCTTCGTCATGTTCTTCCTCGCCAAGGTGCTGGAGACCGGCCGCGGCGTCTGGTGGCTGGCGGTCGGCGCGGCCGTCGGTGCGGCGCTGCTGTCAAAATACACCGCGATGTTCTTCGGTGCAGCGATCCTGGTCTGGCTTGCGTCCGTGCCGAAGCTGCGGCGCTGGTTTCTGTCGCCTTGGCCCTATCTCGGCGGGCTTGTTGCCTTGGCATTGTTCTCGCCGGTGATCCTGTGGAATGCGGATCATCAATGGGTCTCGTTCGCCAAGCAGCTCGGCCGCGCAAAAATCGAGGATTTCCGGCCCGTCTTCATCGCCGAGTTGGTCCCGACCCAGATCGCGTTCGCGACCCCGCTGGTGTTTATCCTCGGCGCCATGGGCCTGCACGCGCTGACCTGGCGCCGCGCGGGCGCGCTGGCCTCGCGCCTGCTGATCGAGACGCTGTTCTGGACCATCGTTGCGTATTTCGTCTGGCATTCGCTGCACGCCCGCGTCGAGGCGAACTGGTTCGCGCCGGTCTATCCGCCCTTCGTCGTCGCCGCAGCCGCCGCCGCCAACCTCGTGCAGTGGAAGCCGCGTGCGCAACTGCTGGTGGAGTTTTGCCTGCGCTGGGCCGCGCCCACCGGCGTCGTGATGTTCGCCGCCCTGATCCTGCAGGCCAACACGGGCCTGTTGTCCGGCTATCGCCGCGATGCCACGGTGCGCAGCGTCGGCGTCGGCTGGCGCGAGCTTGCCGCGGGAATCGAAGCCGTGCGCGTGCGCAATGGCGCGACTTGCGTGCTTGCGCCGGATTACGGCACCACGGGCTGGCTCGCTTTCTACCTGCCGCGCGGCACCTGCGTGGTGCAGCAGAACCAGCGCATCCGCTGGGTCAACATGCCCGAGCCCGATCCGAAGCTACTCGCGGGGAAGCTGATCTATGTCGATGAGCTGCGTGGTGACGGTCATCCCGCTCTCAACGACCTCTTCGCGCAGGTGAGCCGCGTCGCCGAGCTGCAGCGCAAGCGCGGGCCGCTCGTAGTCGAAACCTACGGGATCGATCTGCTTGAGGGCGCGAAGGGCGACGTGCTGGACCGCTCGGCGCCGCCCGAACTCCTGCCTTGAGCGGCGGGGCTTACGGTACGGGCTGCACCGCCGACTGGCTTGCCGGCGCGAGTTCAGCGAGTGCCTTGTCCCCCTTATGGATGGCAAGGAGGTTGATCCCGGCGTCGAGGACCTGGTAGCTGTGAGCATCGAGCCATTGAAGCAGTTTGCCCGGGTCGCAGTCTCTCCAGCTAAGAATGAGCGACCGCAACACGGTTCGCTTGGCCGAAGCCTGCCGCCGTTTGCGGCGGCGAGCCATTGCACGACGAAACGTTGTCGACCCAGTTATCATCAGGCCGAGCCCGGCAAGATTTACAACGACCATTGGTGTGTCGGGCGAGCGCTAGGAAAATTTCTCTGATGCGATATTTTTTGGTGCCTAAGACCTGCTCGCGTTGCGGCTAGGCGCTGATTGGTGCACGTGCTGTATGGCAGCGACGATGAGATCGCACTCTTCATCGGTCATATCGTTATAAATTGGCAAGAGTTGAGCCGCCTCTTGCGCAGGCGTCAGTTGCAGCGGCGCGACGCAGCGCAGGAAATCCTCAAAAAGTCCCGGACTGATTCACCTTCCGGCTGGAACCATAGCGCGTTTATCGATGGTTAAAAAACTCCGCCACAAGCCTTGCCACATGCGCCGCATCATCCGCGCTCAGATATGGCGACATCGGCAAGCTCAGAATCTGCGACTGCAGTCGATCTGTTGTGGGAAGATCAGGCCAAGCCTGATGAGCATACGCGCCCTGGCGGTGG
This sequence comes from Bradyrhizobium sp. 18BD, assembly GCF_054185225.1. Taxonomy (NCBI): domain Bacteria; kingdom Pseudomonadati; phylum Pseudomonadota; class Alphaproteobacteria; order Hyphomicrobiales; family Nitrobacteraceae; genus Bradyrhizobium; species Bradyrhizobium sp. 18BD. The sequence goes on along the minus strand of NZ_JAVAYL010000020.1, from coordinate 25,404 downwards.
CAAGGTACAGGATAGTGAATCTGTGTACCGACCCCTCGCGACGTCAGGAAGTCGCGCAGCGCGTCGCGCTCGGGAGTCCGCACAACAAAAAGATGCCACACGGATTCCATCTCGTCAGACAACCGAATCAGTTCGACCGGGGTAGCGGCAAGCGCTTCCCGATAGATATTCGCGAGGGCGGCTCGCCGCGCATTTTCCGCATCGAGATGCGCCAACTTCACGCGCAGGACAGCCGACTGTATCTCATCTAACCGCGAGTTTACGCCCAAGATATCGTGCTGGTATTTGATTGATGATCCATAGTTGCGCAGCTTGCGTAGCCTGTCGGCCAGTTCATCGTCGCTCGTCGTGATCGCGCCGCCGTCTCCCAGCGCCCCGAGGTTCTTGCCTGGATAGAAGCTGAAGCCTGCTGCGTCGCCGAGGCCTCCTGCCCTGCGTCCCCGATAACGGGCGCCATGTGCCTGTGCAGCGTCCTCGACTACGCGAAGATGATGCCGCCGCGCGATTTCTCGGACCGCATCCATATCTGCCGGACAGCCATAGAGGTGAACGGGCATAATAGCGCGCGTTCGCGGCGTGATGACTTCCTCGATCCGCTTCGGGTCGATGTTCCAGGTAGAGCCATCAGGTTCGATCGGTACAATCCGGGCACCGACGAGACTTACCGCGAGCCACGTAGCGATGAAAGTATTGGCCGGCACAATTACTTCATGGCCCTCGCCGATGTCATAGCCGCGCAAGATCAGGTGCAGCGCATCCAGACCGTTGGCCACGCCGATACAATGCTTGACCCCGCAGTAGGACGCGAACTCCCGTTCAAACGCAGCGGCTTCCTCGCCCAGCAGATAATATCCCGAACCCAGCACACGGTCGATTGCGTCGCGAATTGCCGGCTCATATCGAGCGTTTACCCGGCCAAGGTTGAGAAACTCTATCAGCATTTTTCCCGGTCAGTTCTGACTCACAAATTTTAGGCAACCACAGACGAATTGCGACGGGCGAGCGCGATAAATTCGTCGTAGTCGCGAATGTAGTCGTTGACGTCATAGTGCGCTGAGGCCAGCACCATGCAGACGCTGCCCGATGAGAAGTTGTCGAGCGCGCGCCATGTCATGGGGCAGATATACAGCCCAAAGTACGACCGGTTCAGATGGAATCGCCGCTGCCGGTCGCCGTCGTTAAGGACGATATCGAAACTACCAGACATCGCCACCACGAACTGATGAAGATTCTTGTGCGCGTGCGAGCCTCGGTCCGAGCCGCCTGGAACGTCATACAGATAGTAGACGCGTTTGATGTCGAATGGGACATGATTCCCCGCTTCGACAAATGTCAAATTGCCACGGGGATCGGCGATCTTCGGCAATTCGAACATGCGGCAATCATTAAGCGGCATTTCCACCCTCTTTTAGATTCATCTCGTAGTGTTCATATACTATCCCGCCAGCGCCAAACTCGTTTTTGAACTGCGCAAGGCCTTCATTCAGGATCCGCCCATGCTCTTCCGTGCTGATGCCAAAATCGAAGTAGCGCTTGCCTGAGCGTACGCTGTGCTCGATGGCTCCGTCGAACAAGAGGTCGAGCGCATTTACCGCATAACCGGCTTCGCTCGATGCAATGTACTGCGCGTGCGCGACTGTCTGGCCAAGGAAAAGCACGATGCCAGCTTCAACGCTACCGTCCACCTGCGCAGTCATTACCTCGATGTGCTCGGGAAAGCGAGCTGCGAGTAACGACATTTCGCCCAGCGTGTGAACCGGAGCCGCATCATGATTCCGCTCGAGGTTATCGGCAAGCACCGGCCATAACGCCGCAAGGTGGTCTGTTCCTTGCGTGAGTTGCACGCATGCTCGCAACGCTTTCTTTCTTCCGCGTTTTCGGCGTTCGCTGACTGGCAGGCGATACTGCAGGTCAATGCAACTGGAAAGGTCTGAACGATAACGGGCAGCTCCCGCACGAAAGAGCGCGTAAAGATCCTCTTGGGCGGGGGATATCTGATAGATGTACGGAACAGCTTTGTACTGCAGGCGTTCATAGCCAGCGGACGCCCATAGTGCCAATGCCGAATTCAATGCCTGCAGCATTCGACCTCCCCGCAATCGCCCATGATGCACCATGCCGCCATAGGTTGCACCGGGGTGGGAGACGACGGTGGATGGATCGCCAGGATGCTCGGCGGCAGGAATGACGCCCAGCCATTCGTCGTGCCGCTCGACCACGACAGATCGGTCAACGAAGCGATTGCCGTGATATGACAGGAAAGCGCGCGAATGCAGAAACGTGGCGCCATGTGCGCCGTGACAGAAACTGTCCCAGCGAATTGCATCCCCGGCGTCAAAAAAGCGCGCCCGCATCATGCCTGGAGAAGCTCCGCGATGCCAAAACCCGTAACGCCGAAATCATCGCCGTTGTATAGCAGCCACGTCCGACCGCCGGCGTCGACGTCAACGCCATACGAAATGGCTTCTCCGTCCCATGAGCCGGCGGTGACGTCCAGCCCCATTTCGCCGTCAAGCCGCTGCCAAGTCTGGCCGTCGCGAGATTTTGCGTATCCGAGCCGATAGCGCGCAGGATTGCGCCTGCGTATGGAGTAAAACATCCGATATTCGTCGCGGCGCCTTCTGACAACCGGTCGTCCGAAGCCATGCTCGTTCTCCGATTCCAGCGGCATCACGATATGCCCCTTAGCCGGCCAATGCACCCCGTCGTCGGATTCTGCGTAGCGAATGTCATAAATGGGCATCGGTTTGCCGTCGATTGTCTCCCATTCATTTCCCGCGATGTACCACATGCGAAAGCGTTGACCGTCCTGTTCGACCCAGGGACCACAGCGAAAGAATTGCTCATCCGAACTGCGTTCCAGCACAGGCGTGGCCTGAGCGCGCCGAAACGTGTTGCCGTTGTCTGTGCTGATGGCCAGCCCCGTCAGAAGACGATAGCGGATTCGATGGCAAAGCTCAAAGCCGACATAGTACATGTAGAGGCTACCGTCGGCGACGCGAACCACGGAAGTTGGAAACACACCGTTGTCATCGAACGCGCCGGGCAGGCCGATGTCGAACACGGGCGCCTGGCTTTCTCGAATCACCTTGCGCGGGTCGACTGGATCGAGATCGACGAAACCGATGCGCCCGACGTTTTTCTCGTCGCGACATTGCACGTAAACCCGCAGCGTTTCATTGTCGAGCCAGATAGGTGTTGGGCATGTAGCGTGACTGCGCGCCCACCATTGGATGCCCGACGGCTTCCACACCACGCCATGTTTCAACCACTTCATTGCACTTTAAAAAAGCGTGTCGCTGACACTTTGGCGGGTTCGAACTGCTCAGCCTTGAACAGGTTTCCGGGTTCGGTATCCCTCATCAAGGTTACACCGGGGCCGACCCAGTTGTCCCTGGCAACCGTCACATTGTTCGCAATGGACGCATTGACGCCTAGGAAAGAATTTTCCCCGATGTCGCAATAACCCGAGATGACAACTTGGGACGAAACAAAGATGTTATCTCTCAGCTTACTATGATGTCCTACATGATTCCCGCTCCACAACACAACATTGTTGCCGAGTTCGACAAATGGCTGAACCGTGTTGTCTTCGAAGATGAACACATGCTCGCCAATACGTACATTGCGCCACACAAACGCACGGGGGCTGACGTAGGAGGCCAGCCGGTACCCCTTCGTTTTCGCTTCGCGGACGAAACGCTCCCGCAAGCGGTTCAGACCGGTGTAGGTGACAGCGGCAAAAACGTCATGCTCCTGCGGGGCATAGAGCGCAGGAAGCCGCTCGAACGCCACGACCGGCAACCCGTGCAATTCGTTTTGCTTCAAGTATGCCTCTTCCACCGCAAATGCTACCACCTGATAGTCCGTATCGACATCGAAATATTCGCGTGCGATTTCGGCAAACGCCGAATCACCGACAATGATGAGCTTTTTCTTCTTCATACTTGCTGACATGCATGCCTCCCGATTTACAAGCGATGTTTGGGCTCCGGCGCCAGAGAACCGTACCGCAGTCTCATATCCGTTCCGCCATCACTGTTACATCCGTCGGCGCAATCTGCCGTTACCCTCTTGAGTCGCTTAGAGTCGCCAACAACGAATCGTGTGCTCATGCGAGTGTGAGCAAAGCGAGATGAATATCAAGACGACGTTCGATACGGATGGGAAGCTTTCCGGATGCCGCAAGCCGCGTTCCACAACCCAGGTTGCTCAGTCGATCATTCTTCTCGATGCTACGGCGCGCAATGCGTGGGCTGATGCCTCGCTTGCGCAGATGGTGACAACAGCGCGCAAAGTCGTAACCCTTGTCGACATGGAGTTTGTCGAGACGGGTTCGCGGTCGACATGCCGGCGTCGTATCGCGTCGATCGTATCCTCGAAAACAATCGTGCCGGTTTGCACCGGTGACGGCAACTACCAAGGGAAGGCCTCTTCGGTCTACGAAGAGATGCCGTTTGCTGCCAAGTTTACCTCTGTCCGGGTTGGAGCCCGTGCACTGGCCCCCGTGGGCTGGGCCTTGTCGCACCATCAATACTCGCCCGAGTCAAATCAATCTGGTCGTGCTCACGCAGACGGCTCAGAAGCGCTAGGTGCAGCCGCTCCTACAAGCCGCCGGCCAATCGCTCAGACGCCTCCAGCAGGTCATGCCACTGCGCCTTTCCATCACTACGGCTTGATGATGAGGATATCTTCACGGCGATTTGCCATCGGAAGCGCAGAACCCTGAGGCAGCCAGTAGGCATCGCACCCTTCTGCACGAGCGCGCATAATGACCCCCAAGATGACGGCGTCGTCGACCTTGTTGGTTTCCACCGCGCGGAAATCAACGTGCGGCACTTCGGTCGTTTGCATGAAATTCTGGTGGAACCCCACGCCCGCTTCGCTTGCGAAAAATCGCTTGCGCTTTGACACATTGGGGATGTCCCCAATCAACATCTGGCCGCCTGGTGCAAGCAACTGGATAGACAGATCCAGGAATTTCCAGAAATTGGCCTCCACGAATATGTAGTGGAAGACGCTGTAGCAAAGAATGGCATCGAAACGGCCAAGCCATGGTTGCAATCTATCGCCGCATTCCGGGTAGAAACCCTGCAGCTTGATCACTCCGGAGACATCAGGCAGATGCGACAGCATTTCAGATGAATCGACCAATACGAGTTCATGCTCTCGCTCCTGGCACAGATCGATCATTAGGCGTGGCAGGCCCGCGCACCCAGGGCCGATATCAAGCACTGTCTGGGAGGGACGCGAAAGGTTGGTTAATTTCGATGCGATCTCAGCGAAGATCGCTGTTTCATGGGTGTCCCGGTATTCGTCTGGAAAGCCGATTTTCTCGTGTGGACTCAGGCTTTCATCGGATGCCATCCGGCGAAAGTCCTCATAGCCAATATCATCGAAAGAAACAGCCATGTCCCACCCTGATCCAATCCGAGATTGTCACCACGCTTTTCGTGCCGCAACGTCGGCATTTGCGACAAAACATATGAAAGAAATATACTCCGCCGCAAGCGACGGTGGGCGGCAAATTGATGTCCCGACTCTGGCTCAATTTGGCGATTTGCCCCAAAGCCCGTCAGGCTGCACCGGCACAACTGTCGGTAACAGTGGGGGCAAACTCGCAACGCTTATCCACAAGGCTGGCCTACCGAACGGCCTGCTGCAGGCATCCCGTCGAGCAAATCACGCAATCGCAGCACAAGCCCTGATTGTTGCGCTCACACCTTCCAGATATTTGAGGAAATTGAAAAGCGCAAAATGCTGCTGATAGTGCTGCGCGAAATCACGGCACCGCATGCGGTGCGCTTCGGGCGACTGCATCACCCGTTCCGCCTTAGCACGTAGCGCGCCATCCGCGCCGTCGAAGAACAAGTCACCGTAATCGCCGCCGAGGAACGTCTCGTATGGCCAATCTGACCCGATCAAAAAAGCTGCCCGGTTGCCCATCGCGCGCAGAGTGCGGTCGTGCAACGCATCGTGAATCGGCGCCACGTCGAGGATTCCGTATTGCGATGCGTACTGGAATGCGTTGTCCGACATGGTGTCAAATGGGAGGAACTCATGATGAGGATTGTTCCTGAGCCGAAAACGCTCCCACCCCCATCCGTATATCTTGAGCGGCACGTCTTCAAGCTCGTTGATGACATGCTCGGCAATCGTGTTGCGGTGAACCTTGTCGAGCATCATGTGGACGTGAAACCGCACTGACAGCTCCGGCGCATTGTCCAACTCCCCGCGGAGCGCTGCCATCACCTCAGCATTTAGCATGGCATCGATGATGTCGTGGTGATTCGTTCGATTGCCGTTCCTGAATTCGCTGATGATAGCGTCGGCGGCGGCGAGCAGGAAGCCGGCCATCCGACGCTGCGGTGCTTTGCGCCACCCATCCAACGTCACGTCGAGATCATTTATATTCTTTGGAAAGACAAAAAAATTACCTTCGAATCGGCTCTTGACCCCGTCGGGGAACCAATTAGGTGTCGGGAGAAATGTAGCAACGCTCGTACGCGGAATGTATGTATTCGCAAACATGGCGAACGATGGCGTGGCGTAGATATGCCTCGTCCACCGAGACGCTGCCATGTGGTTCAAAATCATCTGGCAGGGGTGGTCGCCATGATAGCAGAGCAATGGGACTTTCAGATGGTCCCAGACTGTGACGGGATTTGTCTCCGTGGCACCCAGCTGCGAACCTAAACCCTGCCACGTAAAGACAAAATCGATGCCCCGGAGTTCGGACAATTCCTGCAAAACTTGATTGCCGAGATTGACGATTTGCGTAGGACGCCCCATCCGCTCGAACGACTGCTTCATGCATGTATTAAAGTAGGTAAAGGTGTCGTACTCTCCACCTTGCCAGTTGAGTATGACGATGCTCATTTTGTGAATTGATAAAGTTGATATTGACTTGGTGATGATAGTCTGCGTCGATTCATGACAACGGAAGCCTTCAGAATGACTACGCCCCTGATGCGACGCGTTTCGCATCGCGTTTTACTTTTTCAGAGCCGGACCCACTCGGCAACCAGAATTCGCCACACCTTATCCAAGGCGCGCCACTTCTGAACAGATTTACGAAGCGGTCGCGGGCTCGGTGATGTCATTGCGGACGATCGCGTCGTCCTCGAACACGAGCGCCGGCATTTCAGATTGAGCTGTCTGTTGCCAGATTCGGAAATGGGAGGGCGCGCACCCGACCGCACCCGGGGTGAACTGTGCGCCGAGCACAACCAGATTCATTCCAAGCGCAGCGATGAGAACGATGTACCATCGGACGCCTCAAATCGTTCGAAGGCGATCTTCGACCCGGCATTTAGTCTCAAGAAGCTTTCGTACTTTTCCGGCTGACGATTGAGGTTGACGACAAAGTTCTTCATGCAAGGACCAGATTCAAAGTTCGGATAAAGCGCGCCGATCACTGGTTGTAGCCATATCAACGGCCCCCTTGATTCGCCGCGCGCCAGCGGGGTGAGGCGAAGGCGGTATCCAGCTTCGAGCAAGCTCCGAGGGATAGTTGAGATGCGGCAACCTTCCTGTAGTCCCGGGAGTCGGGTTGCCGCCCGCTCTCCCATGATCCGGAAGGTCCCCGATGAATTATCACGACGGCACTCTCGCAAGAGCGGACGAGATCTCGAGGCAGCCGTCGTCGCTGACGCGGGAAGAATATTACCAGATCTGCCTTCGGCATCTGAAATCGGGCGAGCTCGAGCAAGCGGTAGCTCGTTGCCGCGAAGGGCTGGCTGCAGACGAAAACCATGCGGGCTTGCTTCATCTGATGGCCGGTGTATCGCTCCTCAACGGGAATTACGACGCCGCCATCCACTGGGCCGGGCGTGCTCTCACCAACGACATGAAGGCGACCTATCTCGCGACGTTCGGGACGGCGCTGCAAGGCAAGGGACTCCAGGAGCCGGCGCTCGAGGCGTTTCAACGTGCGGTGGAGCTCGATCCCGTCGATCCCTCGATCTGGGAGAATTACGGCCACGCCTTGAACAGGGCGGGGCATGTCAACCAGGCGAGCCTCTGCTTCCAGATCGCGCGGGCCTATCAGAAATTGCCGTTCCTTGCGGAGTGCCGTTCTGTTCCTCGTAACGGCTGGAACGCCCTGACAGAGAAGTTCAACGCGCATCTTCAGAGCCGCTCGGCGCCGGGAGAGGCCCGCGATCCCATCCATTGCTTCTGGTCGATGGGGATGCTCGGCGAGATGCATCGTCTCTCGCTTCAGTCGATGGTGCGCCAGGGTCATCCGGTCAAGCTCTATACATACGACAACGTGGCCGCCGTGCAGGCGCTTGTGCCGCCCGGGGTCGTCGTGGCCGATGCAGGAAACGTCGTGCCGGCTTCGATCTACCACCAGGCCGTCATGAACAGCGAGATCCGCTACTTCAGCGATATCTTCCGCTATGCCGTTCTTCATCGATCCGGCGGATGGTGGCTCGACACGGACGTCGTCCTCGTGAAGCCCCTGGATTTCGGCAGGGAGCACGTGTTCTCCACGCAATGGTCGGGAGTCGAGAACGGGCATGCCTGCGCCGGCGATGTGATGCGCGCGCCCAAGGGCTCGCCTCACATGGCCAATCTGTATGCCCTGTCGCAGCAGCGCCTCCTCAACGAAAAGCGCGTCGAATACGGCGCGGTGGGACCGTTGCTGCTGAGCGAATATCTGCTCGTGGCAGATGACGCGGAACTCCAGTCATCGATCCTGCCGCCGACAACCTTCAATGCGATCGACTGGCATGAAGTGGACCTGTTCGCCTCCGAAAGCCGGGCCGGCTTCGAGCTGTTGAGCGATCCCCGTGTCACGGGTGTCCATCTGTGGGGAAAAAGCTGGGCCGACAGGGGCATGCGCTTCGAGGCAGTTTCCGAGCAAAGCGTGGCCGGTTATCTCAAGAAGCTGGTTCTTGAGCCGAATTAGCTGGCGCAGCTGGCGGCGAAGTTCGAGGCGCAAGGCGCATCCGTCCGACGCGCACTAACTTCCCTCAGTCGATCATCTCGGCTCTGGCGGCGTCCTGGCTCGGCCTGTCATGGTCGCGCCAGAACCAGACCGTCACGGCGCCGGAGCGGCCGCGAACCTGCGTGAGCAGGGGGCCTGTCAGGATGCCATCGGGCGTGCCGTGGAAGTCGGCGGCGTCCAGCAGCGTATCGGTCATCGCGAGCCGCGCGCAGTTCTGGGCGGCAACCTCCATCAGGCGGCTGGCGACGTTGACGGTGTCGCCGGTCGCAGTGATGTGCTGGTGGCTTTCGCCGAGGCGGGAGGCGACGATCGGGCCGAAATGTGCGCCGATCTTGAAACCGAGCTGGCCGCGCATTGCGGGCGGCAGCGAAGCGATCCAGCGATCGACGCCGCGATAAAGGTCAATCGAGAACTTCAGCGCGCGCGCCGCGTCGTCGGGCATCGCGCCGGGCAGGCCGAACAGGATCATGGCGCCGTCGCCGAGAAAGCCGGTGATCATGCCGCCACTATCGACCGAGGCCCTGTCGATCAGTGCGTGAAAGCCCCTCAGCAGGTCCTGGAGCTCGTCCGGATCGACCCGCTCGCTGAGCGCCGTGAAACCGGAGAGATCGATGAAGACGACGGCGGCGTCCTGCCGGACGGGCTTGGACAGGAAGTTCGGATCGCGCGCCAGCCATTCCTGCACGGCGGGAGCCTGGAACTGCGCAAGCGTCCTGCTCTTGGCGGCGAGATATTGCGTGCGGCGGCCCCCGGCCCAGAGCTGCACGCCGGCAAACACCGCGACCGGCGGCACCGCGGCAGCGAGCGTGGTTGCGGCATTCAGCCAGACGCCGTGCGTGAAGGCGAACAGATTGAGCCCGGCCCAGGCGACCATCACCGCGGCGGCCGCGACGATGCCGAGCGCGCTGCGCCGCCAGGCGAGCAGGCCGACCAGCAACATCGGCAGCAGGGTCGCGCAGAGCGCGTCGGCGATGTGAACCTTGCGGTCGCGCACGATGCCGTCGCCGGCGATGAGATGTGTGATCGCGGTGGAGATCACCTCGACGCCGGGCATCAGGGAATCGAACGGCGTCGGATAGAAGTCGCCGCCGCCTGCGACTGCGGCGCCGATCACGACGATCCGGTTCTCGATCGCCGCGCGATTGAGCGTGCCGTCGAAGATGCTCTGCGCGCTCACGGTGCGGATGGTGCGGCGCGGGCCGTAATAGGTGATCGGCAGTGTGAAATCGGTGTCGGTCGGCACCGCGCGATCGCCCAGCATGAGATGATCGGGCGCGATCGTCAGCGGCTTGTCGAGCGCGCGCGTTGCAACGCGTAAGGGAAACGACAGCTCGACCTTGTCGCGGGTCCGGAACAGCATCGGCACCGAGAGCGGCGAGCCTGATTGTCCCGTGGCGACGTTGACGACGCCGACCTCGGCGTGATCGGCGAAGGCCGGCAGCGGCAGCAGGAAGCGCTCGGCCTGCGGCAGGGCGGCGAGGGGGCCCTGGCTGCTCGGCTCCACCGTCTCGCTGGCGGACGGGAAGATCGCGGCGGCGGCAAGCACCATGGGACCGCTGGCGAGCGTGTTGGCGAGCGTCGCATCGCCGATCGCAGCGCTGCGGTCCACCAGCAGCAGGTCGATCGCGATCACCTTCGGCTTGAACTGCACGATGGTGTCGACGACACGGGCGAGATCGGCGCGCGGCAGCGGATAGCTGCCGCCGCGTTTGACGACGGTGTCGTCGATCGCGACGATGGTGACGAGATCGGGCGGAGTCTGCACGCCGCGCACCTGGGTCCGCAAATCGGTCAGCGTCGCCTCGAGCCGATCGAGAAAGCGGAGATGTCCGTTGGCGTGCCCGGCATAGACGCTCGCGCCCCACAGCGCGGTGAGGACGAGCGCCACCATCATCTGAACGCGTCGGCTACTCATGCGATCGTTTTTGCGCTCGTTCTGCAATCTTCCAGTGTCCAAATCTCATTGACCGGGCCTGACGGACCCGGCTTATCGTCCGAAATCTTATTGTCCCAGGCGCGCCATCAGCGCGTCGACGCGCGGCTGGCCCCATGTCTTGACGGTCAGCGGGCCGGTCGCCTCGACGTCGACGCCTTCGCCCGGCCCGAGCACCACGCCGCGCCCACGAGTCCTGCGGGTTACGCCGACACGGCCGTCGGCGACGAACACGGAGGTCTTGGCATCGGCGACATCGACGGCCCATTTCGTGCCGCGCACTGCGGCGATCGCCTGCGGCGTCAGCACCTTGAAAGGATTGCCGCCGGGCTTCTTGGGCACCTCGACCAGCAGCGCTTTGCTGCTCAACTCCACGGAGTCTATATGTCCGTCGCGGTTGGCGTCCTTAAGTTCAAATCTGGCGCCATTTTCGGCCACGATGGTGATGCCGTTGTCGCAGCGCCAGACTTGCGTGCCGGCGGCCGATGGCGATGCCGTGCAGCCCGCGTTGGCTGCAGGCTGCGCGGTTGAAGACCCGATCAACAGAAATGACCACGCCAGAGCGAAAAACCCGGCGCGCGCGAACCGACTCATGCCAGCCTCCGTTTTGCGTGCTTGGCACAGTTCAAAGCAATGTTGATACGGTACCGTATCACACGCAGAGGCTGCTGAGAAGTGCCGCTCTGGCAGCTATTTTCTCGCGGCGGCATTTTCCAGTCCGGCGCGATCAACTTTCAGTCAGGGCACAGTGCGGCGTGAGTGCTCCGTGCGCGATCGGCGATGCGTGCGAGCTCCCGCCATTTTGCTGACAAGCCGCGCGTCAACGCCCCGGGTGCACCAGCCCCGCACAACGCTTCGCGGCTATGATCGAGCGGTATTTAAGACCACGAAAAGGACTTGGTTGGTGCGTTTACAGAGGCGGCCGGAGAGGTCCGCCGAGCGTGCTGAACCGGCCAAGATTTATGGTTAACAATGTCGCCTAAGTCCGTAGTTCTGCGGACTTTTTTCTCGAAATGGCACAGCGTTAACGAGTTGCCCTACATCCGCCCGAACTTAATCTGCATTTAACTAAAAGTCGCCTTAATGACGCTCCGACCTCCTGCGAGATGCTGTTCCCGGATCGTGACCAGCGGCACTTCGAAGGGGGACTGAGTGACACCGTCCTGGACGCAAGGCGAATGAGTACGAGTATCGCTGCGCAGAGTAACGCGGCACGGAAGTCCAAGAATAGTTCTAAGATCAATTCGCGGAAATCTTCCCGGAAAATGACCACCCAAAACGTGCTCGGCGCCGCCGTTGCCGGCTGCGTCCTGCTGGCCGGCTGGACCGTCTACACCAACATCTTCGCCGCCAGCGTCTACCCGACCGTCGGCAGTGCCGGTTACGACGAGCCCGTGGTCAAGCGCGCGCCCAAGGTCGCGCTGCGCGAGGCGGGCGATGCGATCAAGGAAGCTTTTGCGCTGCTGCCCGACCGCTTGCAGGTCGCAGCCCCGATCTCGCGCGAGATGTTCAACGAGCGTTTTGCCGCCGCAGCCACGCAGGGCGTCGAGTCGAATGCGGCCAGCGCCGCGCCTGCAACCCAGGTTGCCGTGGCCCCGAAGCAGGGCGTGATCGCGAAGGTCGCCGAAGCGCTGAAGCCGGCGGCTCCGGCGAAGATTGCTGATAAGTCCGCGGACAAGGCCAAGCGCGCACCGGACGCGCAGATGCAGCTGGCTTCGGCCGACCCGGCTGAGATCGTGCCGGCGCCCGAGGCGAAGCCGAAGTCGTTTGCAGACCGTGCCAAGGCCGCGGTGATGTCGATCACTGGCCCGCGTCCGTCGATGGTCGAAAAGCTCTGGGGCAAGCGTGAGCCGTCCGGCGGGCTGCTCGCCTACGCCTCGGCCGATGCCAGCGTGACCTCGGCCATCGCGCCGAAGGAGCAGAACCCGATGTTCGGCGGTGCGCCGCCCTATGAGCGCGATACTGCGGTCTACGACATCACGGCCAAGACGGTTTACCTGCCGGACGGCACCAAGCTCGAGGCGCATTCCGGTCTCGGCTCCAATCTCGATGATCCGCGCTCGCAGCGCACCCGCATGCGCGGCGTGACGCCGCCGCACATCTACACGCTGAAGCCGCGCGAGGCGCTGTTCCATGGCGTGCCGGCGCTGCGCCTGACCCCGATCGGCGGCGAGAGCGCGATCTACGGCCGCGACGGTCTGCTCGCCCACACCTTCATGCTCGGGCCGAACGGCGATTCCAACGGCTGCGTGTCGTTCAAGGATTACTACGCGTTCCTCGATGCCTATCGCAACAAGGGCATCCGCAAGCTCGCGGTGCTGGCGCGGGTCGAGTGATCTTGGCGCATTCCAGATGATGCAAAAGGGCCGCTCGCAGCGGCCCTTTTCCTTTCGGCTTCAGCCCGGCCAGCACTGTCCGCCGCCGTCGATCCGCAGCACCTGGCCGGAGACGAAAGCGCCCATGGGTCCCGCGAAGAACTCGACCACGCGCGCGACCTCGTCAACGGTCGCGATGCGGTCGAGCGTGCCGGTCTCGACCATCCTGCCGGGATCCACTGCGCGCGTGCCGAGAAAGCGGCCGGTGCGGGTATCGCCGGGCGCGATGCAGTTGACGGCGATGTCGTAGGGGCGGAGCTGATCGGCGAGGCATCGCGTGTAATGGGTGACGCCGGCCTTCGACACCGCATAGATCGATCCCTGGGTGCGCCCCTTGAAGGCGGCGACCGAGCCGAGCGTGACGATGCGGCCGGATCGCCGCTCCATCATGCCCTTCGCGACCGCCTGGCAGGTCAGGATGGTCGAGAGCAGATTGCGCTCCAGCACCGCGCGCACGTCGGCTTCCTTGATATTCACCGCATCGTTCGGATCGGGCTTGCCGCCGGCGGCCGCGATGTCGCCGCCGGCATTGTGCACGAGGACGTCGATCGGGCCGAGCGCGGCTTCCGTTTCGGCAATCACGCGCGCGATGTCCTCGCCCTTGGTGAGATCGCCGAGCACGCGCTGGCTGCGGACGCCGAACTGCCGGGCGATCTCTGCGGCAACTGCGGTGAGGGTGGTGCCCTCGCCATATTCCGCCGGCCCGTTCTCGCGCATGCCGTGGATGGCGACGTTGGCGCCGAGCGCGGCGAGCTTCTCCGCGAAGGCGCGGCCAAGCCCGCGACCGGCGCCGGTCACCAGTGCCACCTTGCCTGCAAGAATCTTCGTTCCGTCATGCGATGTCATGATCTTGTTCCCGTTCGTGAAATCAGTCGGTCGCAAGATCTAGCCCAATCGCCATCGCCTCCACCAGTGACCTGTCACGCGGCGCTGGCCGCTACGGTCTTGCGCAGCGCCATCTCCGTCGCAATCGCCTCCCGCACCGCGGGCCGCGCTTGCATGCGGCCGAGATAGGCCGACAGGGACGGCCATTGCGCGATGTCGATACCGGCCGGACGAAGCAGCAGCAAGGCCCAGGTGAGATGCGCATCCGCGACGGTGAAACCGTCGCCGACGAGGAACTCGCGGTCCGCAAGATGTGCAGCAGGTACCGCCAGTGTCTGCGTGATCCGCGCCCGCGGCTTGGCGAGTGAGCCGTCGTCCTTGTACCAGAAGGTCGGAAACAGGAACGCCTTGTGGATCTCGGCGCCGATGAAGCTCAGCCATTCCTGCAGGCGATAGCGATCGGGATCGCCGAAGCGGGGCGCAAGCCCCGTCTCCGGCTTGGCGTCGGCGATGTATTGCAGCACCGCCGCGCTCTCGGTCAGCCGCTCGCCGTTCTCCAGCACCAGGACCGGCACCGCGCCCTTCGGCGAGACGCCGCGGAAATCGCTGCCGTCGCTGATGACCTGCTTGGTCCAGATATGGGCGAGGTGATATTGCGCCTCGATGCCGGCCTCCATCAGCGCGATGCGGCTGGCGAGCGAGCAGGCCATCGGAAAGAAATAGAGTTGCAGCATCGCTTGGCGTTCCGTCAGGTCAGCGCTTCGGCTTGCGTGATGATCGCGAAGCGGTCCGACAGCTCGGCCAGCGCGACCTCGTGAATGGTCCGTGCCGGAAGCGCGCCGCCGCGGCCGTCAGGCAGATCGCGGGTGGCGCAGGCGTCCGCCGCGATGGTGGTGCGCAGTCCGAGATCGAGCGCGGCGCGCGCGGTCGAGGAGACGCACATGTGGGTCATGAAGCCCGCCAGCACGATGTTGGTGCGGCCGGTCGCGGCCAGCCGTGCCTGCAGATCGGTGCCGGCAAAGGCGTTCGGCAGCGCCTTCTCGATCACGGTCTCGTTCGCGAGCGGCGCCAGACTCGACACGATCGCGCCGCGCTCGGCCTCGCGGTCGAACAGGCTGCCGGCGCGGCCCTTGTGCGCGATGTGGAAGATCGCAGCGCCCGACTGCCGCGCGCGCGCCAGCAGCTTTGCGGCGACCGTGATCGCGGGCTCGGCGTCGGGCAGGGCGAGGGGGCCTGAGCGGTATTCGTTCTGGATGTCGATCAGCACGAGGCAGGACTGGCTGAGCTTCGGCGGATTGAGATCGGCGCCGGCGAGTTCGAGCAGGGTCTTTGGAACGGTCATGAGAGCCTTCTTGAGACGATCGGATGGCGCAACCTTAGCGCGGCGGCGGCCTGCCAATGTGCAGGACTATTGCAGCATATGGCTGCAAATTTGCAGGCTTCCGCGCGGCCTGCTAGGCTCGCGCCCATGAATTGGGATGATCTGCGCATCATCGCGGCGGTGAGGGACGAGGGCACCTATGCCGGCGCCAGCGCGCGGCTGCGCATCGACGAGACCACGGTGGGGCGCCGCCTCGCGCGCATCCAGCGCGATCTCGGCGTGCCGCTGTTCGACGCGGTGGACGGCCTGCGCCGGCCGACGCGCCATTGCGAGGCGGTGCTCGAGCATGTCAGCGCGATGGTGTCACATGTCGCGGCGATCGATCGCATCAAGGAGAGCCAGCCCGGCCCGGTCGGCCGCCTCCGCATCGCCTCGACCAACGCGGTCGCCGAGGAGCTGCTGGCGCCGCACACCAGCGCCTTCCTGCGCGATCATCCCGGCCTCACGCTGCAATTCCTCACCGCCAGCGGCAACGTCAAGTTCTCGCGCTGGCAGGCCGATCTTGCCATTCGCCTGCGCAAGCCGGAGAAGGGCGACTTCACCATCTCCAAGCTCGGCGACGTCAGGCTGTATTTCTTCGAGCCCGCCGATCGCAGCGGTGGCGAGCCCGTCGCCTGTTTCTATCCCGATGAGCTCGACGCCATTCCCGAGCAGCAATTCCTGCGCGCGAAGCGGCTGACGAATGTCCGCTGCGTCACCGACAACGTCCGTATCATCAGGACCATGATCCAGTCGCATCAGGCGATCGGCGTGCTGCCCGAGCACAGTTGCGGAGATCTGCTCGCCGACCGCAATTTGCGCGCCACGCTGCTGCCGAAGCGGCGCGACGTCTGGCTGCTGGTGCAGAACCACCTCAAGCGCGATCCCGCGACCCGCGTGACGATCGACTGGGTGAGAGCATGTTTTCAGGACACGCCGCGCAATTGACGTCGTCTCGCATTGTGCTCGTCGCGTCACACCTTCGCTTGCGGGTGAACGCGTAGACGCGCCGGTGCGACCAAAAGCGTGAGTGGGTATTGCACGCGCGCGAAGGTTGCGTAATCTCACGGCGACGACCAATGTCTTGATCGGGGCAAGCGAATGACCACGCTCGAACAGACCATCCGCCCCTCGGCGCAATCGCGGGAATGGAAGGCGATCGTCATCCTGATCCTGCTGGTCCCGGTGCTGTGGTCGCCGCCGTTCCTGTTTCGCATCTTCCTGTATCAGCCGTTCAGCATTCCCTCCGGCTCGATGATGCCGACGCTGGTCGTCGGCGACTACGTCTTCGCCGCGAAGTTCGCCTATGGCTACGGCCGCTATTCGTTTCCCTTCACGCCGTCATGGATCTCCGGCCGCTTCCACGCCGCGGAGCCCGACTACGGCGACGTGGTCGTGTTCCGGTCGCCGAAGGACACCGGGGTCGATTATGTGAAGCGGGTGGTCGGACTGCCCGGCGACCGCATCCAGATGCGCAACGGCCAGTTCGTCCTCAACGACCGCGCCGTGACGCGCGTCGCCCTGACGAGCGCGTCCGGGGCCTCAGCCTGCGGTGTGGATGACGGAGCCAGGGTCAAGCGATGGCGCGAGACGCTGCCGAACGGCGCGAGCTATTTGACCTATGACTGCGTCGACAACGGATACATGGACAACACCAACGTCTACACCGTGCCGCCGGGCCATTTCTTCGTGCTCGGCGACAACCGCGACAACTCCACCGACAGCCGCTTCATGTCGGCGATGGGCTTCATCCCGATGGACAATCTCGTCGGCAAGGTGACGCGGATCTTCTGGTCCCTCGACGCCGACGGCCGCCTGCGCGGCGAGCGGATGGGGAAGGTGTGGTAGCCCCCGTCATTCCGCGGCGGGGCTCCATCCGGGCTACGACCTGACGATGGAACAAACAAAAACCCCGGCATCTCTGCCGGGGTTTCGTAGTTCTTGAGATGCTTGGACCTTAGAAGTCCATGCCGCCCATGCCGCCGCCCGGGGGCATCGCGGGACCTGCGCCGCCCTTCTTGGGCAGCTCGGCGACCATGGCTTCCGTGGTGATCAGCAGGGCCGCAACCGAGGCTGCGTTCTGGATCGCGGTACGGACCACCTTGGTCGGGTCGATGATGCCCTTCTTGACGAGGTCGGCATATTCGCCGGTCTGGGAGTCGAAGCCGTAATTGTAGGCCTTGTTCTCTAGGATCTTGCCGACGATCACCGAGCCGTCTTCACCGGCGTTGATCGCGATCTGGCGAGCGGGAGCCGACAGCGCCTTGCGCACGATCTCGACGCCGGTCTTCTGATCGTCGTTCTTGGTGCGCAGGCCCTTGAGCTGCTCGGAAGCACGGAGCAGGGCGACGCCGCCGCCCGGGACGATGCCTTCCTCGACAGCCGCGCGGGTCGCATGCATCGCGTCATCAACGCGATCCTTGCGCTCCTTCACCTCGACCTCGGTCGCGCCGCCGACGCGGATCACCGCGACGCCGCCAGCGAGCTTGGCGAGACGCTCCTGGAGCTTCTCACGGTCGTAGTCCGAGGTGGTCTCCTCGATCTGCGCCTTGATCTGGGCCACGCGCGCCTCGATGTCGGCCTTCTTGCCGGCGCCGTTGACGATCGTGGTGTTCTCCTTGTCGATCATCACCTTCTTGGCGCGACCGAGCATGTTGAGCGTGACGTTCTCGAGCTTGATGCCGAGATCTTCCGAGATCGCCTGGCCGCCGGTCAGGATCGCGATGTCCTGCAGCATGGCCTTGCGGCGATCGCCGAAGCCCGGAGCCTTGACGGCCGCGACCTTCAGGCCGCCGCGGAGGCGGTTCACGACCAGGGTCGCGAGCGCTTCACCTTCGACGTCCTCGGCGACGATGACCAGCGGCTTGCCGGTCTGCACCACGGCCTCGAGCAGCGGCAGCAGCTCGTTCAGCGAGGAGAGCTTCTTCTCGTTGATGAGGATGTAGGCGTCGTCCATCTCAACGCGCATCTTGTCGGCGTTGGTGACGAAGTAGGGCGAGATGTAGCCGCGGTCGAACTGCATGCCCTCGACGACGTCGAGCTCGGTCTCGAGCGACTTGGCTTCCTCGACGGTGATGACACCCTCGTTGCCGACCTTCTTCATGGCGTCGGAGAGGAACTTGCCGATCTCCTGGTCGCCGTTGGCCGAGATGGTGCCGACCTGGGCGATCTCGTCGTTCGAGGTGACCTTCTTGGAGTTCTTCTGGAGGTCCGCAACGACGGCTTCGACCGCGAGGTCGATACCGCGCTTGAGGTCCATCGGATTCATGCCGGCGGCAACCGACTTGGCGCCTTCCTTCACGATCGCCTGGGCGAGCACGGTGGCCGTGGTGGTGCCGTCGCCGGCCGCGTCAGCGGACTTCGAGGCGACTTCGCGCACCATCTGGGCGCCCATGTTCTCGAACTTGTCGTCGAGCTCGATCTCCTTGGCGACGGTGACGCCGTCCTTGGTGATGCGGGGAGCACCGAACGACTTGTCGAGCACGACGTTGCGGCCCTTCGGACCGAGCGTGACCTTCACCGCGTTGGCGAGAACGTCGACGCCGCGCAGCATCTTGTCGCGCGCTTCAACCGAGAATTTGACTTCTTTGGCTGCCATCTGGAATTTTCCTTGGATGATGTTTGACGGGAGGGAGAGAGGGGGCTCTTAGGCCGCCTTCTTCTTGGAAGCGGGGACGTCGAGGACGCCCATGATGTCGCTTTCCTTCATGATCAGGAGATCGACGCCGTCGATCTTGACCTCGGTGCCGGACCACTTGCCGAACAGCACGCGATCGCCGACCTTCAGGTCGATCGGGATCAGCTTGCCGGCTTCGTCGCGGCCACCCGGGCCAACGGCGACGACTTCACCCTGGGAGGGCTTTTCCTTGGCAGTGTCGGGAATGATGATGCCGCCGGCGGTCTTCTCTTCTGCGTCGATGCGCTTGACCACGACGCGGTCGTGAAGCGGACGGAAGTTCATGCAGTCCTCCTAAACATTTGCACGAGTTGAGGATTTTGAGGTTGTTAGCAATCGTTGCCCGCGAGTGCTAGCACGGGCGAGGCTGAAATAGGACAGGAATTTTGCGGGGGCAAGGGCTTCTAGCAGAAAATTCGGCACTCTGAAGGCCGAGGTGCCAGAATCCTTTACCATCGTTAACCGAGCTGACGGGCCCCTTGGCGTCCGTATTAGCACGGAGGCCGGTCTGCTGCTAACGCGTTGAATTTCAACAGCTTGTTAAACTTTTGGGCTTGAGATGGGTTGTCAGTTTGCGTCACATTTCTCTCATGTGAGCGCATCGTTTCCGGGTGGCTCGTAGCAGCGTACCGGCAAGCCGCCCCCTGAATGCGCTCCTGCAAAGGAGGTTGGCATGGGATTGCGGGTTGGGGGCGTTTCCGAGGACTTCCGGAAACAGATGCTGGGCTACGGGCTGACCACGGCCCAAATTCTCTACCGGATGCCGGATCACCCGTCGCTGCTTCAGACCTATGTCTGGCAGAACTACGACATGTTCCCGAAATTCCCGGCGCTCTCGGACTTCCTGGCGTTCTGGCAGGAGAAGCTCGACGGCCCCCTGTTCTCGGTGACCGTCGCGCATTCCAAGCTGATCAAGCCGGCCGAGCTGCGCTCCGTGGACGGCGTGTTCCGCCTGCATTGAGCTGAGCAGCGGTCTCGTAGCGAGCACCGCTCTCGTCGGGTGGGCAAAGGCGCGCAAGCGCCGTGCCCACCATCTCTCCATGATCGCGCGCGAAAGGTGGGCACGCTCCGCTTTGCCCACCCTGTGATATCTCGTTTCTGTGCTAGCCTCCGCCTATAACAACAACGGGAGGCGGCCCATGGCCAAGAAAGCGAGCAAGAAAACAAGCAAGACAACAAAATCGCGCAGCGCAGCCCAGACCGCGATGAAGAAGCGGAGCGGCGCCAAATCCGCCGCGCGATCCTCCGCACGCAAGGCCGTGAAGGCGAAGGCGCGTGTGACGACAGCAAAATCATCCGTCAAGAAACCCGCGCGCCCGAAGCAGCGCATCGCCATCAGCCATCACCGCGAAGAAGATTTCAAAGCCGACGGCCTGCGCGCCTACGCCAAGTACCGCGACCTCGGCATCGCCGCCGCCAGCCACGGCCTCGCGCAAGCTCACGTCATCCGTCTGCAAGGCCCTTGCGATCCGGCTGAGGTGTCAAAACTCCACTTCCACGACGTCGAATTCCAGATGGTCTACGTGCTGAAGGGCTGGGTGAAGACTTACATGGACGGGCAGGGCGAGACCTTGATGCAGGAAGGCAGCGCCTGGACCCAGCCGCCGAAGATCAAGCACATGATTTTGGATTATTCGGACGACGTGGAGCTGCTGGAGGTGATTTTGCCGGCGGAGTTCAAGACGGTGGAGTTGAAGGCGTAGATCTCGCGGTATCGTCATTGCGAGGAGCCCGCGACAAGATTGCGAAGCAATCTTGCGCAGGCGACGAAGCAATCCAGACTATCTCCGCGGATACATTTCTGGATTGCTTCCCTTCGCTCGCAATGACGGGGAAAGAGTTTCTTCGTAGCCCGGATGGAGCGAAGCGTAATCCGGGGCCGCTGCCTGCGACGGCGCGCACTTTCCCGGATTGCGCTGCGCTCCATCCGGGCTACGGCATCACTACGCGCGATCGCTAAAATGCGCCTGATCCGCGAAACCGGACCGTTACCAGCCCGAAGGTTCTAGTCGCCCAAAGCGCGGGCGCTAACCAGTCGAAAATACCTCTCGCGTCAACTCAAGGCTGTGAAAACGCGGGATATGCTTTCATGGCGACTTTTGGCCGACGCGGCGTTGTGGCGCCAGCCCCGAGGGGATCGTTTCAATCCGCATCGTTTCAGCCCGCCGCCGCGCCGGTCGCGCCGGCGGTCATGCGCGACCGCGGTCCGTTGTCCGATGAGGGGACGCTCTTTGCCGACAACAAACTTCTGGCCGATATCCCCTTCCTCACCATCGGCCTGATTTTCGGTCTGCTGCTGATCTTCGCTCTGCAACGCAGTCTGGCCATCGACGTTGCGCCGGATGGCTCACTCGATGTCCGTTCGCTGATCGCTTATGGCGCGACCAGCTACGATCTGGTCGCCGGACGGGGAGAGTGGTGGCGGATCGGTCTCGCGCCGCTTCTGCATGGCAGCGATTGGCACCTCATCGGCAACTGCATTGCGCTGTTCATCGTCGGCGTCAGGCTGGAGCCTCTGATCGGCCGTGGCTGGTTTGCGCTGATCTTCGTTGCCAGTGCGCTGGTCGGCGAGGCCGCCTCGCTGCTGGGCAATGCGCCCGGCCAGCCCGGCGTCGGTGCGTCCGGCGCCATTACCGGGCTCATCGCCGCGCTGTTCGTCTCGAGCTTCGATCCCGAAGCGGATGCCGATCAAACCATATCGAGGCTGAAGACGTCGCTCTTCTTCGGTGTTCCCGCACTGCTGCCGCTTGCCTTCGGCGCCTCCGGCAATGTCGACTATTTTGCCCATGCAGGTGGCGCGCTGGCCGGCGGCGCGCTCGCCATCATGCCGTGGGTCCTCTTCCGTTCCTATGACAGCCTGCCGCGGAGCGCGAGCATGACGCTGCTCGCAGGCTGCGTCGGATCCCTGATCTGCGCCGGCTTCGCGGCGGCCCATTATGCGTCCTACATGGCCGACGCCAAGCAGTATGTCCGCATCTCGGAGTATCCGGACAAGGGTGGCAAGGTGGCCGACCGGTCTTTCGACCTGGTCACGCGCTACCCGAATGACCCGAGGGCGCATTATTTCCGTGCGATCTACTTCCTGGAACAGGAGAACCTCCGCGCCGCCGAGACGGAAGTGCGAGCCGCCATGTCGCTCGCAGCTACCGATGTGGCGGGCGGGCCGGTGCGCGCCGGGGCGCAGGGCTTGATGGCGGTGTTGCTGTTGGTGCAGGGGCGGACCAGCGAGGCGAAGGCCATGGCGGCCGAGCCGTGCCGTGCCAAGATGCCCGAGGTGCGGCGCATCTTGCAGAAGAACAAATTGTGCGGTTGAGCGGGATTGGGCACATGTCTCTCCGCACGTCATTGCGAGGAGCCCTTGCGACGAAGCAATCCAGAAATCTTTCCGCGGATGCATTTCTGGATTGCTTCGCTTCGCTCGCAATGACGAGCGGAGCGTCGCTAACTCAACACCCCCACCACAGCCCCCATCAAACACGTCGTCAGCGTCCCCGACACGATCGACTTCAGCCCCAGCGCGTTGATCTCGTCGCGCCGCTCCGGGGCCATCACGCCCAGGCCGCCGATCATGATGCCGAGGCTGGCGAAATTGGCGAAGCCGCACATCGCGTACAGCATGATCAGGCGCGATCGCGGATCGAGCGTATCGGGCGGCAGCTTTGAGAAATCGACATAGGCGATCAGCTCGTTGAGCACGGTCTTCGTGCCCATCAGGCTGCCGGCCGTCACCGCCTGATCCCACGGCAGTCCCATCAGCCAGCACACCGGCGCCATGACGAGGCCGAGCAGCCGTTGCAGCGAGATCGCGGCGCCGCCGATGTTTGGCAGGAGGCCGAGGACGGCGTTGACGAGATAGACCAGCGCCACCAGCACCAGCAGCATCGCGACGATGTTGATCAAGAGCTCGATCCCCGCACTCGTGCCTTTCACGATCGCGTCCATCGTGCTGGACACCTCCGTCTCCGGATCTTCCAGCGTAGCGCCGGTGCGCTTGTCCGAGGTCTCGGGCACCATGATCAGGCTGACGAGGATCGCCGCCGGTGCGCCCAGCACCGAGGCGATGACGAAATGCGCGGCCGCATCAGGAATAAGAGGAGCAAGGAGCGTCGCATAGAGCACCAGCACCGTGCCGGCGATGCCGGCCATGCCGCCGGTCATGATCAGAAACAATTCGCTGCGCGTCATCTGCGCCAGATACGGCCGCACGAACAGCGGCGCCTCGACCATGCCGAGGAAGATATTGGCGGCGGTCGAGAGCCCGACCGCGCCGCCGACGCCGAGCGTCCGCTCCAGCAGCCAGGCCATGCCGCGCACGATCGGCGGCAGCACGCGCCAATAGAACAGCAGCGTCGTCAGCACGCTCATGACAAGCACGATCGGAAGCGCCTGGAACGCCAGGATGAAATCGGCGCCCGGCACCTTGAGCTCGAATGGCAGGGTGCCACCGCCGACATAGCCGAACACGAAGGATGAGCCGGCGCGCGAGGCCGCCGAGATGGCGCCGACCGCGTCGTTGATGGCGCCGAAGGCGCGCGCCACAACGGGCACCTTCAAAAGCAGGATCGCGGTGGCGAAGGTCGCGACAAGGCCGATCGCCGCCTGGCGCAGGGAGACCGCGCGGCGATTCTCCGCCAGCGCGAAGGCGATCAGCAGCAATGCGAAAACGCCGAGTGTCGATTGCAGCCGTAGCATGATGTCCCCAAAGCCCCAATGATTATGGCCGCGCGTGCGTTGCAAACGCAATGCCGGATGGCCCTAGGTGCCGCCCGCTGTTGACAAGCAGGCCCGCGTCAGCCACGCGGGGCGCGTCGATATTTTTGGGGCGAACCATCCGAGCGTGACCGAAGCGGCGATGCCAGTGCAGCCAGTATCCGTCAGTCCGCCGGTCACCGCCGGTGAGCTCCTCCGCCACCGCGCCTTCCTGTTCTTCCTGCTCTCGCGCAGCCTGTCACGCTTTTCCAGCCAGATCGCAGCGGTCGCGATCGGCTGGCAGATCTACGACCTGACCGGCTCGGCCTTCGACCTCGGCATGGTCGGGCTGGTGCAATTCGTGCCCACGGCGCTGCTCGTCTTCGTCGCCGGCCACGCCGCCGACCGTTTTGAACGCAAGCGGGTGGTGCAGCTCTGCCAGCTCGTGGAAGCCGCGACCGCACTCTATCTTGCCGTGATCACCTATCTCGGCGCGGTCAGTGAGGTGCAGATCTTTGTTGCAACCTTCGTGCTCGGCATTGCCGGCGCCTTCGAGAGCCCGACCACCGCGGCGCTGCTGCCGCTGATCGCGCCGCAAGGCTCGCTCCAGCGCGCAACCGCGGTGGCGAGCGGGGCGGGGCAGGTCGCGACCATCACGGGTCCGGCGCTCGGCGGTTTTGCCTATGCGATCGCGCCGCATCTCGCCTACGCCGTGATGCTGCTGTTCTGGATTCTCGGGATGATCCTGACCGGCTTCATCCAGCCGCGCCCGCAGGCGGCCCTCAAGGAGGGAACGGAGGCTGACAACATCTTTGCCGGCGTCCGCTTCATCCGCAGCAATCCGGCGATCCTCGGCACCATCTCGCTCGACCTGTTTGCCGTGCTGTTCGGCGGCGTCACCGCGCTGCTGCCGATCTATGCCCGCGACATTCTCCAGGCCGGTCCGGTCGGGCTCGGCGTGCTGCGCGCGGCGCCTGCGGTGGGCGCGCTGCTGATGACCATGGTGCTGGCGCGCCACGCCATCACGCGGCATGTGGGCTTGCGCATGTTCCAGGCGGTGATCGTGTTCGGCATTGCCACGATCGTGTTCGCGCTGTCGTCCTGGATGTGGCTGTCGGTGCTGTCGCTCGCCGTTCTCGGCGCAGCCGACACGATCAGCGTCGTGATCCGCTTCTCGCTGGTGCAGTTGTCGACGCCCGACGAGATGCGCGGCCGCGTCGGCGCGGTAAACTTCCTCTTCATCAACGCCTCGAACCAGCTCGGCCAGTTCGAGAGCGGGCTGACGGCAGCCCTGTTCGGCGCCATGCCCGCGGCCGTGCTCGGCGGCGTCTGCACGGTGGCGGTGGCCTTGCTGTGGATGAAGCTGTTCCCGAGCCTGCGCCAGGTGGAGAGCCTGGAGTAGGGGCCTCCGCTCTCTCCCCCGTCATTGCGAGCGCAGCGAAGCAATCCAGAATCTTGCCTCGGAGGCAGTCTGGATTGCTCACATGGGGATTTGGTGTGTCAAGGTTTATGGTCAGCTCTTTGTTCGATTGCAGGCCAGCTCTTCGTCCCGACCGTGGAAGCGTGGAGATGGCGCGCGCAGCTCTAGTCAAG
>NZ_JAVAYL010000186.1:0-465 GCF_054185225.1 Bradyrhizobium sp. 18BD | reverse complement strand
GCAATCGCCGGTGATGGATGGGATGTACAAATCGGTACATTGCATGGATATCGCATTCCAGTTTAATAACATTAGCCGTTGTGAAGAGTTTACCGGCGGCGGAAAAGAGGCTTACGCGCTGGCAGCAAAAATAAGCCAGGCCTGGATAAATTTCGCACGCACGGGTAACCCGAATGCAAAAGGTTTACCCAATTGGCCTATGTATACCGAAAAAAATGGGGCGGCGATGGTATTAGATAACCAGTCAGAAGTAAAATTTCATCATGTCCAGGTGCTGCTGCAAATGGCCGCTGCAAAATAGAGGTTGATATTTTTACTGTATTAGTAATGATTATTTGCAACAATTTCATTTTTGAGTGATGTGGGGTATTTATTTAATAAAAATGCATGGCTGATAAAAAATATTTGTTTTAACGCAATAAAATTCTGAAAAATTGCGTTATTTCGATATATAATATCACGAAC
>NZ_JAVAYL010000185.1:0-465 GCF_054185225.1 Bradyrhizobium sp. 18BD | reverse complement strand
CACGATGATAAGTACAATTAAGATAATATCTATGCCTACCATAATTGTAGCTCTTGTTGCATTACTTCCTTGTTCTTTTGCTGATTTCATAGCACGGTAGTTTGTCACAAAGCTAATAATTAGTAAGATTAATACAATTACACCAATTAATGCTGTTGTCATGATGAACGACCTCCTTTATTTTTTTCAATCAATTCCCAAATAAACGTAGCAATCACACCGCTGCTTAACCCAGTGATGACACCGATTTGTACCGTTAAAAATATGGCGCCGAAAATGATACCAATAATTAATGCAATCGGTAAAGTCGTACCGAGTTTAATCTTGCGCTCTGGAGAATTAATAATAGAAAATACTGTAAGACAAATGAGTATGAAAGCAAGTTTTGCAATAATAGTTCTTCCAACTAAATATAGGATGTCAGGTTTTTCCATACCGATATAATTTATGATGAAAAATGCTACA
>NZ_JAVAYL010000184.1:0-466 GCF_054185225.1 Bradyrhizobium sp. 18BD | reverse complement strand
TAACCATGCCTTTCAAGCAACCATCGAAAAGAAACAAATTGAATTATCTGCCCCATTAGCAAAAACGAGATCGATTCCTTTTAACCAAATCGCTGCTGTTTCTTTGATTGATGACTTACCTCAAGAACGCATTCGCACAATGGGCGCTGCGACAGATAGTTACTTAACAGGAGAATTTAAAGTCGCTGGAAAACCTGCTTATTTACTAATTTATACAAAAAGTCAGCCGATTCTGAAAATAGAAACACGGGAGAAAGTTTATTATTATACTGCGCGTGATGGTCAAGAAACGACTAAGATTTATCAGGAAATTAAAGCAAAACTACCATAACAAAAAAACAGGGCCTACGCATGATGGTAGGCCCTGTTTTTTTGTTATTCGCTGACAACTTTGAATTTTGTATCTGCCAACGTAGTATTCAGTTCATCCTGACTTACTTCACGATCTGCTGTCACAACGGCTGTA
>NZ_JAVAYL010000183.1:0-466 GCF_054185225.1 Bradyrhizobium sp. 18BD | reverse complement strand
GTATGACGAGTTGATCAAGGCGCCGCGCCCCGAGTGAGGCCCAGCAAGGAATGTCGTTCAGTCGCGTGAAGGCGTCGGCAGTCTCGAATCCTTCCGCGATCGCGAGGGTCGCGCCCCCTGCCCTGCCCCGCCATGCGCCGGACAGCGGCGTGCCAAGCATGACTTTGCGAGTATAGTCGGCGCTTTCGCTATCGAGAAAAATCCGTTGGATCGCGACGAGCTTCCCGACCTCGCGAACCGCTACGAGCAGCGCCGGAAGAAACGCCGTTTTAGGTTTCGGTAGATATGGGCAGCGTGGATGGAAGCGGATGTCCGGCGGCGGCGGCAGCAGTAGGTTGCGGCGCGCCAGATAGCGCTCGGCGAGTGTCCCACGCACGTCGACGGCCTGATCCCAGATCCGCTCTACGTTTGCAGGGCGCGGAGCGCGCGCGGGATCAGGGAGCGCGTAATGCTGGCCAGGGCGAAC
>NZ_JAVAYL010000182.1:0-467 GCF_054185225.1 Bradyrhizobium sp. 18BD | reverse complement strand
CTGTTTCATGAGTCGTGGACAGAAACATTATTGCGATATGACGATCTCATCACCAATTACTCCGGTTTTGAACGGTTTAAACCTTTAAGAGAATTTATTTTAAAACTACAGATAGAGGGCGAGGATAAATACTTTCGCATTGGTACATCAGTGCATTATCTTATTATCTCCAGATCAGTACACAATGTCCTACGAACGGACCAACTGTTCATCAAAATAAATGTAATAAATGAGAATGATTATTTCGTAACATTTCGGGAAAATACCGTTACCTACCGCGAATACCGGCTCCAAACTCTTAATGATCCTCGAATGTACAAATTACTCAAAACACTAAAAGATACGCTTGTAGATTGATCCTATAATGCCGTCTTTACACCCGATGATGATCGGCACGCCAATTTTTGATAGCCTGTTTAATTTCACTGGCTGACAGATTTTCTGCTATCGCTTTTTCTATTAGCGGA
>NZ_JAVAYL010000181.1:0-467 GCF_054185225.1 Bradyrhizobium sp. 18BD | reverse complement strand
CAATCATTATTTCTGAAGAAGTGGGATTTAGTAAACCTGATAAACGTATATTCGAACTAGCATTAAATAAGTTAAATTTACAACCGGAAAATACTTTATTTGTCGGGGATGACTTAGAAAAGGATATTGCTGGTCCTCAAAATGCAAATATAAAAGGTGTGTGGTTTAACCCTCAGAAAATCAAGAATACTACCAAAATACAACCATATGCCGAGATTAACACTTTGGATAGTTTGTTAAGTTATGTTACTCCACAATATTTTTATAACAAGTAAAAGTAATCCCATATATATATTAAAAAATATAAAAAAGAGAAACTATCATTAATTTCATTGACCGTATTAGTAATAAAAAATAGATATTTACAACAAAAAATAGAGGCAATTTTAATAGCTGTGGCTAATTTAATCTATGATTAATACGAAGTTTTGTAAAACAATTTTACTCATACTGTGTAAATTATAAAG
>NZ_JAVAYL010000180.1:0-467 GCF_054185225.1 Bradyrhizobium sp. 18BD | reverse complement strand
CAGCGTGCTCGGTCACAATGACGATGCTTTTGAAACATTTAGGTGGTCAGTCAGCACTAAAATTAATTGGAAAGCAAATGGTGACATCATTGTCTTTAGTTATTGGTGTAGGCATCATTGTTAAAATAGTAATGCTGATTATTTAAAAAAATGAACTATAACTGAATATAGAGTCATGTCAGTCAATAGGAGATCTATCTTGGAATATGCTATTCATATGAAGTATAAGAGGAGAGTCGCAGATGAAAATAGTTATTATAGGTGGGTTTTTAGGTAGCGGTAAAACGACTGTCTTAAATCATTTGCTCGCTGAATCATTAAAGGAATCGCTGAAACCAGCAGTCATCATGAATGAATTTGGGAAAATGAGTGTTGATGGTGCCTTAGTATCTGAAGACATACCTTTAAGTGAACTGACAGAGGGGTGTATCTGTTGCGCAATGAAAGCAGATGTATCAGAACAGTTA
>NZ_JAVAYL010000179.1:0-468 GCF_054185225.1 Bradyrhizobium sp. 18BD | reverse complement strand
TCGCTCCAACTGCATAAGAGCCACTAATTATTATAAATAATAAGTGGCTCTAAAAGGAGGTGAATGCTATGTCACAAGAAATTTTAAATGTTGAAGGTATGAGCTGTGGTCACTGCAAAAGTGCTGTTGAATCTGCATTAAATAATATTGACGGTGTCACTTCAGCTGACGTTAACCTTGAAAATGGTCAAGTAAGTGTTCAATATGATGACAGTAAAGTTGCTGTATCTCAAATGAAAGACGCAATTGAAGATCAAGGTTACGATGTCGTTTAATTAGGCAATATTCAACGTCATCAACACCAAATTAAAAAATCGAACTGATGAGAATCCCAACAATCCAAATTATCTCATCAGTTCGATTTTTAATTTACTCGTAACCTAGTATCTCCAGTCTGCAATACATCTCATGTTGCATCTAATGCATCGACAATTAGATTTTTAACTGCAGCTTCAGTATAAATCGCAA
>NZ_JAVAYL010000178.1:0-468 GCF_054185225.1 Bradyrhizobium sp. 18BD | reverse complement strand
TCCTTCTGAAGAAATTTCTGGAGATCAAAAAAAGCTAGTTAAGCTCGATTGCGCGACACCGAAAGCAATAAAATTTATAAAAGGTAAAGGGAACATTAGGGGTCTTTTAGCTGCTAAAGACCCAGATATAAAGGCATATTTTAAGAATCACAAAACATTTAAGACCAATTGATACGATGGCAAATACTCATGGACTATTTCAAGATTATAACAAAAAGATTCGATTATCAGAGCCCAAAAGAGATAAGCTTGTTTTGGTCAGAGACAATCGTCGTGCACGTATTACTAACGGCTACAATGTGTTTCGGTTAACGCTGCCGAATGCGCACAAAATTGAATTTCAGACACAAGGCTCGTTTATAATGGATACGTTAATAGCTCCAATACACGACGACTATGATTTAGATGATGGCGTTTATTTTATTGGTTCTTTATCGAAAGATCAACGTCCAGAACCAGCAGAATTTC